>DATDFT010000280.1:0-14922 GCA_036522475.1 Pyrinomonadaceae bacterium | reverse complement strand
ACGAGATCTGACGCAGCGAGATGGCATCTTTCCGACTTTGTGTTGGGTTCTTCGGATGATGAACGATTCAGCAAACACGTTCTACGAATTCGAGTCCTTTCACGTTGATGTAAGGCGACGCTTACTCTTTCACGAGGGCCGGCCAGTTCGTGTGACTCCCAAAGCGTTCGAAATCCTTCTCGGACTCGTGCAAAGCGGAGGCAGAGTAATAAGCAAGGACGAGCTGATGACTACGATCTGGCCCGACTGTTTTGTTGAAGAAGGCAATCTCGCACAGAACATATTTCTGCTGCGTCGCATCCTCGGCGAACAGAAGAACGAGCACAAGTTCATCATAACGGTTCCCGGCGTCGGTTATCGCTTCGCGCCTTACGTGCGGCAGTCTTCAGTTGGACCATCTATTCGCAAACTCACTTCGCGCGGCGACTACAGGATTTCATGTATCGCCATACTTCCTCTGAAGCCTGTTTGCAGAGACGAGACGGATCAGTCTTTAGGCGTCGGAATTGCGGATGCGCTTACAACCAGGCTCTGCCGCTTGAGGCTTGTCAAAGTGATGCCTACTTCGACCGTGCTCAGGCTCATAGAACCCTGTCAGAACCCGTCGCTCCCAGCCAGCGATTTGGGCATCGATGCGTTACTTGACGGGCTGTATCAACGCGAAGGCGAACGGCTGCGCGTGTCCATTCAACTGATTCGCGCCGTCGAACGCACGATGCTGTGGGCGGAAACATTCGAGGTCGAGTTTGCAAATCACTTCGCAATGCAGGACTCAGTTTCGGAACAGGTCGCGACTGCGCTCGCCGAAAAACTTGGCAGCCTGGACACGCCACGATTATCAGTTGTTCGACCGACAGGTTTACAGCGTTGTTCGTGAGAGGTCTTGCACAAAAGTTAGTTGTCATTGCACGCACCGGCTTCGCCACCCGATGTGAGGCAAACGTTAACCAGACGGGCACGATGCAGGATGTTCAAATACGATTAGCAACGCCGAATGATGCAGAGGCAATCGCTTCCGTGCTATCTAAGTCATTCATCGAATATCAACCGCTCTACACTGCCGAAGGGTTCACCGCCACAGTGCTCACGCCCCAACAAGTTGAGACTCGCATGACCGAAGGCCCGACATGGGTGGCTCTTGAGCATGGCGCGTGCGTCGGGACAGTGTCCGCAGTTCTCAAACGTGAAGGACTTTACATCAGGGGAATGGCGGTTGATCCCGCAGCAAGAGGAAAGGGCATCGGACGCGAGCTTTTGGATTGCGCCGAAGAGTTCGCGGTTCAGAATTGCTGCGAGCGCTTATTTCTCAGCACGACTCCGTTTCTATCGCGCGCAATAAGATTGTACGAACGATACGGCTTTCAGAGAACCAGCGTTGGTCCCGATAATTTGTTCGGCACGCCACTCTTCACGATGACCATGAACCTTCAGGCTAAATGTTGAACGCCCTCTTGAGTCTTTTCTCTACCAACTCAGACGCTGCGCCCTGAGTGTTTGGAAGCGGAGCTGCGAGCGTCGCCGCGCTCAATGCCATCACGCCGGGACTCTTCGCTGCTAGTTTGATTGTTCCCTCCAACCATTCTCTGGCGAGTGCATCGAGTGGCTCATCGGCAGGATTAACTGGCACGCCCGCCACGGCCGAAAAAACCGCGTTGGTGATCGGTGGTCGAGGCAGTTTGTTCGGCATGTCGCCGGCTGCACGTGGAGCGTTCAGCTTCTTGAAGAGATCGGCGAATGAAGCTGCACTCTTGTCTCTCTTATTCAAAGGCCCGGCAAGTCCAAACATCTCGCTCATCGTTTTGATCACTGAAGTATGTTGAAGATTTCTGTTCTCCACGATCCCCTTCGGAATCCACGGCGAGACAATCAACGCGGGAACGCGAAGTCCCAGGCGATCGAACTTGAAGCTAGGCAACTGGAAGGTGGCATGATCATCCGGATTCGGTGAGTTTTGACCATCCGGATTGGGCGCTGGCCCAGGTGCGACGTGTTCAAAGAAACCACCTATCTCATCGTACGTGACGATGAGTGCCGTTTCTTTGAACAGAGCTTGATTGGCTGCGAGTGCGTCGTAGACGTCGGCAATCAAGTGTTCGCCAAAGCGTACATCTTCAGGAGCGTGTTGCGAGTTAGCCCGGGCATTCGTTGCGTTCATGAAGCGCGGAAGGATAAAGCTGTACGTAGCGAGCTGGCCGTTTGCGACGTCAGTCGCCCAGCGCTCGTCGAAGCGTCTGAAGTGATCGGGCGTCTTTGTCAAAGCGGGGAATTGCAGGACCTCACTCAGGTCGTGAAAGTACGTGGCCCAAGTGTGTCCAGCGGCATCGAACAATTCGTAGATCGTTTTCGACTTAAACTCACGGTCGAACGCGTTGTGAACGTAGCCTTCAGACGTCGCCGCGTGAATGAACATGCGATTCGGCATCGTTGGACCAGGCACTTCGCAGAACCAGTGATCGCAAAGACAGAAGTTGCGCGCGAGCGCGTTGATGGCAGGAAGCTGTGTCGGGCTGAACGACTTCATCACTTCGGCGAGATTGTTCTTATCAACCGTATGCGTGCCTTGTAGCAGGTGGTCGCGGTAGTTGCGCACGAATCCGTTGTTCTTGATCGGATGTTGCGCCGACGGGCCTGAACGGTCGTTGCACAACTGCACGTTGGTTCCGTTGAATGAGTGAGAGGGCCCCTCCTTATCGTGAACGGCGAAAGGAGCGTTTTTCTTTGCTGCGATTTCTGGATTGGTAGCCGACTTCGGTTTCGACGGGTCCACGAGATTCGACAGGTTCTTCCCAACCAGATTCTCGATCGTTTGACCTGCGGGTGCGGAAGCAAAACCGAAGATGTGATCGAAAGATCTGTTTTCAAGCATTAAAACGACGACGTGTTTGATTCGCGTCTGCAAAGGCATGACTGCGTCCTCCAGGGAATGGGTTTCTACTTAGAATGAGAATATTCGGCAAAATATTTCATCGCGCAACGCAACAGCTTTGCCTCAAAAGTACAAAGCCTAAATGCAACTATGGATCTCAGCGACTGCGGCTAATCAACTCGCACGTTCCATGAGGATGTCTCTTTGCAGGTCCGAACCTAACTGGAACATATGCTCACCGACAGCGCGAAAGTCCCACTTACGATAAAAGGCCTGCGCGCGCGCGTTTCGCTCCCACACGCCGAGCCAGATAGTCTCGTACCCAGCTCGCCGCGCCTGATCCAGGCACGCACGCATTAACGCCTGCCCGACGCCGCGGCCGAGAAATTGCCGCGACGCGTACAATCGAACCAACTCAATCGGCTTGCCGCCTTCGATGCCCTCAGCCGGTTCACCCGCATGAAGCTTCGCGTAACCAGCAGCGACTCCGTCGGCTTCCGCAATCAGGAACGTCGAAGCAGGATGGGCCAACTCAGCAGTCTGTTGCGCAACGTTGAAGTTCGAAGCAATGTACGCGTCCATATCCTCGCCGGTGTTATCACCGGCGAAGGTTTCCAAGAATGTGCGCGCCCCCAGTTCAGCCAGCAAGTTGGCGTCATCAGGATTGGCGCGGCGCACCGTAACGGCGAGTTTTTCAGTCATAAAGAGCAGATAGTCTCAACCTGCAACCAACGTTGAGTCAAGGTTTGCCCGTTAACCGGTCTCGATCGGCTCGTTTACCGAAATTCTGTTCGCAGAACTTTTCTGCACTCTTAGTGTGGCGGCAAACGAGATGGTTCAGACGCATAAATACTGTTGCCTACTGCTCGGTACGATTTTCGTCCTCTGCGTTTCAAACTGGACGTGCGCCCAACAAAGCAAAATAAATTTACCTGCTGAAAAGTCCGCGCCGGTGAAAGTGCCTCGCTTTGATCAGGCTCCGATAATCGACGGCAGACTGAATGATGAAGTTTGGAACCAGGCTGTAAAGCTGAAAGATTTTTATCAAACATCGCCGGGCGACAACATCGCGCCATCTCAGCCAACGGAAGTATTCCTGGGCTATGACTCGAATACTTTCTACGTAGGTTTCCATTGTTATGACGATCCTTCGAAGGTGCGCGCCAATATCGCCAGGCGTGATGACATCTTCAACGACGACTACGTCGGCATGTTGTTGGATACCTTCAACGATCATCGAAAGGCATACGAGCTTGACTTCAATCCGTTGGGCGTGCAGGAAGACGGCATCTGGCAGGACCCGATATTCAATGAAGACTTCAATCCCGACTTCGTCATGCAATCAAAGGGCATCCTCACTGCCGACGGTTATACGGTTGAGATAGCGATCCCTTTCAAGTCTCTTCGGTACGAAGCGGGGAAGAACAAGCTTTGGGGCGTGCACTTCTATCGTCGCATCAAACGCATCAACAACGAGTTCGATAGTTGGATGCCGATCGATCGCGCGCAGTCGGGTTGGATGTCGCAGGCAGGCCACATCACGGGTTTCGAAGGAGTCTCGACTGAACGTACACTGGAACTAATTCCGAGTATCACCATGTCGGAAACAGGGAAACGGAATGGAACTCTTACGCCGGCGCAAGTCAATTCCGGTTTGCTCGATCCGGGAAGGTTCGTCAATGGTCCAGTGAAATTCGACCCGGGGTTAACTGGTAAATACAAACTCAATCCGAATATCACTCTTGATTTTGCAATCAACCCGGACTTCGCGCAGGTCGAAGCGGATGAATTAGTCGTCACGGCCAATCAACGCTTTCCGATCTTCTTCCCGGAGAAGCGTCCGTTCTTTCTCGAAGGGACTGATATCTTCAGTACCCTTGTCACCGCAGTTAACACGCGTTCGATTATTGATCCTGATGTAGCCGTGAAATTCTCCGGCAAGAATGGTCGTAACTCGTTTGGCGTGCTGGCCGCGAGTGACAACGGGCCCGGAAACCTCAGTGATAGCGATCGCGCATTCATTACTGAGAGCCCGTCGTTCATTCTCGGCAAGAACAACCCGAGTGGCGAAGAAATCGCGACGGTCCAAACAAAGCAAGCGCAACTCGCTCACATAGTCGATAAGAATGCGCTGGTTGGGATAATGAGATTCAAACGCGACATTCTCTCAGGCCAGTCATATCTCGGCTTTCTCGGTACCAGCTACAACTTCGGCGGCACGAACAGTCAGCTCGCAGGACTGGATGGTCTGATCTCGATCAATCGGCAAACCACGTTCAGTTGGCAAGCGCTGGGCTCAACATCCGTAAACGATTTTTTCTTCGCAGATTCAGGAAAGACTGACCATCGTCGTGAGAACGGCTTTGGTTACGCATTCGACCTCACCAGGAATGGACGTAACTGGTTGGTTGATTCGTCAGGCACCGGACGCACTTTGTTTTTCCGAACCGCCGTAGGATTCCAGACTCGAGTTAATTACAACAACGAGTCGTTGTTCATTCAATACACCACCAACCCAAGACCAAAGGCAAAGATCATTTCCTTTCAAATCTACGATAAGCCTTCGATACTTTTTGATTGGCAGGGCCGGGCGCGTTTGTCGAATAACGAGGTGCAGGCGGAGGTTAATCTGCGGCGTCAGGCACAGGTCGGCGTTGGCGTTGACAATGGTTACGAGCGTCTGTTCGAAGAAGAGTTTGGAGCGAAGCGACAAGCAGGCGTGAATTGTGTGGTGACCAATAACTGCACCTTTGCGGGAGCGAGTGATGAGCGCTCAACTTACAACAGCAAGCTGTATGCGTTTTTTTCAGTGACGCCAAACAAAGAGCTCCGACTCTTCTTCATTGCGCGAACGCAGCAAAACAGTTTCGATTTTGATTTTGGTGCTGGTCCACGTTACCCGCGTGTTAGTCCGTCGGCGCTAGCGGCTGCTCGAGCATCTCAGGCCGGATTGTGCAACGTAGCTTCTCCTCCCGCGGTTTGTAACGCTCCGCTCGATCCCGGTCCGGGCAGCAGCTTCAGCATGAACACCAACATCGACTTTCAACCGGCGACGCCGCTCAATTTCAATCTCGATTTTACCAGGCAAACGCTAAGGCGGAACGATACGGGGCTCGTAGCGTTCGACGAAAATCTGGCGAGCTTCCAAACCACTTATCAATTTACGCGCTTCGTTTTCGCGCGCGGTCGAATTGACTTTGATTCGCTGCAAGCAAATGCTAAAGGGCAGTTTCTTTTTGGCTGGACTCCGAATCCCGGAACGGCGCTCTATGTTGGCTACAACGATGATGTCAACAGGCACGGGTTCAATCCGTTCACCGGACAACTGGAACCCGGAATACGACGCAATGGCCGCACGTTCTTCATCAAGATGTCATACTTGTTTCGGCGAAGCGCTGGAGGATGATAAAAGTGAGCGCCAAAGGCGCGGAATATGAAAGCCAGGGGCAAGCGTGAAGCGCAGCGGAACGCGTCGCCCCTGGTTAACGAGAAGTAATTTTGAATAGAGCACTGAAAGTGCGAAATATCAACGTCAATTATTCCGCTCTTTCAGAGCTTCACGGTCATTTGTGCTGTCTACCAGGGGCGACGCGCCTCACGTTGTTCGGCGCTTGCCCCTGGCTTTCATATTCCGCGCCTTTGGCGCTGTCAGTCCTTCATATTCGGCCTTTGGCGGTGGCATCTTTCCGATTTCGATGAGAAAGTCTTTACTCTTTTGGGTGATTTACAGCGTCGCCTGGATCACGCTCGGCGCGATTAACTTCAGTTTCTTCGTCACTCATCTCAGTCGATCGTTCTTCGATTCGGTAAAAGGCGCGGCTATCAATACAGTTCCCGTGGCGCTGTTTGGAGTTGTGGTTGTCATGGCGTGCAAACGGTTGCCGTGGTCTCAGGATCGCCGGCACGTCTTTTTCTTCATTCATCTGTTGCTCTTGTTTGTGTATGTAGCTTTTTGGGTAGTCGCGGCGCCGTTTTTCAATGCGATCGATCAGATGATTGAGTATGGCAAATGGCACTTTTACCTCGTGGACGAAGTGCAAGGCGAAGCGTTTAGCGCCGCCATGGTTTATCTCAGCACTACCGGCATCGTTTACGCCATGCAGACGAATGAACGGCTTCGCGTGGAGGAGGCGCGGGCGACTCGCGCCGAGAGTCTTCGCACGCGCGCAGAGCTGGAAGCGTTACGCTCGCAACTCAATCCACATTTCCTCTTTAATACTTTGCACTCGGTGATGGCGCTGGTGAGACATGATCCGCCCGCGGCTGAGGACGCGCTCGAAAAGTTGGCGATGTTATTGCGACACACTTTGGTCGCCAACCAGAACGCCGAAGATGTTTTGTTTTCCGAAGAGCTGGATTTCATACGGGATTACCTGGCGTTGGAACAGATACGCCTCGGGAACAGGTTACGCTTCGAACCGTCGATCGATCCTGACGCTTTAACCTGCTTGTTGCCGCCTCTTACTTTGCAACCACTGATTGAAAATTCCGTAAAGCATGCGATATCACCTCGGCCGGAGGGCGGTTTGCTACAGCTAAAAGCTGAACGGCGTAATGGCCTACTTATCTTAGAAGTCTTGGATGATGGACCAGGCGCCGAAATGAACGAACTCGATCGGTCAGCGGGTTCGGGATTAAAGATCGCGCAACAGCGTCTGGCGATTCGCTTTGGTAATCGCGCAAGTTTCAAAGTCGTCACTCAACCGCAAAAAGGTTTTGCGGTTCGCATGGAGATTCCGGCTGACTAAGGATGGAAGGTTTTGAGTACGCAAGGTCCAATTCGGGCAGTGATTGTTGAAGACGAGCCGCTCGCGCGCCAAACGATCAAGGACTTTCTCAAAGGTGAAGACTGGTTGGAGTTGGTCGGCGAAGCCGCAGACGGCCATCGCGCAGTGCGATTAATAGACGATTTGCGCCCCGACCTGGTGTTTCTGGATGTAAAAATGCCGGGCTTGAGCGGACTGCAAGTATTGGAACGTATCAAACATGATCCGGACGTGGTCTTTACCACCGCGTACGACAGTCATGCCGTCACGGCGTTCGAACTCGAAGCTCTGGACTACATCCTCAAGCCCTTTGGCCGTGAACGCTTTCTTAAAATGTTGTCGCGAGTGAAAGCACGGCTCCTCGAAGCTGATGACAAGGATGAACCTTCCTTTCGCGATCGGGCATTACACGCGCTCAACGCGAAACCAGCCGAACAGCTCCTTCGTTTGTTTGTTCGTGATCGACGCGGACGGGTGGTCCATGTGCCGCTCTCAGACATCACGCGTCTGGTCGGCGCGGACGACTATGTCGAAGTCCACTTAGGTAAGGCGTGCTACCTCGTCAACATCACCCTCGCAGAGTTCGAACAGCGACTCGATCCAAAGCGCTTTAGACGTGTTCATCGATCCGTGATCGTGAATCTCGACAAGATCGTCACTTGCAAGAGAATCGATCGTCGGCTGCACATTGAGCTGAGCGACGGTTCGCGTGTAACGGCAAGCCGCGCGGGTTCACAGGACCTTCGCAAGCTGTTCGTATGATCGCGTCAGTTCAGTGCTCTATTCAAATTATTCTTTTCGAGACCAGGGGCGACGCGTTCCGCTGCGCTTCACGCTTGCTCCTGACTGTCATGGTCCGCGTCTTCAGCGCTAACTAAACCCGCGAACTCGGATATGGAAAATCTTGTGGCCTCGGTAATGCGGGATTTAGATGAGTTCGAATCGCTGCATCACAGACAGCAAAGCCCCAGTTGATGAGACGTTCCTGAAGCAACGGCTCCACTCGTTTTAATCGAGTAGGTGTCTTCGCAAGAGTTTCAGTTTTTTCAAACGGACAATCCATCGCGGTAGGAAGATTGTAATCGGCGATGTTGGTACGGACTCCCCAGTAAGTTCCCTTGCGAAGTTTGAGTTGATAAGACCCGATAACTTGTCTTTTGCGAAGACTGCGCACCTGTGTATCAAGCAGATGAAGAACGCGATAGACGTGGCCCAACCAATCGCGCTTGGGCCGCGGCTGATCAGATGAACCGCCGCCACCATCACTCACGAGAATCGTTTCGAATCCCTTCCATGCTGTTTCGAGGCCAAGATTGTCGTATACACCGCCGTCCGTCAGGACCACTTCAGACGTGTAAGGCTCAAATTGCAGATCGCCCTTGGTCGTGGGATCAAAGTCAGCGGGATCTAGCTTGAGCACGGACGGCGATAGAAAAGGCGGGAAAGCAGAGGAGGCGCCAACCGCAACCGCGAGATCGAGCTTTGGGTTTTTAATCAAGCCAACTCGATAATCACCCATGAACGGTTTGCTGAATCTCCAAAGCACGTTTGTCTGCACGTTCGTAGCATTCAGCACAAACCTTGGGCCTTGATCATCGGAGGGTAGGTCTTGAAGCGTTGAGTTTCCGAAGAGGTAGCGACGATAGGCATCCGCTACCTCATCTGCAATCGTTTTCCATGGCAAGACGAGACCTTTAATAATTGACCCTTGATCGATCGTCTTATCAGCAAGTCGCCTGACTGGATCGATCAACAACTCTCTGAGATTGATCGCTGTATTGTTGTTGTCGAATTGAAGCTTGGTCCATGCCAGTCCCAAAACGCCGGCCGTAATGGAACCACCGGAAACACTCGAGACACGAACGAGTCCGCGCAGTAAACCTGCATCATTCAACCGCCACAACGCACCCAGGTGAAAGAGCATTGCGCGATATCCACCGCCGGAAAGACAGAGCGCAACTCCCGGTGCAGGATGGGCGAGACGATCGTCAGTCTCAAGCAGTCGTACGGGCTGAATGTTCTCAACCGCATTTGCCGAAACATTCTCGGTCTGCGGGTCGTGATTGCTCATGGTTGTTGAACCCGAGGTTATCACAACCCGTATGGACGAGTGCTTGCTTTATTCGTATCTCAACGCCACCAGTGGGTCGACTTTCGTTGCGCGCCGAGCTGGGATGTAACAGGCCAGCAGCGCCACAAGTAGCAACCCCGCCGTAACGAATCCAAAAGTCATAAGGTCTGTCGGCGACACGCCGAACAAGAGACTAGCCATCAATCGTGTCACGGCGAATGCGCCGATCAGTCCCACAGCCACGCCGATTACGGCCAGAAACATTCCCGAACCAACTACCATCTTCAATACATCTACTGCATTCGCACCGAGCGCCATTCGAATGCCGATCTCCTGCGTCCGTTGCGAGACGGCGAAGGCCATCACGCCGTAAATGCCGATGGCGGAAAGGATGAGCGCGATCACTCCGAACAGGACCATGAGTGTGAGGGTGAAGCGACGCTGACCGAGCGATTTCGCAACGAGTTGATCGAGGGGTTGCATATCGTAAATCGGCTGTGTCTGATCAATCTCACCTATGGCGTCGCGCACGGCGGCAGCGAGTGCGGCCGGATCGCTTTGCGTGCGGACAACAATCGCGAGCGAAGGCGTCGCCCGGATCTGCGCGACCGGCCAGTACATGGTCGGTTGCGGCGGCTCGTCGAGCGCGAAGCCCCGCACGTCGCCGACGACTCCCACGATGGTGGCCCATGGAAAATCAGCAGTCAGCTTGCCGAGGCGGATGCGTTTTCCGATCGCGTCGCCGTTCGGAAAGAAGCGTTTGGCGAAAGCTTCGTTCACAACCAGTACGCGCGGCGCTTTTTCATCGTCGGCACGTTCAACCAGGCGACCGTTCACGAGCGGAATGCCCATGGCGGCAAACCATCCCGGCGTGACCTGGCGATTCTGCGCGTCCGGCATGTCGCTCTTGTCGCGCGGGATATAGCCTTCAACTTCGATCAATCGATCGGTGCCGTTGCCGTCGAGCGGAATCATGTTGCTAGCGCCTGCAGCGGTAACGCCCGGCAGCTCGCTCAATCGCGCCAGCGTGCGATCGAAGAAGGTTACAAATCGATTTTCATCTGCGGTCGTTATTTGACCGTTCGGAACCGGCAGTGAGACGCGTAACGTCAGCGCATGATCAGTTCGAAACCCCGGATTTACACTGCGCAGACGAGAGAAACTGCGCAGCATGAGGCCCGCACCAACCAGCAACATCAGAGAGAGCGCGACTTCGACTACAACCAGCGATTTCCGCAAACGTCCGCCGCCGGCCGTTGTCCCCCGAGTTCCTTCTTTGAGTGCATCGGTGAGCTGAACTCGTGGTCCCCAGAGCGCCGGCACGAGGCCGAATATGATCCCGGTGGTCAATGCGATTCCGCCGGTGAATGCCAGCACGCGCCAGTCAAAACCGATTTCGCGCGCGCGCGGCAGCGAATCCGGACTGAGTGCAACCAGCGCAGTAGTCCCCCACATAGCCATCAGCACGCCGACTACGCCTGCGACAAGTGCGAGCAAAATGCTTTCCGTCAAAAGCTGGCGCAACAGGTGACGACCTCGCGCGCCAAGCGCACTGCGGATCGCGATCTCGCGCTGACGTGGAGCGGCCTTGGCGAGTAGCAGGTTGGCTACATTGGTACATGCGATAAGCAGCACGAAACCGACCGCGCCCAAAAGAATGTAAAGCGGCAGCCGAACGTCGCCGACAATGTCGTCGAGATACGGCCGCGCGCGAAATTCGAATCCAGCGCTCGGTGGAAACATGTCCGGAAAATTGTCCGTCTCGTACTTCGCGACCGCGTTGAGATCGGCAGCGATGCTTTTTTCGGTTACGCCGGGACGCAGACGCGCGACCACGCGAAGGAAATGCGCATTGCGCACGTTGATCTCCGGATCCGTTGTCGTGAGTGGTATCCATAGATCGACCGGCGTCTCGAATTGGAAGTCTCGCGGCAGGACGCCGATGATCTGATAATCGACATTGTCCAGGTACACCGACTTGCCGATGACGTCATCAGCGCCGCTGAACCTCCGTTGCCAGAGCCCATACGTGATCAGCGCCACGTGGTCGCGACCCTTCGTCGTTTCCTCAGGCAGAAAATTGCGGCCGCGCACAGGCTCCACTCCAAGCGTCGGCAGGAGTGAAGGAAGTACGATCCGCAACATCGCGCGTTCGGGCGTCGCGCCTTCCGACAAGTTCGCGTCACCATCAACCCAGGCGCCGATGTTTTGGAAGCTGTGCGTTTGCGCAGCCACATCCTGATACTCCGGGTACGAGAGCACGCCGTCGTAGCGGTTGAAGATCGCGGCGCCAATGTGGACCGCGTAGAGCGACTTCGAGTCCGGCAGTGGCAGTGAACGCAGAAGAACGCCATTGACGACACTGAAGATGGCACTGTTTGCACCGATCCCGAGCGCCAAAGTCATCACTGCGATAAACGTGAAGCCCGGTCGCTTGACTAGTCCGCGCACTGCGTAGCGCAAATCCTGAATCAGTTGTTGCATGTTTAGACGTACCTCAACATCGCCGCTTTTTGTCAAACAGTGTGCCACGCGAAAAACGGATGAATTGCGCGAATCAAGGCGGAGTGTGGGTTCAGTTGTGGGATCACCGATCCCATTTTCACAAAAATGAAATGCGAATAATTGAACTCATTGTCCAGGAGATGGAATGAGACTAGCCGATGAACTAATTGCCGCGAGAAACGTAAAAGAAAAGTCAAATAGCCAGTCCCGCACTCGTCGAAAAGAGGACCAACCATGAACACTGCTCGCGATCTCCGCTACGCAGCTCGAATGTTGAGAAACAACTTGGGATTCACCTTAGTTGCCGTGCTGACACTTGCTTTTGGCATTGGCGCTAACACTGCGATCTTTAGTGTGGTTAACGCCGTAGTTCTTCGGCCGCTCCCGTTTCCAAAACCAGAACAGATCGTGATCCTGCGCGACGATTTGACCGGCCGGCAAATTGAAGATGTTGGTCTATCGGTTGATGAGCTCAAAGACTTGCAAGAGCGTTCGGGTGTCTTCGATCAGGTCTCCGCCGTGTGGCCCGTGGATGCGAATCTAACCGGCTCTGAACGACCGGAGCGTATCGAATTGCTGGCCGTCAGTCCGAATTATTTCTCCCTGCTCGGCGCGCACGCTCAACTCGGTCGTGTGTTCGGTCCTGAAGAACAGCAGGCAAAAGGTTTTTCCGAAGGCGTCGTCATCAGCGACGGACTTTGGAAACGCCTCTTCGGTAGTGATCCAAACATCCTCGGTCATAAGGTTTATGCAGACACGGATCTCTACACGATCATCGGCGTAATGCCGCCCGAATTTCGTCACCCGGGCAAAACACTGCGAAACGAAGTCGACATGTGGGCCACCGCGGGATTCTCAGCGAATCCATTCGGTCCTCCGGTGCGCGCGCAACGAATTCTTCCAGGTGCGATTGGACGACTCAAAGATGGAACAGACGTTAACCAGGCGCAGGCTAAGTTGAATACTCTCGTTGCGAATCTTCAGACTGAGTTTCCGAAAGAATATCCTGCGGAGGCTGGTTGGTCAGTTCGTGTTTTCTCAGCACAGCAGCAGTTAGTCGGTAACGTAAAAACGATTCTGTTCGTCGTTCTCGCGGCTGTTGGCCTGGTGTTACTAATCGGGTGCGTCAACCTCGCTAACCTGATGCTCGCGAGGTCCAGTGGGCGCCGGAGAGAAATGGCAGTTCGCCTCGCGCTCGGAGCGAGTCGTGGCCGCCTCATCGCTCAGCTTCTCACTGAGAGTTTGCTGCTTTCGTTCATCGGCGGCGCACTTGCTTTAGTTGTGATCGCTTTGATACTGCGAGGCTTCGTTCACTTTATCCCGGCCGACATTCCTCGGCTAAATGAGATCCAAATGAACCTGACCGTTTTGGTGTTTGTCTTTCTCATCTCGACCGTCACGGGATTGCTCTTCGGACTCGTTCCGGCCCTGCAATCGTCCAGACCTGACCTCGTCACAAATCTGAAGGATGGTGGTCGTGGATCCGGATTCGGATTGGCGACTAATCGTTTTCGTAGTGGGCTTGTGATCCTCGAGTTCGCGTTGTCGCTAATTCTGATGATTGCTGCGGGACTACTTCTTCGGAGCTTTGGCCGGCTGCTCGATGTGAATCCAGGTTTCAACCCCGATAACGTTTTACTCGCGCGTGTCTGGCTGCCTGTTCCAAACAATCCGGAGCTCGATCCGTATCGAGATCCCTTAAAGCGATCCGGGTTTATAAAGGAACTGCTGCAACGCGTGAGTGCGATTCCGGGCGTGCGCAATGCCGCAATAAGCAACGGTAATCTCGTGCCGCTCGTTGGTCCACATAATTCCGGTGGCTTTACGATTGAAGGCGATGCCGCAACTAACAGCGCAATACCTAGCGCGCAGGTCGGCGCGGTCTCGCCCGATTACTTTCGCACGATGGAGACACCTCTGAAACGTGGCCGGTTCTTCAGCGACGCAGACGACCAGAAGGCGCCACAGGTCGTCATAATCGACGAAGCATTTGCGGAACGTTACTTCAACAATCGAGATCCAGTGGGATTGCGAATAAAAAGAGGTGGACGAGCTTCGGAGGCGCCCTGGATAACGATTGTAGGGATTGTCGGAAACGTCAAGAGTGACGGATTCGATCAGCCTGATCAACCGCACTTTTACTTTCCGATTTTCCAGAATCCCACGTACGCGATGGCGATTTTCCTGAAGACCGATGTGGCCGCATCAACTGTGACGCAGTCGTTGCGCGAACAGGTGCGCGGGCTGGATCGAGACTTGCCGGTTTTTGGTGAGCGTACCATGACGCAAATCGCCGCTGAGTCCGTGAGTCGTCGCAGATTTACGATGCAGGTGGTGGGGCTGTTCGGAGTGCTTGCGCTGCTGCTGGCGGCAGTTGGTATCTACGGCGTCATCTCGTATTCCGTAACACAACGAACACGTGAGATCGGCATTCGCGTCGCGTTGGGTGCAAGCAGGACTGCAATTCTGCGTTGGGTGCTCAAACAGGGATTGGTGTTGACGATGGCTGGGGTTGTCGTAGGACTGGTCGGAGCAGTTGCACTAACGAGACTGCTGCGAAGTTTATTGTTCGGCGTTGGACCAGCAGATATCGTGACCTACGGTGTCCTGGCAACAGTGCTGACGATAGTGGCTCTGATCGCTTGCTATGTTCCCGCGCGCAGAGCTACGAAAGTCGATCCGCTGGTTGCGCTGCGATATGAGTAGAGAGCGCC
>DATDFT010000279.1:0-13421 GCA_036522475.1 Pyrinomonadaceae bacterium | reverse complement strand
CGACAACTCTGCGACACCGCGATTTCCCGGTCACAAAGCCTGCACGGATTGTCATCGCAGCCAGTTCACGACGCCGCAGGTTCCGATGTGCAAGATCTGTCACACGGACATCAGCAGCAACAATCCGCCGCTGAAGAATTTTCCCGCAAGCTTCAACGAACCATTCAACGTCAAGTTTGATCACGCGCAACATAACACCGGCTCCGCGCGCCCGCAGCGCGGTTGCGGCGGATGTCACGGTTCGCCGATCAATCGCGGCGCGGGCTACGCGATACCCGCGAACATCGCGGCGCATAACAATTGCTACACCTGTCACACGCCATCGAGTAAATCAAATGCGGGTCGTGAGATCGCGTCTTGCGGAGTGTGTCACGACCAGAAAGCGTATCGACCTACAACCGCGGCCGCGCGTTCGTATCGTTACGCGTTCAGTCATGCAGATCACGGTACACGCGAGCGACTCGCGTGCGCTGACTGTCACAAGCTAACGGCCGGCGCCGCACAAACGCGCCAGGTCAGTTCACCATCGGCAGCCGAACATTTTTCGACAACGCGCGGGATGACATGCGTTACATGTCATAACGGTAAGAGATCGTTCGGTGGTGACCTCGACTTCAAAGACTGCAAGCGATGCCACACTGGTCCCAGCTTCCGAATGCCCATGTGATAAGATGCCGACCACGATGAAACCATTACTTATTCTGCTGCTGGCGTGTGTGAGTCTGGGGCTGGTCGTTCAGGACAAAGAGAGCAAGACGCAACCAAAGGAAGTCGTGCTCGCGAAAGACAGCCAATCAGACAAATACGGTGAGGTCGCGTTCAACCACGAGAACCACACGACGAAGAAGTACAGCCCTGACGGTCAGAGCATGCTGACTTGCGTTGAGTGTCATCACACGGACCAGCCAGCCGCGAATCTGAAGGCGCCGTTAAAGACTTCGGAGCGCACGGTGGTGTTGACGACTGAGTCGCTCGCGGCAGCAGACGCGAAGCCGGTGAAGAGTTGCCGGGCGTGCCACCTTCAGGCGGGTGATGACAGTGCGCCGCTGCCGTCCGTCCAATACCCGGATAAACCCGCGCCGACGAAGTTAACGAACGAAGTCGCGTATCATCTCAACTGCAACGTTTGCCACGACAAGGCGCTCGCCGCACGCCCCGCGCTCAAAGGAAAAGTGCCCGGGTCAAACGACTGCGTACCGTGTCATAAACCGGCGGGCTAACTTAGACACGATTTCCAAGATTTTCATGAGTTGCAGGATGAATCTTGTAAATCATGAAAATCTTGGAAATCCTGTCATAACATTGACGTGCTCCAGCGGCGCTCATCGAGTATGTGTTGGACGTGGCAGGAGGTGCAGTTAGCTTTCGCGTCCTTCACGTGACACGCGGCGCAGGTTGTTCGCGGTGTAGTGCGATCGAGTGGCTCGAACGACTCGTGGCAGCTCGAACACGACAACCGCCCTTCGGAGTTCCCTTTCATCCCCGGCGCGACTTTCACTCTTTGATCGTGGAGTGCATGAAATTGATTGCTGCGCCACTTGTCATCCGAGTCCGTCGGCTGGTGCGTGGTCCCGAGTTTTCTTAGATCCCACTCCTCATCGTTGATCGACTTCGCACTCCACTTTCCATCCACGACCGGATATCCAAACGTACCGCCATGAGGCGTGCTAACTCTGCGACCATTAAAAACTCTCTGGTTCGCATCGTTGTGACACGCAGTACACGAATCGATCGCGCCCTGTTTCGCGCTAAACTCCGTTCCCTGATGCTCAGCATGACAATCAATACAACCGATCCCCGCAGCCGCATGAGGCTTGATCGTCGTAGCAACGAAGGCATCAGTATGATGACACGCAGCGCAACGCTCCTCCATGTTGCCGCGCAACGAATGACAGCTTGTACACGAACCCGCATTCGGCTTGACGGCAATTGCGGGCGTCATCGTGAACTGCGCCGCAGCATGCGCCTTCGAAACCGGTCCGGGAGTGAATGCGCTCGTGTATCCGTAAGCCGCTGCAACAGAAACCAGACCGACAAGCAACAGCGCCCACGTGAAAAACGCGACCGGCCAGCGTGACATCAGATCGCTGGTCGGCATCCAGTTGAACTGCGTCTTACCGCTGCGCCGGCCGCCCTTCGGATAAAGTGGTGACGGCCGCGCCATCTTCCCCGCCTCACGAATTCGCTTGTCCCAGAAAACATCCAGCGCTTTGTTACTCGGCACCGGAGCCGCGCGCGCCTTCTTGGCTTTGCTCTCGTCCGGGGCGACCAGATTGTCAGTGCTGAGTCCCGGATCGCTGAGATCGATTTCGGAAGGCTTCGTGCCAATGCCCACTTCGACACGTATCACGAGCTCATCTTCAGTGGAATCGATCTGTAGCTGGTATGGTCCAACTTCGATGATGTCGCCGGCAGCGAGCGCTTCGTTTTCTTCTACCGGTCTGCCGTTGAGTATGACGGGATTCTTCGGCCGTAACGAAAAGAGGTAATAGTTGTCGTCAACCTGCTTGATGCCCGCCTGCACGCGCGAGACGGAGGGGTGGTTCAGCATCAAGTCACACCGCAGCAGCCGTCCGATCAGCAGACCCTCGGAGATGATCGTCACCGGATCGACCGGCAGATCGTCGCGAATGATGATGTACTGGTTCCTCGCAGGCATTATCTCACGTTAAAGAACACCACCTGTCCGATGTGGACCAGCAGCAGTGCCAGCATCACTGCGGTCGCGATGATGTGCAACGGAATCCACGCGCGCAGCAGCCAGTGCAGCGCCAACAGCGCGTCGACGCGGCGCAAGGTCACGGCAGTCTCGACCGCACTTATCAGAAGATCGCGTTCCTCATCGGTTGTCAGGCGCGTCGTGCGCTCTTTGAACTCCTGGCGCGCCTGGGCCAACATGGCTTTCAACTCTTCACGTCTCCAGATCTGTCGCCAGAGAAAACCGTACGACAAGAACCTCGGATAAACTCGATCCCGGATCTCCTCTTTCAACCAGCCATTACTCTTATCGAGAATCGTGCGAACATCAGCGAGCAACTCCTTGCGCCGCCCTTCGAGATCCTCGACCAGCAGCGGCTCGCCTTCGATACGCGTCATGATCCGCGGCGCGAGGTAGTAAGCAGCCAGTCCGAGGATCCCCGATAAGATCGTCAAATCAAACGCGACGTACAGAAAGCTCGTCACGAGCCCGCCGGTGCGCGGGCCCGAGTGAAACAGCAGCATCACGCCCGCAATCACACCGACGTAAACATGGGCCAGCATCCAATATCGCAACGCGCCCGCACGCCGTCGATAAATCTGCTTCCGGACGGGATACGTCATCACCACCGCGACGCCCGCAAGTCCAATCAGCCCGGTGAGCCACCGCATCGTCAACCACGTTCCCGTCAAAACTCGATCGTAGCCGTATTTCGTGATGGCCCATCCGATGACGAGCGCCGAAAGAATCGACACTGCCGCGCCGGCGATGTGCCAGGCGCGCGCGAGTGGATCGCTCTTGTGAATGTTCCGGCCGATAGCCTGATTCTGATCTCGGAATACAAAACTGTTCGCCGCACCGATCTCGCTGAAGTACTCAATCGGATCCACGCGCACTAGCGCGCCGGTGGGACAATTCTCTTCGCACGAATAAGCCTTACGCTTCGCGCCCGGTGGGTTGAGCGACGTTCCCTGGCAAAGATTGCATTTGATGGCGACAGGATCGTCGGATGCCGCGGGCGGCGCGGGACGATCGATCTTGAAACTGAAAGCCTTCTTGAATGTCGCAGCAATGCCCGAAGGCGGCGCGGGCGAGGTGCGCGGCACCATCGTGATCGCGTCGTAAGGACACTGCGTCGCGCAGTCGAAACAACCAATACACGACGGTATATCAATGTCGATGTGGCCGTGTGAGTCGCGAAAGATCGAGCCTGTCGGACAACCAGTCAAACATTCCGGATCCTCGCAGTGCATGCAAACCTGCGGCACAAGCGCGTGCTGCAAACGCTTTTTGCCAATCCGCGCCGGACGCTCAATCTGGATCCCGCGCCGTAACAAACGCGATTGCCCGTGCATCTTGTGGCACGCCAGCGAACAGTTGCCACACCTGATGCAGAGGTCCATGTCCATCACGAGGACGTTCGAGCCGTCGATGATTCCCGTCGCGATCTCTTCTTCGGCGGCTTTGAGTGCGTTCAGATCGGGAAGCGCTTCGATCGTGAGTGGCTGTGAACTTCCGACGGTTGAGAGCGGCGAGAACGTCGCGACGAGTTGTTTACGAAGCTCGGGATCCGTCGAGAACTGATCGAGCGGAATTTCGAGCACTTCCGTTCGCGCCATCAGGCTCGCTCTGTATTGCCAGACGGCAGGCTGCGTCACGCCTTCGAGTCCGAGGCAATTTCCACCGCCAAGAAAATCAACGCCCGTAGTCTCGTCCATGCCAAGTACGACTTCCGGCGAGGCTGCGTGAAACGGCACGCCGTGCGAGCGTCGCACCCAACCGCTTTTGATCAGGATCACACGATCGACGGGTTGGTCTTCCTGGCACAGAACATGATTTTTGCCGTACACCATGTAACGCGCGGTGCGTTTCAACTCCTGAGTTAATTCCTGGCTTAGAGGTTTGCCCGTGATTTGTGCAAGGTCTTCGATGACGCGCCCGATGCCGTGAGTGCGGTAAGTGTCGTCGAGGATCGTGCCGAACGTCTTCAGCTTGCGCAGCAGACGCAACGCGGGACGCGTCACTTCGAGCACGACCGCTTTTTGGTATGCAGGGACTGCTACGGTTGCATTGCGCTCGATGCCCGCGAGCAAAGCCATCTCGCCGAAGCAGGCACCCGGTTCGAGCTGGCCGATCTTCTTCTCGCCGTCCGTGTCGTGTACGTAAACATCGAGCGCGCCCTCGACGGCGATGTAAAAAGTGTTTCCACCCCACTCGCCCTGGCGCATGATCTCTTCGCCGCCGTCGTAAGCGAGCAGGCGCACGTAAGGCCCCACGCGCTTACCATTGCCATAATCGCGACCCTGAACGATTACTTCGAGGTCACCGGCGTACTTCTGTTTGCCGTTTTGTTCTTCGAAGAGTTCGGCGGTAAGAGCAAGATGCTGGATGGCTTCAATAACGCGACCCCGATCGGTTATTTCGCGCATGGGCTCTTTATACTACAGTCCTCAACGCACAAAGAAGAAGAAATTGTCAGCCACAAAAAGGCACACAAGGCACACAAAGAAAAAAAACTGATCAAGAAGATCTCTTTTGTGTGCCTTATGTGCCTTTTTGTGGCTAATCATTTTTCGGGCGTGCTAAACTCCGACAACCAATGCTTGCAGAAAATCTTTTCGCGCTTCCCATCGAACAACAAATTGGACAGTTCTTATTCATCGGCCTTCCCGGCACCGAATTCGACGACGAAACACGCGCGCTCGTCGAATACGTGAAGCCTGGCGGCGTGATTATTTTCGGCCGTAACGTCGCTGGCGCGGAACAACTGCGGACCCTGCTCGACAGCGTTCGCGAAGTCGTGCCGACACCACCGCTCTTCGGCATCGATCAGGAAGGCGGCCTCGTCGACCGCCTGCGCCGCATATTCACACCGATGCCTTCCGCGCGCACGATCCGCCAGCACGGCGATCTTGCCGCCGCGCGCGCGCTCGGCAGAATCACGGGTGAAGTGCTGCGCATGCTGGGCTTCAACATCAATTTCGCGCCGGTAATGTCGATCATGACCGACGATCGCGATCTGCTGTCGAATGGTCTTTATTCGCGATCGTTTGGACGATCGCCGGGCGAGGTCCTCGGCTATACGACTGTCTACATGCGCGGGCTTCAAGGCACGGGACTTCTCGGCTGTCTCAAACACTTCCCGGGAATCGGCTCCGGCGAGGTGGATTCACACGAGGAGATGCCGGTAGTTCGGCTCTCTCACGACGACCTCATCGCGCAGGACCTCGCGCCATACATCGAGCTGTTTCAACGACGCGACGATCGCGTGCGTTGCGTGATGGTGAGTCATGGTGGCTTTCCAAATGTCGACATCAAAGAAGAGACTACGGGCGGTTTGATCGAACCCGCCTCGCTTAACTACAACATCGTCACCAAACTTCTCCGCGAAGAGCTCGGATACAAGCACCTCGTAATCACCGACGATCTCGAGATGGGCGCAATCGCGCGACACTACGAGATCGAGGACGCCGTGGTGCGCGCGGCGCTCGCCGGTGAAGACATGTTCCTGATCTGCGCGACTCCCGAAACAATAAAGCGCGGCTACGATGGTTTGCTCGCGGCTGCCCGGAGCGGTGCGCTCTCCGAAGCGCGGATAAAAGAGACGCTCGAGCGAATCGCGCGCACTAAAACCATCATGGAACCACCCTGCCCGCTCGATCTGGATCGTTTTAAATTCCTTTCAGACGAAATTTCCAGACTCAATTCCAAGCTCAACTACACCTACGGAGGCACCGTTAAGTGAGCGCCGGCAAGCTTATCCTGCTGATCTTTTTAATAACTCTCTTACTAATCCCGCCCGGATGCCGGTCACGACGCAGCAATGCTTTTGTGATCGCACTCGGCGACAACATTCGCACCATCGATCCGATTGGCGCGCCTTCAGTAGAAGCGGCGAGCGAACGCGTGCGCACATTGATATTCAATACACTCGTCAAGAAAGACGAGAAGTTTGATTACTCGGGTGAGCTCGCATCCGACATCAAGCGCTCCGATGATGGTCTAACCTACACGTTCACACTCCACGATGGTGTTCAGTTTCATAATGGACAGACGATGACTTCCACGGATGTGAAATACACGCTCGATCTCGTCTTCTCCAGTAACTTCGGAAAGTCAGCTAGTTTTTACAAAGGATCGGGTGCTGACAAACGCAGTTACATAAAGAGCGTCGAGGCGCCCGATCCGCGCACGATCGTGGTGACGTTGGTCGAGCCGTGGGTGGGATTACTTTCTAACCTGGTTCCGATCCCGATAATCCCGAAAGATAGTTACGAGTCGCAGAAGACGCATCCGCTCGGCACTGGTCCATTCAAGTTCGTTAGTTACGACAACGCGCAGCAGGTAGTCGATCTCAACCGATTTCCGCAGTACTGGGAAGGCGCTCCTAATCTGGAAACAGTGCGCGTGCGGGTAATCTCCGACATGAATGCCTTACAGGCAGAGTTGCAGGCGGGTCGTGTTGATATCGCACCGATGCCGACGAGTCTTTCGCCGGATGCAGTGAAACGACTCGAGCAGGATCCGAACCTGCAAGTGAAGGTATTCAACGGATCGAATGTTTATTTGCTGACGATCAATACTTCATCGCCTCCACTCGATAACGTCAAAGTACGACAGGCAATCGCTTATGGAATCGATCGCGAGAGCTTGATCAAGAATCTGTTGCTGGGTTTGGGGAAGATCGCGCATTCGATCATTCCCGAGGAGTCATGGGCTTATTCGCCTGGGCAAACGTATTCGTACGATCCGGCACGCGCGAAGAAACTGCTCGACGAAGCGGGTTTTCCCGATCCTGATGGTGATGGACCACGAATGCGTTTCGATAAGCCGATCATTTACAAGCTCTCAGGCAGTAGTATTGCAGGGCGTCAGTATGCGGGCGTCATTCAAAACTCACTGAAGGGAGTCGGCATCCCGGTCGAGATTCAGACACCGGAACAGAACACGTTCCTCGACGAGCTCAAACGTGGCAACTTCCAAATCGCATACTCGCAGTGGGTCGGAGGCAATCAGGATCCGATCTTCTACAAAGACCTTTTTGCGACTTCCGAGATACCGACGGAGACGCGGTCTGCGCGTAATCGCAGTCGCTACAGTAACAAGGAGCTCGATGCGTTGCTTGACGAGGCAGTGAACACGTTCGATCGCAAGAAGGGGTTGGAGTTATATAAAAAGATCCAGGAGATCGTCAGCCGCGACGTGCCGGTGTTCCCGTTGTGGTACGGATCGAATGTAGTGATCGCGAAGAAGAATGTGCAGAACATTCAGGTGAACGCGAGCGGCGACTGGGGGTTCGTGAGGAATTTAAGCCGCTGATTACGCGGATTAAAAATCAGTGATTGGCAGCGAGGCAGTCGCGTAGAGGGGTGGACGAACTCCTTCGTTCAGGTAATCCCACGCGGCGAGTCCGATCATTGCCGCGTTGTCCGTGGACCACTTCAGCGGCGGCAGACAGAGTTTCACTCCGAGACTATCGCAAAGCTCCGCAGCGCCTTCACGCAGTTGCGGGCTCGCAGCCACACCACCGACCACCACCAAACACTTCGACGGATGCGCAACCAGAGCGCGCCTGCATTTCGTCAGCAGTATCTCCATGCACGCACTCACAAACGACGCCGCCACTTCCGAATGCGACACGTCAGGGTTCTTGTCGAGGTATCTTCCGACCGCAGACTTCAAACCCGAAAACGAAAACTCAAAGCCCTCCGTCAGCATCGGCCGCGGAAACAGAATCGAATCCGTGCCCGTCTTAGCGAGCTTGTCGACAGCCGGACCACCCGGATAACCCAGCCCGAGCAAACGCGCCACCTTGTCGTATGCCTCGCCAACCGAATCGTCTCGCGTCGAACCGAGCAGTTGAATCGACGTCAGACTCTCCATGCGTGCGAGGAACGTATGTCCTCCCGAGACGAGCAGAACGATCGCCGGCAGCTCGACGCGACGCTCCACCAGATCAGCGCTGCGCAAATGTCCACGCAAGTGGTTGATGCCGAGCACGGGAACATTCCATCCGAGACCCAATCCGGCAGCAGTGTTGACTCCGACGATCAGCGATCCGATCAACCCCGGTCCACGCGTCACACCGATAGCTTTCAGATCCGGACCGGCGACATTCGCCTCCGCGAGTGCCCGTTCAATCGTCGGAACGACAACCAGCGCGTGTGCGCGGCTGGCAAACTCCGGGTAGACACCGCCCCAGTGCGAGTGAATATGAGTTTGGCTCGCGATGATGGACGAAAGCACGTTGCCGGCCCGGTCGACCACGGCGGCAGCCGTGTCGTCGCACGATGATTCGATACCGAGAATTACTTCTTTACTCATTTAAATACTTAACCACTTCAGATTCAGGAACAACACCAACGCGTTCGATCACTGGTGGATCCAATCGGCAATTCACGAGCGTTGAGGCCGTAGTTCGTAATGTGCCGCCGTCAACCGCGAGATCCGGTGCGCCGTCGAGTTGGCCCAGGATGTCGCGAATGTTGTCCGGCGTGTCGGCGCTGTGCGCGTTCGCGCTCGTGACGAGCAGTGGACCGGTTCTGCGCAACACTGCAAGCAGACGATCGTCGTTGGGAATTCTGATCGCGGCCTCGTCGCGTCCGATAAGCCAATGCGGCCGGTAGTCAGAACTAAATCCCATCGCAAGCGTCAGGCTGCCGGGGATCAAAGGTGAACGCAGCAGGCGCCTCGCTGACTCGCTGATCTCAAAACCTAACGGCTCGAGTTCCGCATCCGACGCTACCATGATCGGAAGATTCACCGTGCGCGGGCGGCGTTTGAGCGCAAACAATCGATCGATCGATTTGTCAAACTTCGGACTCACCGCCAGCCCGTAAACCGTATCGGTCGGCAGCAGCACGACACCACCGTTCTCCAGACACTCAACAATATCGTCGACAGTCATCGTTCGTAAAAAATGTCCGATTGATCATTGAGTGCCTCAACCTGCGTCGTCGCACGACTACCCGCTTCATGAGCTTCGAAACCCAGATCCAGAAGCACGCGCGCGTCAGGATTCTCGATTCCCGTGTCAACGAGCTCGACGTCATTCAAGAACGGCGCGAACCGGTGTCGAATCCTTCCAGCCACCGCGGCTTTAGAAAGTCGCGCACCAACGTCGACAACCACTTTGTGCAACGGACCGAAACGCATGATCTCAACTGACTCATCCTTGATCAACCCAACGTACGCATTATCATTCGCGGCCGGAACGGCACACAGCACCGGCAAATTCGTCGTGCCCTTCGTTTGATGTGCGATGATCTCGAACCAATTGAACGGATAGATATTCACGTTCAAGCTAAACGCGAGCGCGTTCACAAACGAGATGCCAGCTCGCACGAACGTCAACGATCCTGGTCCAACATTGATCGCCACGCCCTTGATCTCACGCGCTTCAGCGTGCAACCGTTCGAGCCCGCACGAAAGTAACGCATCCAGGGTTCGCAACGAAGATTCACAGTTATCAACAGTCGAATCGAAAACGACTTCGCGGTCGCGCCCAAGCACCACTCGATACACATTCGACGACGACTCGATTGCTAGAAGTAAACTCATACCTGCGTTCTTAAACTTTCCAAAACCGGTCGCCAGCGCTCCGCCGTCGCCGAGAGTGTGAGCTTGCGCCAGTTGTCCAACCCCGGCACAAAGTCGAACGCGATCGACAAAGCGTTCGAAAAATCCGCCTCAACAATGTCACCCCACTCGACCGCGGTGATGCTCTCCGGAACGTAGTCTTCCAACCCCAGATCGCGAAACTCTGCGACACTCGAAAGCCGGTAAGCATCGATGTGCAGAAAAGTCCCCACCGGAGTCGGATAGAAGTGGGCCAACGTGAACGTCGGACTGGTTACGTTAACCTCCGATCCAAGCGCCGCCACGAGATCCTGGACAAACGCAGTCTTCCCGCCCGCCAACACACCCTTGAGCATCATCGCATCACCCGCACGCAGAAACGGCGCCAACGCCACCGCCACCCGCGCGGTCTCTTCCCTGCCCCTGCAAATGACGCTAAATCCGCTCACGCCCAAAAGAGATTTGCCACAAAAAAGCGCAAAAGTCACATAACGATCTTCTTAATCAGTTCCTGTTTTTGTGACTTATGTGCCTTTTTGTGGCTACTAAGGTTGTTTCCAGTTCGTATCCAGACGCGTCTTCTTCAAACTCGGCGCGTCGAGCACGTTCACATCGAAGCCTGAAACATACGGCTTCACCAGCGAGTACGAAGACGCAAAATAGATCGGCATCGCGCGCAGATCCTTGAGCGCCTGCGTCTCCGTCTCAACCATCAGCTTCTCCGGCGGCGACGGCTCCGGTCGCGCAGTACCTTCAGGCACCGGCGACGGACTCGGCAGCGCACGAGTGTCGCGCTCAAACAGCATCCGCAGATTAACGAGCTCACTCGTAGTTTGCATCACGAGCCCGCGACGCACGATGTCGTAATCACCGGCTTTGATCGCTGCTTCATATTCATCCCAATTGCGAATCTCGATCGCCGTTTCGATATTCAATGTCGACCGCCACATCGCAGCGATCGACTGCGCCACGATGCGCTGCTGCTCGTTGCGATTGATCAGCAACCTGATCACGGGAAAGCCTTCACCGTTTGGATAACCCGCTTCGGAAAGCAGCTCTTTCGCTTTGCTGACGTCGTGTTCGAGCAGCTCTGCTTTGTCGACTACCGGCTTTTCACCGGACATGGCGTCGGGAAAAAATTTTCCAGCCGGCTCAGTTGCGCCGCCGAGATCGTCGCGACTGACTCGTTCACGATCGATCGCAAGTGCGAGCGCCTCACGCACGCGCACGTCATCGAACGGCTGGCGCGCGGTGTTGAAGGCGTAGTAAGTCAACGCGCCGTAGGTTGTACGGCGGAAGTCCTCGTACGGCGTCAGCAGCTTGAGCGCGAGCGGCTCGAAGGGCGCGTTTGTAATTGCATCGATCTCGCCTGACCGGTAAGCACTCAGCGCGTCTTCGGCATCGGGCGTGTTTACAAAAGTGACGCGATCGAGAGCGACCGATGCATCGTCCCAATAAGTTTTTGCACGCTCGAGTTTCACGCCATCGTTGCCGGCCGCAGACAGATGAAACGCGCCGTTTGAGATCAAATCATGCGAATCGAGTCGACTCGTGTGGTCCGCAGCCTCGACTTTCACAGGCCGAAACACGGGATGGGCCACGAGCGCCGGAAAACTATTGTCAGGACGTTGCAGTGTGACTTGCAGAACGTGTTCGTTGAGTGCGCGCGCGCCGAAAGGGTGTGGCGCAGAAACCGTTGGCGCCGCGCCTTCGATGTTGGCGAGCAACTCTGTGTGTGGCGCGAGTGGTCCAATCTTGAGCGTGCGCTCCCAGGAACGTACGAAATCTTCCGCCGTAACTTTTTCGCCGTTGGACCAGCGCGCGTTGTCACGCAAGTAGAACGTCCAGACACGATTGTCGTTTGACGATTCCCAGCGCGATGCGACTCCCGGAACCGGCGCTAAGGTTTGCGGATCGTAGTCCGTCAGGCCTTCGAAGAGTGCACGCACGGCGTCAGTGTCCGGCGGCGCTGCGGCAAAAGCGGGATCGAATGTCTGCGGCAGTCCGCCGTTGCTCCAACGAAACTCCTGCGCCCTCGGCGTGATGACTTTGCCGTAGTAAGTCGACGGCTCGCCGCTGCTGAAGCAGCCGCTGTGAGTCAAACACAGCGCCAGCAGCAGTGAACAAATCCCCGAAAATCGCGAACGTCGGAACATAAATGTTTGGCCGCGTTAATCTGCGGCTTGAATTAGTTTCTCGTGCACACGAACAGTTCGAGCTCTTGTCAGATCGAATCCATCGGATGTATCGATCAAGTAATCGGCAAACTTTTGCTTTTCTTCCTGCGGCATTTGAGAGTTTATGCGCCGCTCCGCCTCTGCGCGCGAGAGTTTGTCGCGCAGCATCAGGCGTTCAAGTTGAACTTCGGGACGGCAATGGACCACGATCAGTTTATCGAAGCGCTTGTAACCACCCGACTCGATCATCAAAGCAGCGTCTACGATGCCGATGCCGTTCGGATCCTGGGCCTCCCAGTTCCGCAAGATCTCATCCTGGCGCGCGATGATGAACGGATGAAGAATGTGATTGAGCCGCTGCCTTTGGTTTTCATCAGCGAAGATCTGCGCTCCGAGTCGTTTCCTGTCGAGCGTTCCATCCGCGTTCAGAATCTCTTTGCCAAATGATTCCGTCAGTGCCTCGAGTCCCGGCGTGCCGGGCATCACGACTTCGCGCGCCGTTAGATCCGCATCGAGCACGTGACACCCGAGCTCCGCAAAGATCGAGACGACAAATGATTTACCAACGCCGATCGAGCCTGTCAGTCCGACACGTAACATAATCACTGCCGTCGCAAGGTCGCGGCCTTCAACGTGTTCTTCATCAACATCGCCACCGTTAAGAGACCGACACCGCCGGGCACAGGCGTCAACTTGCCTGCAACCTCCGCCGCCTGGGCCGGATGCACGTCGCCCACGAGCGTCGAGCCGCGCTTACCGAGCACCTCGAGTCGCCTGTCAGCATCTTCACCAAATAACTCGCGAACCTCGTCCTCGTCTGAAAACCTGTTCATGCCGACGTCGATCACCGTCGCGCCCGGCTTGATGTGATCGCGACCGATGAAGCCCGCACGCCCGATCGCGACTACGAGCAAGTCGGCAGTCCTCGTTACAGCTGCCAGATCACGCGTGCGTGAATGACAGATCGT
>DATDFT010000278.1:0-3319 GCA_036522475.1 Pyrinomonadaceae bacterium | reverse complement strand
TAACGCACGCTGCGCTGCGGCTTCGCCGCCCTGGTTGGACAGCATGCGTGCCGGGAATTAACGCACGCTGCGCTGCGGCTTCGCCGCCCGATGTGAGGCAGGGCTATGCCCTGCCGTCAGCTAATCTTTTTAATCTTTGGGCTATGCCCTCGGTTCGGGCTCAGCCCTAATCGGGGCCTCAGCCCCAAAATATTTTTTCAACCTCCGGCGTGGCAGAGCCACGCCTCACATCGGGCGGCGAAGCCGCAGCGTGCATGTCAAATTCACAACCGGCGAAGCCGCCGCGCGGCACACCGGCTACCGCAGGTGGTACTGCCCTCTTCCAAGTGCGAAAGCCTTCACTCGTATCGCAGCGCTACCAGCGGATCGACTTTCGTGGCGTGTCGCGCGGGCAGGTAGCACGCGCATACGCCGACAATCGTCAGACCCAGCGCAACCACTACGAACGTGACTTTGTCATTCGCAGAGACTCCAAACAGTAAACTCGACATCAAACGCGCCAGCACAAACGCGCCGCCTAGCCCAATCACAAGCCCGAGCAACACGAGTCTCATTCCCTGTTGCATGAACAAGCGCAACACGTCGCGGCGGCCGGCGCCGAGTGCCATGCGGATGCCGACTTCGTGCGTGCGTTGCGAGACTGAATACGAGAGCACCCCATACACACCGGTGACTGCAAGCGCCAGGGCTAGCGCGGCAAACACCGAGAACAGTCCGGTGTTGAAGCGTCGCGTGGACGATTCGCGCGCGAGGATGTCGTCAAGTGTCGCGACTTCAGCAAGCGGCAGGTCTTTGTCAATCTCGTGTACGGTGCGCATAACCGCAGCGGTCAACGTTTTCGCGTCTACGTTGTTCGCGCGAATCGAGAGCGTCGCGTTGCGCTGCGGCGCGCGACCCATCGGCGTGTAAATCCTGATCAGCGGCGTCGCTTCCGAACCGTACGTCTTAACCGCCGGCACGATGCCGATGATCTCGTGCGGCGTGGCACTGTCATACTTGATGTGTTTTCCGAGCGCCTCTTCACTTGGCCAGAAACGTCGCGCCAAATTCTCATCGACGAGGACCACCGGTTTGCCCTGTTCGTCTTCATCCTGCGTGAACGTGCGTCCTCGCAAGAGCGGAATCTTCATCGTCTGAAAGTAATCAGCGCTCACGATGGACCAGTCGACGTTGATCAACTCGCCTTTCTTCCGCGGTCCTTCACCTTCAACGGCGATGTCGTTTTGCCAACCGTTGTCCAGACCCGGGACCGCTGCGGAAAGCGCAGCCTTTTCAACGCCCGCTTGCGCTTGCACACCTTGCAGCACTTGATGGAGCAGACGGCTCAGCTCCGGAAGATTGCGCCCACGGTTGCGCGAGACTTTCAATTCCATCGTCAGCACGCCGTTCGGGTCGAAACCATTGTCCGCCTGGAATAACCGGACGAGGCTCTTGACCAGCAAACCCGCGCCTACGAGCAACGCCACCGACAACGCAACTTCAGCGACGACCAAGGTACCGCGCAGCTTCTTACCGGTTGTGTCTGTCGTTGTCGAGCTACTGTCTTTCAACGTTTCGTGCAGATCGGTTCTCGAAGAGCGCAAAGCAGGAAGCACACCAAAAAGAACTCCAGTCAGCAGCGAGACTGCGAGATTGAACGTGAGTATCTTGCCGTTGATTGCGAGACCATGCATACGCGGCACCGTCTCGTGAGCAACTCGCGAGAGCAGCGCCATGGTCCATGTCGCGAGCATCAACCCGAGCACACCGCCCGCGAAAGCAAGCACTAAACTCTCAACCAGCATCTGCCGCACGAGACGAAAGCGCGAGGCGCCGAGTGCTGCACGCACGGCAAACTCTTTTCGTCGTGTTGCAGCGCGCGCCAGCAGGAGATTCGCGACGTTCGCGCAGGCAATCAACAGCACCAGAGCCACCGCGACAAAAAGTATCTTCAGGGCCACGGTGACCCTGCCGGTGATGCTTTCCTGAAGCGACACGACGTTTACTATGTCAGCGCCGGCATTCGCGACCGGATGCTCCTGGCGTAACTGCTGCGAGATCCGGTTCATCTCAGCGCGTGCCTGATCGATCGTCACGCCGGGTTTCAGACGCGCGATTACATTCCCGGCGATGCGCACGTCACGTTCTTTCCAGTTCAGCGGGCCCAGCAGCACCCACAATGGTGGTGGACCATGATGAGTAAAGTCTGACGGCGCCACACCGATGATCGTGTGCGGCTGATCTTCGAGCAGGATCTGCTTGCCGACGATGTTTGGATCGCCTGCGAAGCGTTGTTGCCAGAATCCGTAGCTGATGATTGTGACGGCAGCAGCTCCGGGTTGGTCGTCTTCGGGCGTGAAGTCGCGACCGAGCACCGGCGTCGCGCGCATTACTTTGAAGTAATCCGAAGTAACGCCGCGGGCATCGAGATTTTCGGGCTTGTCAGTGCCGGTAAGGTTCACACTCCAGCCACGAAACAGAGACATCGATTCGAAGATCTGGTTGCGCCGGCGCCAATCGAGGAAGTTTGGGTAAGAGAGTTGGCGGTTCTTAATCTCGGGCCCCGACTCGTTCATCCAGACGATGCGATCGGGTTCCGCAAACGGCAACGGCTGCAACAGAACGGCGTTGATCACGCTGAACATCGCCGTGTTAACACCGATGCCGACCGCCAGCATCAACACCGCGAGCACGGTGAAGCCGCGATTCTTTCGCAACCATCGCAGGGCGTAAACCAGATCTTGGACCATAGTTTAGTGGACCTATTCATAGCGCAGCGCGACGAGTGGATCGACTTTCGTCGCGCGACGTGCCGGGATGTAGCACGCGATAAACGCCACTACCGTCAGTAGCACCGCAATCACACCGTAAGTCAGCGGATCCGATACCTTCACGCCAAACAACATCTTCGACAAACCAACCCACCTCTCGAGATATTTGGTCAGCACATAAGCACCAACGAGCCCGAGCGCGACACCCAACAGCGCCAGCACCATTCCCTGGCGCACGATCATCTTGAGCACGTTGGCCCGGCTCGCGCCGAGCGCCATGCGAATGCCGATCTCGTGCGTGCGCTGCGAGACCATGTACGCCAGCACACCAAACAGTCCGATCGCAGCGAGCTGTTGTGCCAGGAGCGCAAACAACGTCAGCAACTTCGCGAACAAGCGCTCCATGCGCAGCGTCTCGTCGGCCTGCTCGACTTGAGTCTTGATGTCGATGATCGGCAGGTTTGGTTCGATCTCGCGCACCACGCTGCGCACACTCGCTATCGCCGCCATCGGATCGCCAGTCGTGCGCACTTCGAAAGTCGCATCGGCCATCGGACGTTCCTGTCGAT
>DATDFT010000277.1:0-10276 GCA_036522475.1 Pyrinomonadaceae bacterium | reverse complement strand
GAAGACGCTGACTTTCCGGACATGGCGCTCGGCGCTCCCGAATCTGGCGAGATGAGCGGGCAGATGATCACACGCGGCTGGCGCATCCAGCTCGAAGCGCAGGGCCAAACCTACGAATATCGCGCGGACAAAAATCAGGTCAGAGCCTACAAATTCAAAGGTAAGAATTACCGGATCTAAATCAGGTCCGATCGAGGTACCACCATGAACCGCAATAACTTTTTCATACACCTCGCGCTCGCACTCGTTCTCATCCTCGTCGCGGCTTTTGCAGGACAACTCAGCCGTTGGCGCAAACAGTGGAAAGCGCCTCACCTCGTGCCTGCCACTGACAAAAAACAACCTGGCACCACCGACGAGATCGCGCTCACCGAAACGCGCAACTTCGGCGGCACCGAGGTGCTCGTCAAGTTCAAGAGCGGCGTGAGTGATGAAGCTATCGAGGCTCTGACCGCGCGCCTACACGATCGCGTCGAGGACCGTATCGAAAATGCCGACGGCGTCGAAGCGATTGACGATCTCGACAATGCCGACCCGGCAACCGTCGTCGCGGAGTACAGCAAACTTCCGGAAGTCGAGTACGCTGAACCCAACTTCGAGATCAAACTCGATGAGAATGAAGGACCGCTGGTGCCGGTCCTGCCGCACGATCCGCAGTTTGAAGATCAATGGGCGCTTTCCAACTCGGGACAAAGAGGCGGCAAGAAAGGCGCAGACATCAGTGCGCCACTTGCATGGGCCAAAACTACGGGCAGCGAAGATATTGTCGTCGCAGTCCTCGACACCGGCGTCGATTACACGCATGAAGACCTCGTGGGAAACATGTGGACGCGTCCCGATACTCTGCCGCCTTACCATGATAACGAGCTCGGCACGATCGACGACGTAAATGGCTTCAACGCGATCGACAATGCTTCCGACCCGATGGACGACAACGGACACGGCACACACTGTGCTGGCATCATCGGCGCTGAAGGCGAGAATGATCTCGGCATCGCCGGAGTGAATTGGAAAGTTCAGATCATGCCGCTGAAGTTTATGAACGCAGGCGGTTCCGGAACGACCAAGGATGCGATTGAAGCGATCAACTACGCCATCGAACGCAAGAAGGCCGGCGTGAACGTACGCGTGATTAGCGCGAGCTGGGGTTCGACGCAGCGCTCGCGCGCACTCGAAGCGGCGATTCGCAAGGCGTACGAGAGTGACATTCTGTTCGTTGCCGCGGCTGGAAATGCGAGTACTGACAACGATCGCACGCCGCACTATCCGTCGAGCTACAACGTGCCGAACGTGATCAGCGTTGCCGCCCTCGATCGTCACGATCAGCTCGCGTCGTTTTCGAATTTCGGCGTGAAGAGTGTTGCGATTGGGGCGCCGGGTGTGGACATTCTGAGCACCTGGCTCGGGAATGCTTACGAGGAGAAGTCGGGCACGTCGATGGCGACGCCAGTCGTTTCGGGGGTGGCCGCACTCGTGCTGGCCGAACATCCGCACATGTCAGTCGACGAGCTCCGTAAGAAGCTGATGGCTGCGACCGATCCGATCGTGGCGCTGAAAGGAAAGACGGTCACTGGCGGACGCATCAACGCCGCCAAAGCGTTAGACTAATTTAGCCGCGGATTACATGGATAGAAATCGGGATTTTTTCCGTGTAATCCGCGGCTAGGGTTGGGTTAGTTTCTTTTTGCCTTCGACAGCTTCTCTGTATGCGCCGCCGCGGACGTCGCCGAGTTTGATCGCTTCGTCAAACTGTTTCGCCGCTTCAGCATTATTCTCGAGAAACAGATTGATCCGCCCCATCGCCTCGTACGCCCGTGACATGATTGCTTTGTCAGTATCGGGTGACGACGCCGCGACAGCCATGCGGTAGTGGCCCAACGCGCGGTTCAACCTCTCAGCCTGGACGCTCTCGTCCGTCGCATCCGACGCCGCGAGACTTGCTGTCTGGCCCAACGCGAAGAAGATGCGTGGCTCGCGCGGATAGTCCTTCAACATCTCCCGCAATCGACTCTCCGCGTCGTTGTAATCCTTGTTTCGTAACGTGTCTTCAATCGACGCCAGGTCACGCACCAGCGACGCCTCTTTGCTGTTAGTATCGACATCAGCCTCTGACTGCGCGCGTCGTGCCGCCGTGCGCGCCTCGCGTGCCGCGAGCGCTCTTTGCACCGCGTCCTTATACTCGGCCGGACGCTTCGATTCGCGCGCCGGATCGAACGACGCAATCATGTCGGGAAAGAAGTTTGCGAGATCGAATCCCGCGCTCTCGATCCCTTTCAACTGATCGGCGAAGTAGAACGAAAGCACCGCGCCTTTCTCATACTCCTCGGCGAGACGCGCGACAGTTTCATCCTGAATCGCTTTCATTTCAGCCTCAGCCGATTTCGCAATCGTTGCTTTATCAGCCTCCGTCTTCGCGGCAAAAAAACGCGCGCGCGTGTCACGCGAGAGCACTTCGAGCCGCCGCATCTCTTCGTAACGCGCGTCGGCAGCCGTCACCAAAGATCTACTCACGCTCAGAAACACATCCGGGCTGACCTGCGCGCCCGCCTTTTCTCGCTCACTCAAAAGCTGCTTGACCTGGTCACGCTTGAGCGCGATGTCTTTGTTGAAACGAAGGACGAGGGCGTCGATCACGTATTGCAGGTAAGCGCGCCGCAGCTCTGACGAAGTCGGATCCGTTCCTTCCGGAACGACTGTGTAATAGTCGTCACCGATGATGCGGAAGTTGATGGCGCCTTTCGGGGCGAGCAGGTCCGGCAGAATGTAAAAGCGGCGTTCCTTTTCGCGGAACGTGTATGTTTTTTGCTTATTCTTGTTCGATGGGTTCTTTACTTCCACTCGGTCTGTCGAAGTGATCAACGGGCGCGTGTGAAGATAAGTCAACAGCGATCGGACCATCTCGGTGGTTGGGCCGCGCAGTCGATCGCCTTCACCCTGGTACGCCCGAACGTAATCGATCATGTGCTCGTCGATGCCGGAGCGGCGATAAAATTCCTGCACAAGTGGCGCGAAATCGAGTACGTCCAAAAGTCCGGCCGGCAGATCGTCGGAACGTGCCGGCGCTTCGAGACTCGGCGTCGGACCAAGCGCGAGTGCGAGTGAAACGTAGCGCGCGGCCTGGTCGGCCGCAGTTGCGGGATCAGGCAGCTTGTTACGGTCGTAGAAGTTCTTCAGACGATTGCGCAGGTCAGGATCGACATTCGCGAGATCTTTGCGCAACTTCGCGCGAAACACTGACGGCGTTCGGCCGGCCGGAAGCGGATCGAATCCGGCGGTGTCGAGCGCCGCCATCACGGTGATGAGACGCGGGTCAGCCTGGAAATCAACGCCGTATTCCGAAACTTCGAAAGTCGCTCCCGGTCGTTGTTGCACCGGCTGTTTAGCCGGCTGTTGAGCCGAAACCACGCCGCAAGCAAGCATGGGGATAAGTAAGATGAGTAGGTATTGCTTCAATCTTTATTACTCCGAGTATGACGATACATGCGCAAGGCCCGCAATGTTAGCGGATAAGCCAACAGCGAACAAACCACTGAGAGGACCATCGCTCCGACTGCAAACGTCCAGACGATGCCCCAACTTTGCACGAACACAAGCCGGTAATAGTCGCCGGAAAAGAGCCGTGGATTCTTCAGCAGCTCGAGACCCTCGTCTGGGATGCGCAAAGGTCGTCCAAGGATGAATGCCCCAACCGCGTAAGAAGCGATAATTATGGGCACGAGCGTAAAAAACGGGTTGTTGACGAAGGTCCCGGTGTAGATTGCGATCTTGTTAAAGCGAAAAAGAAACGCGATCGCCGTGGCCACGAGGGTGTGAAGGCCGAGGAACGGCGAAAATGCGATGAAAACGCCGATAGAAAAAGCAAGCGCCGTCCGCTCCGGTGGATCATCGATCGCTAGCAGACGGCGAAATGCTGCACGAAACATCAATTACTTAGCCGCAGATAAACGCAGATTTGCGCAAATCTGCGTCTATCTGCGGCCTAAACCTGCTTTACTGAAAACTCTGCAACGCTTCCGATTCGTTATCATACGAATCGAACACGGTGAGCAATTTCGTGATCACCAACAAATTCTGAATTCGATCCGTCAGGTTCAGCAACTTGAGCTGCCCGCCCTGGCGACTGATCGTCGTGTAGTTGGCAATCAACTCGCCGATGCCACTCGAGTCGATGTATTTGACGCCCGCGAGGTTGAGCAGAACCTTGTTCTTGCCCGTATCAGCCAACTTCCTGATGGAGTCGCGCAAAGCAACACTGCTGTCGCCGATTCGCACTTCACCACTCAGATCGAGAATGGTGACGTCTCCCGCCTGTCGTTCATTTACATCGAGCTGAGCCATGGTTTTCTCCGTTCTCTACTTGAAACTGTTGAGGGCCTCGGCCTCGCTCTCGTAAACATCAAATACAGTCAGGAGCTTGGTGATCGTCAGTAGATCCTGAAGTTTTTGTGTGAGATTGAGCAGCTTCAGTTGTCCGCCGTCTTTATTAATGGCGGTGTAACTGGAAACCAGCTCGCCGATACCGCTCGAATCGATATAACTAACACCGGCGAGGTTAAGCAGAATGCGCTTCTTGCCTTCTTCGAGCAGACGCCGGATGGCGGTGCGCAGCGCAACGCTTCCTTCACCGATTGTTATCTTGCCGCTCATGTCAAGTACGGTCACATCTCCGGCTTGACGTTCGTTGATATTCAACTCAGCCATTTCAGAAATCTCCTTATGTGCAATTGCGATTAACGTCGCTTCAACATGCGCACCGTTGTACCACCGCCGGGTCTGATCGACCAGTCGACTTCGTCCATAAAACTGCGCATGAAAAAAATGCCGCGCCCCGAGGCTTTTAAGATGTTCTCTTGTGCTGTTGGATCTGGGACTGTTTCCGGGTTGAATCCTGGCCCCTGGTCATGCACGCTGATTTCCACAGCGTCAGGCGAGCTCTTCAAAATGATCTCTACGGTTTTATCCTCGTCCTGACGATTGCCATGGAGCACTGCGTTAGTAACAGCCTCGCGCACCGCCATGTCGATGCCGAACGCAGCGTCGTTACTGATGCCTGAACGGCCAACAAACTCAGCAACCGCGGCAGCCGCGGTGGCCACTGTGTCAATGCGGCTGGGCAAACTTAACTCGGTCGTTTCTACGGGCACAACCGTTATGCATGACCTCTCCGAAAGCCACTGCGCGAGGACTCTGGCTGCTTTCTTATACCATCAGACACTTATCAGGAGTCCGACGATGTAACACGCGGGATGTGGCGATGTCAAGAATAAGACCTATTAGACGATGAATCCGAGGCTCCGCAGCGCACGATCAAACTCTTCCAGATCGAGTGGTTTGCTCAGATAAAGATTGGAGCCCGATTCCAGGGCGGCCTCCTCCATGCCGTAAACGTCATACGCAGTGATCGCGATGATCGGCACGTGTTCGCCTTCGCCCTCGAGCTCGCGGAAGTGTTTGATCGTCTCGAGTCCATCGAGAACGGGCATGTTGAGGTCTATCACCATCAGGCTTGGACGGTATTGCCGCGCCATTTCAAGCGCTTGCTGCCCATCTTCAGCCTCGAAAACCCGGTAGCCTTTCAATTCGAACGCGCGCTTGAGCATAATGCGCGTGTCCTCTGAATCCTCGGCGACCAAAACGGTTGGATAGAGAATTGCAGCGGCAGCTCGAGACATTAAACCTGACTCTTCAGCAACTACCATATTGTTTATGGGGGGTCCCAGACCCGAGGGAAAATTGCGGCTGGGAGGGTTACTCTTATAGCATACTCAGGTTCTTATGTCGCATTGCAGACATAAATTCACAACATGAAAATAGCCCCAGTCCATCGAATCAGCGGTCGTTTACAACCTCCGGGAGATAAATCGATATCTCATCGAGCCGCACTCATTGCGGCCCTCGCGTCGGGCAGTTCCGAGATCACAAACTTCTCCACCGCACGCGATTGCGCATCCACCGTCGCGTGCCTGCGAGATTTGGGCGTCTCGATTGAGCAAACGGATGAAAGACTAGTCTTTGCCGGCGGCCAGGAACTTCTGGCTCCGAGTCGCCCACTCGATTGCGGTAACAGTGGCTCAACATTACGAATTCTGACCGGAGTTTTGGCTGGTCACGATCTCACTGCCGAACTTATCGGAGACAAATCACTGAGCTCGCGACCAATGCGACGAATCATTGAACCGCTGGAGTTGATGGGTGCAAAGATTGAAAGCACTGACGGTCGAGCGCCGCTGAAGGTTCACGGCTCAGCGAAACTCACGCCCATCAATTACAAACTTCCGGTCGCGAGTGCCCAAGTGAAGTCTGCGATCCTGTTTGCCGGACTGAACGCCACGGGCCGCACAACTGTGATCGAAACGTCCCCTTCGCGCGATCATACCGAGCGACTCTTCAACGGTTTCGGAGTTTCGGTCAGAACGCACGATCTGTCGATAGTGATAGATGGACCGGCTCGTTTGAGCGGCGGACGAATAACGATTCCTGGTGACGTCTCATCAGCAGCGTACTTCGTCGCCGCGGCCATGCTGCTTCCCGGTTCCGACCTGACAATCGAACGCGTCGGATTGAACCCGACGCGCGCAGAGTATCTCGAAGTGCTGCGTTCATGGGGCGCTGAGATCTCCGTCACTGACGTGCAAAGCGACCGGAACGAACCATTCGGCACGATCCGTGTGAGCGGCGGCATCAACCGGAATGCCAGCGAAACCGAACGGACCTTGAGCGGCGCACAGATTCCAGCGCTGATTGATGAACTACCGTTACTCACAGTCGTCGGGTCACAGATCGAGGGTGGAATAAAAATTCGAGATGCTGCCGAGTTAAGGCACAAAGAGAGTGACCGGCTCGCGACAACTGCGCTGAACTTGCGCGCGATGGGCGTCGAAGTCGAAGAGTTTGCAGACGGATTATCCGTTTTCGGACCAACAAAACTGCGTGGCGGCCTGATTGACTCACACTCGGATCATCGAATCGCGATGGCCTTCTCCGTCGCCGCTCTGCTCGCTGAAGGTGAGACTCAAATCGCGGGCTCAGAATGCGTAGCGATCTCGTTTCCCGAATTCTATGAGTTACTCGATTCACTGGCGGTGAGATGAATGACGCAACCAATCGTAATCATCGGTTTCATGGGTTGCGGCAAGAGCAAGATCGCGCGTGCGCTCGCGCAAAGTCTCAACCTCACCATGATCGACCTCGACCACAGCATCACCGCACGCACCGGACGAACGCCCGCGCAATTGATTAACGAAGAGGGAGAACGCGCCTTCCGCCGCATCGAAACGGACGCGCTGCGCGAAGTGCTCGAGTCCGGCGGCGCAGGCATTATCGCGCTCGGAGGCGGCGCCTGGATTAAAGCCGAGAATCGTGAACTGATCAATCAGCACAGTTGTGCGACCGTCTGGCTGGATGTTCCGTTTGAAGTCTGTTGGTCCAGAATCGAATCCAGCGCTGACGACCGCCCGCTGGGCAAAACCAGGAGCCAGGCGCACGAACTGTATGAGCGTCGCCGTCCTGTTTACCAGTTGGCCACTACTCACATTCAGCTCGCCGGCAACGAGGCTTTAGAAGACAAAGTTTCGCGGATCAGAAAGAGCATTTCTGATCCGCGTCTTCTGCGTTAATCCGCGGCTAAAACTTATATTTCAACGCAAACTGCATCTGTCGCGACGATCCTGAATCGCCCGTCGCGAATCTCGTGTTCGTAATCTGCCCGAAGTTCGCGGTTCCCACCACACGTCCTGGTTGACCAAAGTTCGCATGGTTGAAGAGGTCGAACACTTCCCAGCGGAACTCAATCAACTGTCTCTCAGTCAACTTGGTCCGCTTAATCACCGAGAAGTCAGTGTTGTTGAACCCTGGCCCAATCACGACGTTGCGACCGAGACTGCCGAAGTGGCCCACAGGCACTACGAACGGAGCGATATCAAACCAGCGATTCGGCGTGCCGAGGATCTGAATCGGACCAGTCACATCCGGTCGCAGCGTGTTGTTGATGCCCGTGAACGTCGTGTTATTAACCACGATGTTTACCGGATTGCCACTCTGCGACTGCACGATCGCACCCAACTGCCAGCCCTCCACGAATTGATTGCCATGAAATGGCGCTTCGTAAATCCCGCTGAACACGAGACGATGACGCGCGTCGTAGTCTGAAAGCCCGCGACTGTTGCGCAGGTCATAACTATTTTGAACGATCACGCCCTGGCTATTCAGCGAGTTGTAGTCAATCGATTTCGAGAACGTGTACGAAGCATTGAACTGGAACCCGCGTGACAAACGCTTGTTGGCGGTGAGCCAAAGCGCGTTGTAACTTGAGTTTGCCGTGCCTTCGATCTGCACGATGTTGTTCAGCAACGGACCAGGCGCACCTGTAGACGCAAGCCTCAAAAACGGGCGGACGCCGTTGAGTGGCTGGTTGATGTTGCGTGAAATTCTGAGGTGCGTACCTTTATTGCCAAAGTAACCAATGGTTATGGCTAGGTCGCGAGCGACTTCGCGTTGGATGTTGAGATTCCACGACTGCACGTACGGATTGTGGAAATCAGGATCGACATTGTTGGGCGCGAGACCGGCCGCAGCCGCGACGGTGGCGGCGTTCTGGAACGTGATGGCGCCGCTGAACGTACGCGGATCCGCGAGAGGCGGATTCGACGTCACCGGAGTCACCACGTTAGTCACAGGCTCGTCGGCGAGAACCGCGTAGGCTGCACGCACCGAAGTCTTTCCATCGTTGAATGGATCCCAGGCGATACCGAGGCGTGGTTGGAAGTTCTTGTTGTTTTGCTGATAGACGTCGTCAAATCCTGAGCCCACCCGGACTAGCGTTCGAGTTGCCGGATCGAACACGACGAAACGGTCATAGCGCTCGGTCGGAGTCTTGTTCCAGTCGTAGCGCAGTCCCAGCTCGAGGGTCACGTTCGGGCGCACTTTGAAGTTGTCCATTGCGTACGCGCCGTACGAGTCCTGAATGATCGCGCTGGAACGATCGCCGATCGTAAGGCTGAACGAATTGGCTGTTCCCGTCAGGAAGCTGTTCACGTTTGGAAAAGCGAACTGGCCCGTGTCGAGCGTGAAGTTGTTGTTGTAGAAACGCCTTGCCTCACCACCGAACTTAAACGAGTGGCTCCCTCTCAGATAGTTGAGCGTGTCTGACAAAACAACCGTGGTATCCGATCGGCCTTGCGGGAAGCCGGCTGGACCACCGATGTTGAAGTTAAACCCGGTGATGCTTATTTGCGGTAAACCGAGCGGCTGCGAGATGCCTTCATTGATGTTGAAATCAAGCGGATTGACCTGCAAATTGGGCGTGAACGTGATGTTGATGCGATTGAACCCGAGCCGCGCTTCGTTAGTCAGGTTCGGTCCAAAGATGTGTGTCTCGTTAAGCGTAAAGATCTGGCGATGTGATTGCCGCGTATCACCGAAACCGGGAAGGGTGTTGCCTTGCAGATTCGGCTCGCCGCGGAAGTCCCTCTGGAAAGCATAGTAGCCGTGGATGCGATCGTTGTTGTTGAACTGGTGACTCACGTCGCCCGTCGCCTGATCGATATTGACCGGCGCTGTAGCTGATCCTGCAAACCTGCCCACCAGTGTTGGCACTCCGTTAATGATAACTGTATCAACACTCGTGGCTCGCGGGATCAATGGCAACAGCTTGAGGGTCGTTGCGTTGACCGCGGCGGCACGTTGCGCATCAGTCAGCACGTTGCTGGTCAAGGTTAAGCCCTGGCGTTGTCGCAGTCCTTCATAACTGAAGAAGAAGAAGGTTCGGTTCTTGCCATTGTAACTGAGCCCTGAGCCGCCTTCGCCAAAGTGCGGCAGGTGCACCGGACCGCCGACGTTGAGACCAAACTGGTTGCGGTGGAAAGGCGGTTTGCGAGCGTCGAAGAAGTTGCGCGCATCGAGGGCGTCGTTGCGAAGAAACTCGAATAACTCGCCGTGATACTCGTTCCCCCCGGACCGCGTGGCGATGTTCACGATCGCGCCGGAGTTGCGACCGTACTCGGCGCTAAAAGTTGAATTATCAACCTTGAACTCCTGAACGGTATTGATCGACGGCTGGAATGTGATCTGGTTCTGGACCATGTCGTTGAGGTTCACGCCGTTAATCATGAAGTTGACAGTGTCTTCACGATTGCCGGCCGTATTGAATGCGAAGGATCCCTGGCCGCGAAGGGGTGCAGTCAGGAATCCATTTTGCGGTGGGGTGACGGAACCGGGAATTAACAGTCCGAGGTCCACGAAGTGGCGTCCGTTGAGTGGAATTTCCTGGACTGTTCGC
>DATDFT010000276.1:0-9134 GCA_036522475.1 Pyrinomonadaceae bacterium | reverse complement strand
GGCAGACTTTTGGTGCTTCATAGGCTAAGATCTGTTAGTTAGACACCGGAGCGCTGAGTTATGAGTCAAGCAATCGGCAAACTTTCCAGCAAAGACGTCGCTTCGGCGCGACTGCTGAAGATTGCCCCGTGGCTCGCCGTGTTGGCAGCTTCGGTGCCTGCCCCGTTGCTCTTTCTTGTCCTTTTTCTGACCGCCGCAGCCACAGAATCGGCTGCTGTCTACTTGTTGCTGGCCGGCCTCTCGCTGACCCTTGGATTTGCGCTGGGGGTGGTGATTGCCGCAATTCTCCTTATTTATCGGCGGAGATGGCTCTCAAAATTACGAGACCGGTTAGCATCGGATGGAATCACGGCGGATGAGGTTGTATGGTTCCGGTCAGAATTGACATCGGCTGAGCGTGCCGCGCTTGCCGAAATCGAGCGAAGTAACCCGCTTTTAGCCGACGCGTACCGCGAAACACTCGCAAATCGCCTCACGGCATCACGGATAATCTTGAGATCCAAGGTGGAAATGCTGCGAGTTGAACGGCGAATCAACCGCGCCCGGACCTTGAACACGCCCGAATCCGCATCGTTACAGGAGGAGTTGGCCGCGGACCATGAACGGCTACAGCAGTTGCGGCAACAGGCGACGGATCACCTCGCGAAGGCTAAAACGCGCTTGCAAATGATCGAAGCAACGGCCAGCCGCAGGCTCACCGAAGGCGAAACGGATTTGATGATGCAGCGCCTCGGTAGTTCTCAGGATCAACTGCCGCTCGTTCTCGAGATCGCCAAGATGGAACAACAGGCACTCATCGAAGCGCGCGCCGATGAGAGCCTCTCTCGTCCATAAAGAGTTTTAGCCCCAAAAGGCACAAAAGCACAAAATGGTTTTCTATTAGCCCGTTTGTGCCTTTTGTGCCTTTTTGTGGCCCATTTCGCTTAGACGATACACGCCGGGCGCCAAACGTTGTGCGAAGCCTTCATCGACCAACGCCCAATTCCCCAACCCCGCTTCCGGTGAATTGATGCCGGTTACGCGTGCCAACTCGCCGCGCAGAGTCATCCCCGCTCCGACGAGATAAGACCGCGCGATCTCCCTCACGGCGTCGTCCCTTCCAACCTGCTCCTTCAGTTGGTCTGCAAAACGCGCTTCGGGAATGGACCAGATGTACGTGAACGTCGGCTCATACAAAACGTCGCTCGGAATGATCTTGAGCGCCTTCTGCAACTGCGTCATCGCCTTGTCAAAACGCGCCCGCTCCGTAATCCCACTCGCTTCCCGCAGGTCGCGTGTACCCATCTCCCACTCCCGTCGCACGATCTTCAGAATCGCTTGGGCATCGTTCGAAAGCGTCTGCTTCTCCATTCGCCTCGGTATGCCCCAGATTGCGTTGAAGAACGGCACGAGGCGTGGCGCAATGAAAGTCGAACGACCGCGCAGCACTTTTCCATAAAAACACTTGCCGCGCCGCATTACGTCATCCTTGATGGCCCATGCCAGCCTGCTCTCCGGATCCTTCTGCACGTTCCGCGGCATGTGCGCGTCTCGACGACCACAAACAGCGACGTAAAGCGATGGTCCAGGACGGCGCGAGTCGGTCAACGCCTCACAAAATCCGACCTCCTCGATGAAGCGCTCGGCACTGTAAACGTCCTCGACGCGATTCTCAGGATCGCGTCGCCACATGCGGTCGCGATGGATCTCAACCTCTTCGGGTAGCATGGGCCGATTCTATCAAACTGAACTCCACGATCAGTCAATCTGAGTAAATCGGTCAGTCAAATAAGGCCCACCCGGATCTCCACAAATCAGCCTAACTTATTCTCACAAAACAAACTAAGTCACTTCTCCTGATTTGGCACAGTCAGTGCACTAGCGCCTGCGCCGGTTCCAGGTCGAGACCCGGCGAAAACCTATTGGAGATGACAAAGGTGACTGCAATGCATAGAACGAAACGATTCCTGGTGCTGGCCTTACTCGCCAGCCTCACACTGGGACCAAACCTGCTGGGCGGAGCCCTCATGGCCACGGCCCACGCGAAAGGTTTGGACAAGAAAAATCAGACGCCCAACAAAGTAGCGTCGGACCTCGGCGATCTGCTCTCACACAAGGGCAGCGAAGCCCTCGTCAAGGTAATTCTTCAACTCAACTCCAAGCCGAGTGGTCAACTGAATGCCCTGTTGGCCGCCAACGGCGTCAAGATCCACAGACACTTCGACAACCTCAACTCTTTTGCCCTCGAATTACCCGGTCGCGTAGTTGATCCTTTGTCATCTTTCCCAGAGGTTTCGTTCATATCTCTCGACAGCGAAGTTACAACTCTTGGTGGTCACATCTCGAATACAACCGGCACCGACAACGTGCGCTCGATGAGCACTGACGGTGCGCTTGATGGAAGCGGAATCGGAATCGCGATTGTCGATTCGGGAATTTACAGCGCACACAATTCTTTTACCGACACTCTGACCGGCCTCTCGCGAATCGTCGTTAACGTCGACTTCACTGGCGAAGGTCGCACTGACGATCCATACGGACACGGAACACATGTCGCGTCAGCCGCCGCCGGAAACGGAACTGTTTCCAAAGGCGAATACATCGGCATCGCTCCGCGAGCAAAAATAGTTAACCTGCGCGTTCTGAATTCGGTGGGCGTCGGTTCAGTCTCAAACGTCCTTGCCGCTTTCAACTGGTTGATGTCGAATGCTTCGACTTACAACGTTCGCGTTGTCAACCTGAGCCTCGGCATGCCCGCCATCAACTCTTATAAGTTCGACCCGCTTTGCGTGGCAGCGCGTGCGCTCGTTGATCGCGGCATCGTTGTGGTTGCTGCGGCCGGTAACAACGGAAAAGACAGCAGCGGCCAAAAGATTTACGGACAGATTCATGCACCCGGCAACGAGCCTTCAGTTCTGACTGTTGGCGCAGTCGATACTCGCGGTACCGATCAGCGCGGTGACGACACCATCGCGAGCTACAGTTCGCGTGGACCGACGCGCAGTTTCTGGACGGACGCGAGCGGCGTCAAGCACTACGACAACCTCATCAAGCCCGAGATCGCAGCTCCCGGCAACAAGACTATCTTTGCCGAGTCGCCAAACAACTACCTCCTGCAACAAAACCCGTCGCTGGACGCCGGCGTCAGCAACCTTCCGACTCGCAAGGAAATGATGCTCAGCGGAACGTCGATGGCGGCGCCACTGGTTTCCGGTGCGGCGGCCTTGATGTTCGAAGCCAACCCAACTCTTACCCCCAACATGGTGAAGACGCTCCTGATGTTCTCCGCTCAGCAGTTGGCCAACGCCAACCTGTTCGAGCAAGGCGCCGGCGAACTAAACGTCGACGGTGCGGTGCGTCTCGCGAAACTCGTTCGAACCACGATCACTAGTTCCACCATACTGGGAGCTTCGTTACTGACTGGTCCAGCTCCAGTTCCGCAAACAACCATTTCAACCAGCACCGGTCCTTACACGTTCACCTGGTCGCAGGGCGCGATCGTGGGCCAGACCTACGTATCCGGCACGGCACTCGTCACGCAGTATCAAAAAGTCTACGCCAAGGGCGTATTGCTTAGTGACGGAGTGCTGCTCAGTGACGGTGTTTTGGTCGGCGATGGCGTGTTGATAAGCGACGGCGTTCTGGTCGGCGATTCGACGAAGTTCTCAACCGGCGTGTTGATTGGCGACAGCATCATCACCAGCGACGGTACGACCATCGGCGCCGGCTCAACCTTTCTTTCGATCACGAACCTGCTTGGAGGCGGTGTTCTCATCGGCGACGGCGTCCTCGTTGGCGATGGTGTGCTGGTCGGTGACGGTGTTCTCATCAGTGACGGCGTGCTGGTTGGTGATTCAGTGATCGTGGCCTTCAACGCAATGACCAATGGCGACGCCACCACCTCCATGGCAATTGTGCCCGACGACAACACAAACTATCTGGGTTACTAAGAACCCGCAAACAGCCAAGGTAGACCAATGTTGCACACGAGCACAGTATCCCGAGTTAGCGAACGCGATCTGTCAACCGCACTGGTCCAGGTCCAACGACTAACGAACAATCATGAGACTGAGGTGCTGAAGTTTCTGGCCCAGCGTCCCATCCATACAGTCGCGATGATGAGTTTGATTCACGACAACGGCATCTCGAGTCCATTCAATCGCGGCGCGTTTTATGGTTGTCGCGATTTAACGGGACAACTCGAAGGCGTTGCGCTCGTGGGTCATGCGACATTGATGGAAACGATTTCCGATCGCGCGCTGGCAGCGCTTGCGCAAGTCGCACGCGAGTGTCCCAGCACGCATTTGATCATGGGTGAGAAAGAGCGTGTGGCAGATTTCTGGAGTCACTATTCTGAAACCGGACGCCGCCAGCGGCTGGCCTGCCGCGAATGGCTGTTCGAATTGACCTGGCCTGTCGAGGCTCGCGCATCAGTCGTGGGACTCAGACCGGCGACGACAAGTGAGTTGGAACTCGTTATGCCGATCCAGGCACAACTCGCGTTTAACGAAAGTGACATCGATCCGATGCTGGTCGATCCGCAAGGTTTTCGTGAGCGCTGCCTGCGACGCATCGAGCAAGGAAGAACATGGGTTGTCGTTGAAGACGGTGAGTTGATTTTCAAAGCCGACGTTATCTCGAAGACTGCGGAAGTTATTTATATCGAAGGCGTCTGGCTGCGCGATGATTCTCGTCAACAGAGTCTCGGCACACGCTTCATGTCTGAACTCATGCGGCGCCTGCTCAAAGATACGAAGTCAATCTGCCTCCTGGTAAACGAAACGAACAAGCAGGCGCACGGCTTCTATCGCAAATGCGGTTTTCACTTCCGCGCGACTTACGAAACGATCTTCCTGCCGCGGAAGGAGCAAGTACAGAATTAACCCCCGATCTGTCCTGATAAAGGCTAACTTGACCCCACCTCGTCACATGACCATCTTTGCACCATGGCACATAAACTGTTCCGGCCATTCCTCTGGGTAGCAATTGGATGCGGTAGCTTAGCCTTTCTTTTTTCCGCTACACAGGTCGACTTCGGCCAGTTCGATTCCCGTTTTCTCCTCCTGATTGCGTTTGCCCTCGTCTTCACGTCAAGGATCACGATCCCGCTTCCGCGTTTCAGCTCAAAGATTTCTGTTTCAGATACGTTCGTGTTTCTCGTGCTGCTGCTTTACGGAGGAGCGGCGGCGGTTATCGTTGGTGCGCTCGAGGCTCTTCTCTCGTCACTGCACTTCAGTCGCAAGCGTGCGATCGTTGCGTTCAACTGGGCCTCGGCCGCAGTTTCGATATCCATAACGAGCAGTGTGCTTGAGCTCATCTTCGGCAGCGTCGTCTCCCTGCGCACCAAACCTTTGACAGCAACTTTCCTCGGCGCGATCTGCACTATGGCGCTGACGCACTACGTTTCCAACTCGGGGCTTGTCGCGATCGCGGCCGCACTCAAGACTGACGAACCAATTTGGCAAACGTGGCGCAAGCATTATCTTTGGACTTCACTGACTTACTTCGCGGGCGCGTGTGCGGCGGGAGCGATCGCCGGGCTGGTCCACTTCATGGGGATCTACGCCTTCGTCATAACCTTGCCCATCATCGGCATCATTTTTCTCACCTATCGCACCTATGTCCGCAACGTTGAAACCTCGGCCGCTCAGGCCGCGCAGGCTGAAAACCACGTCAAGGAGCTCTCGCATTACATCGTCGAACAGGAACGCATTCGCGAACAGTTTTCGCAACTGGAAAAACTCTCGGCACTCGGCGAGCTCGCCTCCGGCGTTGCACACGACTTCAACAACACGCTCGCAGGCATTCTCGGACGCGCCCAGTTACTAGAACGCACGAATGACCTGGAGAAGATAAAACACGGGCTCGAAATCATCATCAAGACTGCCGAAGACGGAGCCAGGACCGTGAAACGCATTCAGGACTTCGCGCGCCAGCGTCGCGATCACGATTTCGAGCTGGTCTCGATCGATCAGATCCTGATGGATGCGAGTGAGATCACCCGTCCACGCTGGAAGAACTGCGCGGAGGCTTCGAACATTCACATAACGCTCGAGCTACAAATCGGATCGAATGCGATGCTCATGGGCGACGACTCGGAACTGCGTGAAGTGCTCGTCAACATGGTCTTCAATGCGATCGACGCGATGCCTGAAGGCGGAACGCTGACACTCTCGAGTCGCACTGAAGCTCAATCGGTAATCGTCAAGATTATCGACACGGGCGTGGGGATGTATCCGGAAGTGCGTTCGCGCATCTTCGATCCATTCTTCACTACGAAAGGCAAGGCCGGACTTGGTCTTGGTCTCGCAGTCAGCTTCGGCATCATCAGGCGTCATGGCGGTACTATCGAGGTTGAATCGCAGTATGGCCGCGGAACAGAGTTTTGCATCACTCTTCCGGTTGCGAAGATCGCGGAGAAGATCGCGAACGAAAGCGAAAACACGGCGCCGGCGTTGCGAGAAGAAATGCCGTTGAAGACGAACACGCAGATGCCGACAAGACTGCTGGTAGTTGATGACGAAGAGTTCGTGAGAGAACTGCTGCGGGATATCCTTGAAGGCGAGAACTGCGATATTTGTTTGGCGGAGAGCGGCAGCGAAGCGTTATCGCTGTTCAAGGAAATGGAATTTGACGGCGTATTTACTGACGTCGGCATGCCGGGAATGAGTGGTTGGGAACTCGCACGCGAAATCAGGCAGACCGACAAACAGATCCCGATCGCAGTGATTACCGGCTGGGGTGAAGCCGTCGCCTCGCACGAACAGAAAGCCGCAGGTGTCAACTGGGTCGTCGCCAAGCCATTCACCGCGGATCGAATCGCCGAGCTGGTCCAGGCGGTAAACCAGCTATCCGTGGTTAACTGTTTGTGACAAGGCGCGGTTTACACTCGCTTCGACTACTTCCAATCGAAACGGCTTCAACAAGTAATCAAAAGCGCCACTACTCATCAGGCTGTGCGCCTGCTCCTGATCGCTCAAACCTGAAATGATTATCACTGGCGTGCCCGGATATAGTTGCACGACTCGGTCCAGCAGTTCCATCCCGCTCAAACCCGGCATCGAAATGTCCGTCAGCACCACGTCGAAGCGTTGCGCTTCGAGTCGCGCGAGTGCTTCTTCAGCGGTGTCGGCTGTTTGACAGGAATGTTCTGCTGACAACAACTCGCAGAGCGTTTCGCGGATCACGTCGTCGTCATCTACGACCAGGATATCTGCCATCGAAGGTCCTCCACTTCACTCAGCAAACGTGTCCTGGGCGAACAATGAGACTTTAACTTGCCGCTCGTGAGGTCTTACCGGCGCGAATCATAACATGCTTGAAGCAGTGTGTTATTCTCTTTGTTGTGAAAGCGACGGTACGATTCGTAAGTGATGACTTGTTCCTCGGAGTTGCTCCGTCAGGTCATGCACTGCCGCTCGATACCGACAGCCAACGATCGACAGCAGCTTCACCTGTTGAATTGCTTCTGGTCGCGCTCGGAGCGTGTACCGCAACCGACGTGGCGAGCATTCTCAAGAAGAAGCGGCAGCACGTGACGAGCTACGTCGTTGAAGTTTCCGGAGTGCGTCGCGATGATTATCCACGGCGTTTCACGTCGATGAACGTGCATCACATCCTCACCGGCAAATCGATCTCGCCGAAAGCCGTGGCGCATGCAATCGAACTCTCCGAAACGAAATACTGTAGCGTTGCGGCAACGCTGCGGCCGCAAGTGGAAATCCAATCGAGCTTTGAGATCATCGAAGAGCCAATTGAAATCCTGGAGTAACGCCATTACTAAACTGTTTGTGATTTTTGTGCTTCTTTGCGGCTCCTTTTCCGCAGTGGCGGTTGGACAAGCGGCCAGCGAAACGATGCTCGCCGCGGTGCGTCGCAGTGACGCCGCCGATCGTGATGCCAGGGGAACTCTTGCGAAACTCGCGCCGGCCGAACACATGCGCCGAGCTGCCGTCTACCTGAGTGTGCGTGCCTTCGCTGAAGCGCGTGCGCACTGGCAAACGCTGATCGACAACTATCCGCAGGATCCGCGCGTGCCCGAGGCGATGCTGGGTATCGGACGTTCGTATTTTCTCGAGAAGAGTTACGAGAACGGCTACGCGATCTTCAACCAACTCTTCCAGAACTACGGGGGCACCAAAGAAGGTCGCGAGGCTTTGAACTTCAGTGCCGCTTCCCTTTTGCGGATGGGTAGGTTTACGGAATCCGCGGCGCGCTACGCGGAGTATGTCGATCGTTTTCCCAACGGCGAGCGCATCGACACTGCTCATCTGAACGTCATCGACACGCTTCGTGAAGCAAACCAGCCCGCCGAAGCGCTGCGTTGGGTCGATCGAACGAGACAAAAGTTCGCCGGTAGTGCCGTTGAAACGAACGCGATGTTCGCGGCGTTGCGGCTGTACATTGCTGAAGACCAGTGGGTCGATGCGGTTAACGTTGCTGACCAGCTACTCAAGCGTTCGTTTTCGAAAGCCGTGCTGACGAGTCCCGCTGAAGTCGCGTATCTCAGGGCATTCAGTCTCGAACAAGCGGGTAGAAAAGATGAAGCGTTCACTGGTTACCTGACAGTGCCCGATAGTGTCGAGTCGTACTACGGCTGGCTCGCGACGCAGCGCCTAACGGCGCTTGCTGGACCATCGCGCGCCGAGATCGTCGCGAAACGTGAGGGAAGAGTTAACGATGCAATCGATTCGGTTGCTGACTCTTATCCGGCGCCGTATCGACAGGCGATACTCAGCGCCGCGAAGGCGCGCAAGCTCGATCCGCGTTTTATCCTCGCGTTGATTCGTCAGGAAAGCGTGTTTAAGCCGCAGGCGAAGTCGCCCGCGGGTGCGCGTGGGTTGTTGCAGTTGACGATGGATGTGGTGGAGAAGTATGGACCAGGCGCCGGGTTGAATGCGTTGCGTGAGAATCAGCTTTATCAACCGGAGACTTCGATCACGGTTGGCGCGGAGTACATCGAACATCTGGCGACGCTCTTTCCGGGCGGCATGCTCGAGCCTATAGCCGCTTCATACAACGGCGGCGAAGACAACGTCGCGCGCTGGCTGGAGCGCTCTAAGCGAACCGACCCTGGCATGTTCACGGCCGAGGTCGGATTCGACGAGACAAAAGCTTACGTTCAAAAAGTGATGTCCAACTACCGTGTCTACCGG
>DATDFT010000275.1:0-2583 GCA_036522475.1 Pyrinomonadaceae bacterium | reverse complement strand
ACTGCACTCGATCGAGAACGATGCAGTCTGGAGCGAGACCATTCAGGAGTTGGCGAAGGATGACGAGCGTTGGACGCTGCAACTCGCCGGTAGTCACATAGCAGATACTGTTACGGACCTGGATCTCGAGGACTTTGATCTGCTCCTGATCGATGATTCAAAAACGAGTGCCGAACGCGTCGCAACTATCAGTGCCGTAGCAAAGAAACACCCACAGCGTCCCTGGATCGCGATTCACGATTTCGAAGTTGGCGAATATCAAGAAGCCGCCTCTGCTTTTCGGCGACGATATAAGTTCCGTGCGTACACGCCGAAGACGGGTCTGATTGCCAACCGCCCCATTCACATCCGGGTGCTCAAGCGAGTGCTGAATGCAAATGCTCGGCTCGTGCCGCCCGATGATGTCGAAGCCTGGATTCGCTTAATTCATGTCTAGTGTTCTGGTCACCGGTGGTTTAGGCACGATCGGCGCCGGGCTGATTTCCGAGCTGCGCCGGCGCGGTCATCACGTCGTGTCCTGCGACCTGCCACATCAACCGGACGAAATCGGCTTCAGCTTGCGCACCGACGTCGAAGTGCCGCTTTACGCGCGCTGTGATGTCGGCGAGTTCCGGCAAATCGAACGTGTATTCGAGCGCTGTGGTCCCTTTGACTATGTCTATCACTGCGCCGCTGAATTTGGGCGCTGGAACGGCGAAGACTTTTATGAAACCCTCTGGCGCACTAATGCAATCGGCACGAAGAACGTCATCCGTCTGCAAGAGCGCCTGAGGTTTCGTCTGATTCACTTTTCGTCATCCGAAGTTTACGGCGACTGGCCGGACCTGATGGTCGAAACGGTGATGGACGAGTATGAGATCAAGCAGTTGAACGACTATGCGATGTCGAAGTGGGTTAACGAAATGCAGATGCGCAATTCTGCGTTGCAGTACGGCACTGAGACCGTTGTCGTGCGATTGTTCAATACTTATGGACCAGGCGAGTACTACAGTCCGTATCGTTCGGTAAACTGCCGGTTTCTCTATTGCGCGCTGCACGGCTTGCCGTGGACCGTCTTTCGCGGTCACTCGCGCACGTCAACCTATCTGGCCGACACCGTGCGCACACTGGCGAACATCACCAATAACTTTCGCGCCGGCGAGACTTACAACATCGGTGGCGTTGACCTGCACACGATTGAGGATCTCTCGGATGTGGTGCTAAAAGTGACCGGTGCTGATCCGCGGTTGGTCCATCATCAGGAAACGGAGATTCTCACGACCAAACTGAAACGTGTCGATACGTCGAAGTCACTCCGCGACCTGGACCACAAGAACTCCTACAGTCTCGAAGACGGCATGCGCTTGACGGCAGACTGGATGCGCAGTGTTTATCGTTTGCCACAAAAAGGTACATAAGGCACAAAAGGATTTTTTTTGAGCGCGAGAAGCTCATTAACTTGTTTTTGTGCCTTATGTGCCTTTTTGTGGCTAAAGTATTAATTCTTGTATCCGCGGTTGCTTTATGTTGGTGATGTGCCGGTGGAGGCTTCGTACCACGGGTCGGCGCTGTTGCATCGGTTGCTGAGTGACTATCCGCCGGAGAGATTGACGATCATCGAGACGGCGACCAAATCCGCGATATCGCGACGCTTGCCGCAGGTCAACTATTTGTCCTGCCAGATTGGTAACCAGCGTTGGCTGAACACGCGATTTCATCCATATGCGTCCGCCTGGTTCACGCAGTCAGCGAAACGTTCCGCGCCGAAGATTACCCAATCGCTCAACGGCTTTGCGTTCGAAAGTGTCTTAACGGTCGCCCACGGTTTTGGTTGGGTCGCAGCGGCGGCTATCGCTGAGCGAAGAAACGTGCCGTTGCACTTGATCGTTCATGACGACTGGCCACGTGTCGCGAATGTCGCGCCGGCCTTTCGCAACTTGCTCGATAAGCGCTTTGCGAGTGTCTATCGTCAGGCGCAGTCTCGTTTGTGCGTCTCACCCGCGATGAGCCGCAGTTATGGCGAGCGTTACGGAAAGCCGGCGCAGACGATCTATCCGAGCCGCGCCGCCGCTTGTGATCAATACCACGAGCCACCGGCGCGACTCGCGTGCAACGATCACGCGTTCACAATCGCATTTGCCGGCACGATCAATTCAGCCGGCTACATCAGTGCTCTCGTCGCCTTACAGGAGGCACTGAAGCCCATCGGCGGATGCTTGCTGATCTTTGGACCAACGACATCCGCCGAAGCGCAGCAACTTGGTCTCAACGATGCCGACGTACGTGGATTGGTAAGCAGTTCGGAACTACTTACTAGCCTGCGCAACGAAGCCGACGCGCTCTTTGTACCGATGTCATTCGCGGTCGAGGATCGCATTAACATGGAAATGGCCTTCCCGAGCAAACTAGCAGACTACACCGCTGCCGGTCTGCCGCTGCTGATCTATGGCCCTAATTATTGCTCAGCCGTAACCTGGGCTCGCGAGAACGCCGGCATTGCTATGGTCGTCGACTCCCAACCCGACCTACGCGAGACGATCGCCCTCCTCGCCAACAATCCCGACACGCGGATCGCGCTCGGCCGCCGCGCGCTAACAGTCGGCC
>DATDFT010000274.1:0-4644 GCA_036522475.1 Pyrinomonadaceae bacterium | reverse complement strand
TCCTTTACGACTCCCTGAACACTGCCGATTCTTGCTTGCGCGAAAACAGTTGGACCAAGTGATAAGAGCATGCCGCCGATCAATGCGGCGCGAAACAAATGTGTGCGTAACATTTCATAAGCCTCCCAGAAAGCTGCCTAAAGCGATGCGGACGTGAATAGATGTAGGCGGTTCTAGTTGGCTTGAGGTGGTGCTCGGCCGGGCGATGGACTAGCGGTCAGTGAGCTAATTGATACGGGCTCGGATCGTCGTACGTGTGTGACCCGAGAAATTTTTTGCGCGACCGGTTTAACTGAGGTCGCCGTCGCCGAAAAGTTCTGATGTAACTGGCAGATTAGGCAGTCGTTGCATCCGGATTTCGGAGTGGAAATACCACTGCCGGAATCGGCCTCGACCGCAGACGTGGCTTGAGTCGAGGCGGAAGTTATTGTTCCGTGCCGGTGAGCAGCCTCGATTGTCGTGCCGTAAAAGACAAATAGGACCAGCAACAGTCCAAGCCAACGCGAGAACGCGGCGTTATTTTTTTTGAATAGTTCGAACATGCTGGTCGTTGTGTTAGAGTCTGGGGCTCCCGAATTGTACTCCTGTGACAAAGTTTCCCGCAAAGGCGCAAAGCCACAAAGTTAGACCCAAAGGAACTTCTGCGAATATCTCGTATTTGCGTTTTTCTTTGCGTCTTTGCGCCTTTGCGGGAGTCATCTTTCTGGCTACCGGTCATGTACTAGCAAGCACACCTGCCCGAGTCACAATTTCTATAGACACACCAGGCGTTGTAAAAGTCGAAGCAGAACTCTCTCGTCCATCTCGTTCCTGGTCCTTTCGCAACGCTTACGCCGGCGCGCTTGGCTTTGCGGAACGAGTTAAAGATTTTCGAGCCACGGTCGATTCAGGTCAGGACGCAGGTGTGAAGAAGAGCGCTTCGGGCGAGTATCGCTCCGAGCGCGACGCCACGCGAATCGCTTACATCGTCGATCTTTCGCAGGTTGGTGCAGCTGATGTACCACACATCAGTTGGATCGCAGCCGGCCGCGGCTTGCTCATGTTTGCCGACGTGATACCGCGAGACATCGAGACTCTCTCCACCGAGTTCAAGTTGCCCTCGGGTTGGATGATCGAATCGTCGCTTTCACCGGACAAAGATGGTCGCTATGAGGTGCTCGAACCCGAGAAAGCGGTTTTCATCCTCGGGAATTCACTTCGCAAAACTTCAAATACTGCTGACCTCGACTTAGCCGTCAGCGGCACATGGCCATTCAAGGACGATAAAGCGCTCGACGCGGCGACCCAGGTGATAAAACATTACTCCGCCCTCACCGGATTTAAGTTGCCTGGTAAGTCGTTGATCGCGATCGCACCGTCGCCGTTTTCATTGGCAGGCTCGAAGTGGAAAGCCGAGACCAGAGGTTCCACCGTCGTATTACTCATCGATCCGGACGTACACTTCGATACCTGGATCGGGCAGCTCAAAGTCATCTTCACACATGAAATGCTGCATCTCTGGGTCCCCAACTCGCTTCACTTTGAAGGGGATTACGACTGGTTCTTCGAAGGCTTCACGATGTACATCGCGCTGCGTACGGCCCTCGAGTTGCGGGTCATCAACTTCAAAGGTTTTCTCGAAACACTTGCCGGCGCTTACGATGTATACATTTCTCACCCCGATGACGTTTCGTTGATACAGGCTTCTGAGACGCGTTGGACCACAGGCTTCAATCAGGTCTACGTGAAAGGAATGCTCGTCGCCTTCCTCTACGATTTGAAGCTCAGAAAGGCGTCCGGCGCCACCGCCACGCTCGCGGATCGGTATCGAGAGCTGTTTGCTGGCCGTGTCGCTGCCAACGCGAACGGAAATGAAGCTATAATTGATCTGCTGGACGCGGCCCCGGCCATGAACGGCTTCGGAAAGTTGTACGTTGAAAGCAACACAAAGCTCGAACTCGAGCAGTTGCTACCCGCGTATGGACTGACGCTGGATTCCTCCGGCAGGAGGTCTCAACTCCAGGTCAGCCGAAACCTGACTGCTGAACAGAAGCAGTTGCTGCGTTCGCTCGGCTATTGAAGGCTTCGAAGGAAAACGAATGAGATTTAGCAAGACTATTTTAGTTTTCGCCGCTGTTTTGCTGTCGCTTGGTTGCCAGACCCTCGCCAAGCGAAGCAGCACGGGCGTGATTGTCGCTCGCCGCGCTCAGATTCGCAGTTCGACGGCGGTCGTCGCGGCTGATCTATTGCAGGTCAATCGCGGCGACACCGTCGACATACTCGATTCGACGGATGTCACTGACCCCAGTGACAACTCGCGCAAGGAACGCTGGCTGCGCGTTAAGGCTCATGATACCGACGCGACCGAAGGCTGGATTGAAGCACGCAACGTGATGCCCGATGACGTGCTGGCACAGTCGAAGAAGCTTGAGGCGGAAGACAAGGACATTCCCGCTCAGGCGACGGGTCAGCTTCGCGCGAGTTCTAATTTACGCTTGACTCCGGATCGCGGTGGTAACGAAAACATCATGATGCGACTCGACAGTGGATCGAGTTTCGACATCATCAGTTGGAAGCGTGTGCCAAAGCCGAAGTCGTCGGAGCCGATTGAGACTGACGTTGCGCCGAAGGCAGGCAGTGCGCAGCAAGGTTCTGCGAAAGCGGGGCAGCAGGACGACGATCAGGAAACCGAGGAGACGAACGAGCTTTGGTACAAGGTGCGATTGACGACGGCGACGTCGCCCGCGCCTGCTGGTTGGATTTACGGCAAGCAGGTTGAGCTCGCGGTGCCGAGCGACATCATTTTTTATCGCACAGGGCGTGAGTTTGTGGCGTGGCAGCGTTTGGATGGTGAGAACAAAGAACACGCTGCAGGCGATAAGGATGTCGGGCGTGATGCGAAGCCGGGAAGCTGGTTGATACTCGAGAAGAGCAGTTCAAATCAGCCGCATGGGCTTGACGAACCGGATTTCGATCGTATCTATGTGCTCGGGTACGACAAGCGCAATCAGGAGCATTACACGGCGTATCGCAGTCCGGATCTGCGTGGGTATTTGCCGGCGAAGATCGAAGGGCAGGGCGACAGCAAGAGTTTTACCGTGCGCATACAGGAAGAGGAAGGTGGGCCAACGAAGGAAGTTCGTTACAGTCTTTACAAGGACGCGCGCGGTGTTTTGAAAGTCAACGCGCCGAACATTCAGCAAGGGCGTCGACGGCGATAGCAAGAACAAGTCACCCTTCCTGACTTGCTCATTTAAGTTGAGCGCAGAGTATGATTCAGCCAGTCGTAATCGGTGTTGGTGGTTTCACTTCCGATGTCGGGAAGACGACGCTCGTGTGTGAGCTGCTCAAAGCTTTCCCCGGGTGGGAAGCAATCAAGACCACGCGCGGACACTATCGTTCGTGCGGCAAAGATCCGGCGGCCTGTTGCGTCAGTCACCTTTTGTCCTCGGAGCCCATCGTACGCTCCGGCCGGGATCAAACGTATGAAAAAGGAAAAGACACCGGCCGTTACTGGGACGCCGGCGCGTCCAACGTTCATTGGCTGATCTGCACCGACAACCAGGTTGAGCAGGGCATCAAAGAAGCGCTCGGGCGCGTGAAAGCTCCGGGTGTGTTCGTCGAAGGCAACAGCTTCTCCGAGTTTGTTGACACGCATCACTTCGTGATGGTCCGTCTTTCCGGCAACCGGAAAATCAAGAGTTCCGCTCGTCGTTCTTATAAAAAAGCAACCGCGATCTACGTCCCGGACGGCACGGAGGAAAACTTCGAAACAGACGCCCTCGCAACTGATGAGATACCCCGTTTCACCCCCTCGAGTATGTTCTCTCTCGTCGATTACTTGAAATGGAATCAATCGATACCCTCTTAGCAGAGTGTGAGCGGCTGCACGGCCACATGTGTGCGGGCCAGCTGCTCGGCACGCGTATGGCGTTGCTCGGCTGCAAGATGATCGACGTCGACGATCCTCGTGGTGCGGATCGAAGGAAGCTGATCGTGTGGGTGGAGATCGATCGCTGCATGGCCGATGCAGTCAGTGCGGTGACTGGCGTGAGACTCGGGAAGAGAAGTCTGAAGTATGTCGATTATGGCAAGGTGGCGGCGACGTTTCTGAATACTGAGAACCAGCGCGCCGTGCGGATAGTGGCTTTGGAAACGGCGAGAACTCTCGCTGACGAACGTTATCCGGAGATCGAGAACAAACGACAGCGGCAGTTTCAGGCATATTCAGAGGCGACTGACGAAGAGTTGTTCAAAACGGAGTTGGTGAGTATTGAACTGAGTGATTTCGACCTTCCGGGCAGCCCGCGCTCGCGTATAACCTGTGTTGTTTGCGGTGAGGGAGTGAACGACGGCCGCGAAGTAATCGACGATAACGGTGACCCACTTTGCCGTGGTTGTAACTCCGGATTTTACTACTCCAGGCTGGACAACCCGACGGCATAAGAGGCATCTAACTCTCGCCTTTGAAAACGTGAGGCCTCACACAAGCAAAAAATAATTTGATTGTGAGCGCCACGGGTATTGACAAGTAGATTTTTGTCCCTATAATGCCCATTCCTCTTTAAGAGAGGGCATCAAGGGGTTTGAAAAAGGGAAATTTGACGGCGGACCTATAGTGTCGCTTTTCCTCGGAAAGTTGCGAGGAGATTGCGGCGCTTTTTT
>DATDFT010000273.1:0-10328 GCA_036522475.1 Pyrinomonadaceae bacterium | reverse complement strand
TAACTCCGCAGCAAGGGAGGTGAAGAAAATCTTGGACGTGGTTTTTATCGGCATAACGATCGGTTTCTTTTTGATTGCACTCGCTTATGTGCGCGGGTGCGAGAGGTTGCAGTAGATGAGTTTGGACACGGTGATCATGTTTGTTGTTTCGGCACTATTGCTTTGGTACCTGGCCTACGCACTGCTGCGACCTGAGAAGTTCTGAATGACGCTCAACGGTTGGTTACAGATCATTTTCTTTCTCGCGCTCACACTGCTCGTGACGAAGCCGTTCGGGCTTTTCATGGCCCACGTATTCAATCGCGAGCGCACGTTTCTCGATCCGGTAATGGCGCCCGTCGAGAGATTGATCTACCGGCTCACGCGCGTCGATGTGAACCGTGAGATGCGCTGGACCGAGTATGCGGTGTCGATGCTGCTGTTCAGTCTCGTGTCGATGCTGGTGCTTTACGTGTTGCAGAGAGCGCAGGGAGTGTTGCCGCTCAATCCGCAGCATTTGCCGGGTGTCGACGCAAACGGTTTTCTCGCTTCGTCATTCAACACGGCGGCTTCGTTTACCACGAACACAAACTGGCAGTCTTACGTGCCGGAAGTGACGATGAGCTATCTCACGCAGATGGCTGGTCTCGCTTATCACAACTTCGTATCGGCGGCGACCGGCATCGCGCTCGCCATTGCATTCATTCGCGGGATTGCGCGGCGTGAGGTGCAGGCGATTGGAAGTTTTTGGGTCGATCTTACGCGAGCGACATTGTGGTTGTTGCTGCCGTTCTGTTTGAGCGGCGCGCTTGTGCTGGTGTCGCAGGGTGTCGTCCAGAACCTGCGACCTTACGACACTGCGAAGTTGATCGATCCAACCCAGACAGTGTCAGAGCAGGTGATTGCGCAGGGGCCCGTCGCGTCGCAGGAGTTCATCAAGCAGTGGGGTACAAACGGCGGCGGCTTCTTCAACACCAACAGCGCTCATCCTTTCGAGAACCCGACGCCGCTCACGAATCTCATCGCCCTCTTTTCGATCTTCGCGATCTCGTCCGGACTGACTTACACGCTCGGACGAATGACTGGTTCGCAAAGGCATGGCTGGGCTGTGTGGTGCGCGATGACTGTTCTGTTTCTAGCCGGCGTGCTGGTCACTTACTGGAGCGAAGCGCGCGGCAATCCGCTGCTTGCCGGAACTGATCAGGCAGTCAGTGCGATGCAACCGGGCGGAAACATGGAAGGGAAGGAAGTTCGTTTCGGCATCGCCAACAGCGCGCTCTTCGCGATCGTGACGACCGACGCTTCGTGTGGTGCGGTCAACGGCATGCACGACTCGTTCACACCGCTCGGCGGCATGGTCCCACTCGCAAACATCATGCTCAGCGAAGTCGTATTTGGCGGCGCCGGCGCGGGCATGTACGGAATTCTGATCTTCATCGTGTTGGCGGTGTTCATTGCCGGATTGATGGTCGGACGGACGCCGGAATATCTGGGCAAGAAGATCGAATCGTACGACGTGAAGATGGCGATGCTGGTCGTGCTGGTGTTCCCGCTCATGATTCTCGTTTTGACGGGTATCTCGGCGGTGGCGCCGTCGTTCGGCACGTCACAGTTGAACAACCTTGGACCACATGGTCTAAGCGAGATGCTCTACGCGTTTACGTCGGCTACGGGCAATAACGGATCGGCGTTCGCGGGAATCTCGGCGAATACGCTTTGGTACAACACGACGATCGGCATCGCGATGCTTGTCGGGCGATTCATGACGATCGTTCCGATGCTTGCGATCGCAGGCAACCTCGCGCGCAAGAAGATTCTGCCGCCGTCGCTGGGAACGTTTCCGGTGACGACGCCGCTGTTCACGACCTTGCTCGTAAGCGTGATCGTGATCGTTGGGGCGTTGACGTTTTTCCCGGTGTTGAGTTTGGGACCAATCGTCGAGGAGTTGTTGATGCGAGGAGGTTATTAGATGGGATTCACAGGATTTTCATGATTAATCCTGCAAATCTTGTAAATCCTGTCAACCAATACTCTGAACTAATGAACACACGATCAACAAAAGCTATCTGGACTACGGCGATCGTCAAACGAGCGATCGTCGATGCATTCGTAAAACTCGAACCGCGGAGGATGATGCGCAACCCGGTGATGTTCGTTGTTGAGGTTGGCAGTGTAATAACAACACTCGAGTTGATTCGCGGCATCAACGCGTTCGAACTTCAGATCACGCTGTGGTTATGGTTCACGGTGTTGTTCGCAAACTTTGCCGAGGCGATAGCCGAAGGACGCGGCAAGGCCCAGGCTGACAATCTACGCAAATCGAAAACGGAAACAATCGCGCATCGAGTCGTATCGCACAAACTCACCGAAGACGTACCCGCGCCGCAACTTCGCAAAGACGATCTCGTCATCGTCTCTGCCGGAGAGTTCATTCCCGGCGACGGCGAGATTGTCGAAGGCGTCGCGTCTGTCGATGAGTCTGCGATCACGGGCGAGAGTGCCCCGGTGATTCGCGAGGCTGGCGGCGATCGTTCCGCGGTCACCGGCGGCACGCGCGTGCTCTCGGATCAAATCAAGGTTCGCATCACGTCCAATCCGGGCGAGACGTTCATCGATCGCATGATCGCACTCGTCGAGGGCGCGGAACGACAGAAGACGCCGAACGAGATCGCACTCAACATCCTGCTCGCAGGTCTCACGATCATCTTCCTCATGGCCGTCGTGACCTTGCAACCTTTCGCGATCTACTCCAACGCACCGCAAACGATTTTCGTGCTCGTCGCGTTGCTCGTGTGTCTGATTCCAACCACGATTGGCGGACTGCTCTCGGCGATCGGTATCGCCGGCATGGACCGCCTGATTCAACATAACGTGCTGGCGATGTCAGGACGCGCCGTCGAAGCTGCCGGCGACGTGAACACGCTGCTGCTCGATAAGACCGGAACGATCACGTTGGGCAATCGCCAGGCGACACAATTCATACCGGTGCCTGGCGTCGATGAAACGGAGCTGGCCGAGGCGGCGCAACTCTCGTCGCTCGCCGACGAAACTCCCGAAGGCCGTTCGATCGTCGTATTGGCGAAAGAGAAATACGGACTGCGTGGACGTGAGCTCGCGCCTCATGAAGCCCACTTCATTCCGTTCACGGCGCAAACGCGCATGTCAGGTGTTGACTACGACGGTCGTGAAGTTCGCAAAGGCGCCGCCGATGCGATCGACAAGTATCTCAATGGGTTCGGCAAGAACGTGCCAGGCGAGTTAGCGGGAATCGTGGAAAACATTTCAAAAGCGGGCGGTACGCCGCTCGTCGTTGCTGAAGATCGAATCGCGCTCGGCGTCATTCATTTAAAGGATGTGATTAAAGGCGGCATGGCCGAGCGCTTCAATCAAATGCGGCAGATGGGCATCAGGACGATCATGATCACCGGCGACAATCCGCTCACCGCCGCGACGATCGCGCGCGAAGCCGGCGTCGATGACTTCCTCGCGCAGGCGACACCCGAAGACAAGATGGCACTCATCAGGCGCGAACAGGAAGGCGGCAAGCTCGTTGCGATGACAGGCGACGGCACGAACGACGCGCCCGCGTTGGCCCAGGCTGACGTCGGGGTCGCGATGAACACGGGCACGCAGGCAGCGAAGGAGGCCGGCAACATGGTCGACCTCGACAGCAACCCGACGAAGCTGATCGAAGTGGTTGAAATCGGCAAACAGTTGTTGATGACGCGCGGTGCGTTGACGACGTTCTCGATTGCCAACGACGTCGCGAAGTATTTCGCGATTATTCCGGCGATGTTTGCGACCGCGTTTCCGGTGCTGAACGCGCTCAACATCATGGGCTTGCGCACGCCGCAATCAGCAATTCTCTCCGCCGTGATCTTCAACGCCTTGATCATCATTGCGCTGATTCCGCTCGCGCTGAAGGGAGTGAAGTACCGGCCGATGAGTGCCGCGGCGCTCTTGCGACGCAACCTGTGTATTTATGGACTTGGCGGCGTCGTGGTGCCGTTCATCGGGATCAAGATCATCGACGTTGTGATTCACGCGATTGGCCTGGCTTGAGAGTAAGTATGAGAAACCTGGTAACCGCGATTCTGATGACGATAGTGACGACGATCCTGCTCGGTTTGATCTATCCGTTGATTGTCACCGGACTCGCGCAAGTCATGTTTCCTGACCAGGCAAACGGGCAATTAATCAAGAGCGCAGACGGAACGATCATCGGATCGCGTCTGCTGGGGCAACCGTTTTCTTCGCCGGGTTACTTTCGCGGTAGACCGTCTGCAAGTAGTTATGACGCGGGCGCGTCTTCGGGATCGAATCTCGGCCCGACAAACCAGAAACTGATCGATCGCGTGAAAGCCGATGTTGAGAAGTTGCAGGCTGAGAATCCGGGCAAGCCTGTGCCGATCGATTTAGTGACCACTTCCGGCTCAGGTCTCGATCCGCACATTTCGCCTGCGGGTGCGGAGTTTCAAGTGCCGCGCATCGCGCGAGAGCGTGGCATGACTGAAGCGGAAGTGCGCAGCATCGTGGCGGCGCACATGGAAGGCAGGCAGTTTGGTTTTTTGGGAGAACCGAGAGTCAACGTCCTCGAGCTAAACCTCGATCTCGACCATCGCATACCGATGAAACGTTAAGTTGAGATGGCAGCGGAACTGAAACGACCATCACCTGAAGCGCTTCTCGCCAAACTCAAAATTGGCGACAAGCCGACCTTGCGCGTTTACATCGGCGCGGCGCCAGGCGTCGGTAAAACGTGGCAGATGCTCGAAGACGCGCACGCGCTCCAGCGGCAGGGAATCGACATCGTCGTCGCGGTGCTTGAAACGCATGGCCGCACTGAAACTGCCGCACTCGCTGAAGGCCTTCAACGTGTACCGCTGCGTCACATCGAGTATCGCGGCGTGATTCTCGAAGAGATGGATCTCGACGCTGTCATCGACCGCGATCCGCAAATTGCGATAGTTGACGAACTGGCCCACACGGATGTGCCCGGCTCGAAAAATCGCAAGCGGTACGAAGACGTGCTCGAGCTTCTAGCTCACGACATCTCCGTCATCACGGCCGTAAACATTCAACATATCGAATCGCTGAACGACGTGGTTGCACGCACGACCGGCGTGCGCGTGCGCGAGACCGTGCCGGATCACTTCTTTCGTCGCGCCGATGAAGTGGTCAACGTCGATGTCTCCATCGAGACGCTTCGCACCAGACTGCGGCAGGGGAAAATTTATGGGGTAGAGAAGATCGAACAGTCGCTCAACAACTTCTTTCGCAAAGGAAATCTGTCGGCGTTGAGAGAACTGGCATTGCGGCAAGTGGCACAGGACCAGGCGACGAAGGCACACGAGTATCGCGAGCGCGAAGGGTTGGTCCAGGCAGTGATTCCCGAACGAGTGATGGTGGCGATGGCCTCGCGCGGCAGTGCGAAGAAATTGCTGCGCACAGGTTCGCGAATCGCCGGGAGGCTCGCGTCCGATTGGTATGCAGTTTACGTCGAGACGCCACGCGAAGAGATGGGCCGGATCAAGCCTGAAGACTACGCCGCGCTCCAGGATAACATTCAGTTTGCGCAACAACTCGGCGCGCGGATTGTGAAGCTCAAAGGGCGTAACGTTGCCGATGCGCTGATCAATTTTGCGCGTCGCGAAGGCATTACGCACGTGATCTTTGGACAAACGTCGCGCTCGCGTTGGGACGTGTTGCTGCACGGTTCGGTCATCAATCGTTTTCTCGACGAAGTGCGCGACGCGACGGTGCAGGTGGTCCCACAGATTTATACGGATGGAGATGAGTCTTAAGGCAAGGCTGCTCATTGGGTACGGAGTGTTTATTGCGGCGCTGGTCGTGCTGGGAGCGTGGAGTGCCTGGCGACTGCACGACATGGGGAAGGTGTCGCGGCGCATCATCTCGGAAAACTACGACTCGGTCGTCGCAGCTCAGGAGATGAAAGAGAGTCTTGAACGACAGGATTCGGCGGCGCTGTTCGCTTTGCAGGGAGTGCGAGAAAGAGCACTCACGCAACTGCGCGAACATCGCGCGCGCTTCGATCAGAATTTGCTAAAAGCCGCGAACAACATCACCGAGCTCGGCGAGAGGGAAGCGATCGCAGCGATACAAAACGATCGCGACATCTACTACCGTCGTTTCGACGCGTTCAGCGTCAAGCCGGCGGCGAACGAATACTTCACCCAGCTCGAGCCGCAGTTCAATCAACTGCGCGCCGACTGCGAACACCTGCTGCAACTGAATCAACGTGCGATGCTCGCAAAAGCCGAAGCTGCCGCCGGCGTCGCTCAGCTCTGGTTTTATCGCACGCTTCTCATCGCCGGTCTGCTGGTCGCGCTCGGTCTCGCACTCGCGTTCTTTTTGGCCCAGAGGATTGTTGGACCACTGCAACGGCTTACGGAAAGCACCGCCCGAATCGCAGGCGGCGATCTCGATGCGCGAGTCGAAGTTGATTCACATGACGAGGTCGGCGAGCTCGCAGCCGAATACAATCGCATGGCCGAGAACCTGCGCCAACTGCGCGACTCCGACCTCGGCAAATTGCTTGTGGCTCAACAAACCACGGAAGCCGCTATCGATTCACTCTACGATCCCGTGATCGTCACGGATGCTGAAGGCTGCGTAACCAAACTCAATCCTGCCGCTGAAGAGATCTTCGGTTCTGAAAAAGAGAACGCAGGCATGCACGTCGGCGAAGTCGCGCGCGACGTGCGCATCGCGGGCGCAGTAGCGGAGGCGCTCGAGTCGCAACGCCCGGTAGCCGTCGAAGAAATGTCGTCGGTTCTTCCCCTCGCAGTCGCCGGGTCAGAAAGAGCATTCCGGCTGCGAACCACACCGATGCGCGATCACGATCATCTCCTCGGTGCGGTCACCCTGCTCGAAGATATTACGCACCTGCGCGAGATCGATCGACTCAAGTCAGACTTCATCGCGACGGCATCGCATGAGTTACGCACTCCGCTAACCAGCGTTCAGATGGGTGTTCACCTGTTGCTCGAGAGAGCTGTGGGTGAACTGACCGAGAAGCAGTTCGAAGTGCTGAGCGCTTGTCGTGAAGACTGTGAACGGCTCGATAAGCTGATGCGCGACCTGCTCGATCTCTCACGCGTCGAGGCGGGCGAAAGCAAACCCGCGCTCACACTCGTAAAGACAAAAGATCTGATCGACCAAACCACCGAGGAACTGCGGCCGCAAGTCGAATCGAGAGGGCTGGCCTTCAAAGTTGACGCGCCGTTTACTCTGCCGGCCGTGAGAGTTGATCGAACACAAGTGGAACGAGTGCTCACGAATCTCGTGGTCAACGCGATTCGTTACACGCAACACGGCGAGATAAAGATCAGCGCGCAGCCGCGCGGAAATTCTGTGGCCGTTTCTGTTTCGGATACAGGCACCGGCATCCCGCAGGAATACCTGCCCCACATCTTCGACAAGTTTGTGCAAGTGCCGGGTGCGACGACGGGCGGCGCCGGCCTCGGTCTCGCGATTTCGAGGCTAATCGTCGAAGCGCATGGCGGGCAGATCAGTGTGCAATCAGAACGGGGCAAGGGCTCGACGTTCACGTTTACGTTGCCCATCGCTCCAGGAAAGAACGGGTATGAGGGAACGAATACTAATCATCGATGACGAAGAACACATTCGGCGCATGATGCGCCTGACGCTCGAAGCGGCAGGCTACCGAGTCGAAGAAGCCGGCAACGGCCGTGAAGGTCTGACCCTGTATGGCGACGGTACGAACTGGTCCGCAGTGGTGCTGGACCAGCGAATGCCGGGAATGGATGGGCTCGAAACGTTGGGCGAGCTCAAGAAACAGAACGCGGATGCGCGAGTCGTGATGGCCACTGCTTACGCATCGATCGAGCTCGCCGTTGATGCGATGAAAGTTGGCGCGACTGACTTCGTGCGCAAGCCAATGACTCCGGAAGTGCTGCGTAATGCAGTCGCCGCGGTGTTAGCGAAATCACAAACCGTCGCGAAGGAGCCGCACCCGCTTATTCAAACCATCACCATGAATGGTTTCACGATTCTCGATGACGAAGAATCACCGGCACTCGGCCATTCGCAACGTCGATTCATCGTTACGACGCCCGCAGGTCAAAAGCACGAGGTACTCGTGGAGATCGACGTCGAGGCGGTCTCGTATGTCGAGCGCATGACTGGACGGCGGCTGCGCCCGGAGAGTTCTTTTTGGACGTCGCAAGCGCGCCGTTTCTTGAGCGACTTCTTGTGGCACGAACGCAAGGTGCCGCCGATGCGAAGCCTGGTCTTGAGAAGTGTCGATCCTGATCGACTGCCGATTGCTGCGCGCTGGCAAGCGGAAGGAGCGAAGGGAAACTGATGGCTGCTGCGATCAAGCGCTTGCTCGTCGGAAGAGCACTGCGAACAGAGGATGCAATTCATGAACGGCTCACTAAGAAAACTGCGCTCGCTGTTTTTTCGTCAGACGCGCTTTCGTCGACAGCGTACGCGACGGAAGAAATTCTGCTCGTGCTCGCCGCGGCTGCGGCCGCGACTTCAGGCGCATCGTTTGGTTACGTGGTGCCGGTGTCGGTCGGTATCGCGGTGTTGCTCGCGATCGTGGCGACGAGTTATCGACAAACGATTCATGCCTATCCTTCGGGTGGCGGCGCTTACATCGTTGCGAAAGAGAACCTCGGCACGTCGCCGGGATTGATTGCGGCTGCGGCGCTGCTCGTCGATTACGTGCTCACGGTTTCGGTGTCGATCGCGGCCGGCGTCGCGGCGATCACGTCGGCGGTGCAAGGGACACGCTACGCCGGGCTGAGCGATCACAAAGTAATTCTGTGTCTGATCTTTATCGCGTTTATCGCAATCGCAAACTTGCGTGGTGTTCGTGAATCGGGAGCACTGTTTGCCACGCCGACCTACGTGTTTGTCGTCAGTTTTCTTTTCATGATCGCGTTCGGGTTCTTTCATTACTTCACGTATGGCGGCGCTGCGGCAGTGCCTGGGCCGGAAGAGTTGAAGGTTGCGGAAGGTTACAAGCTGCAACCGTTGACGTTGTTCTTGCTGCTCGGCGCGTTCTCGAATGGCTGCGCGGCGCTGACCGGGATCGAAGCGATCTCAAACGGCGTGCAGGCGTTCAAGAAACCCGAAGCGCAAAATGCGGCGACGACGTTGATCTGGATGGCGCTGCTGTTGACGACGATGTTTCTCGGCACGAGCGTGATGGCGTTCTTGTATCACGTGCATCCGAAGGAGAGTGAGACGGTCATCTCGCAATTCGCGCGCATCATGTTCACCGGACCGCTGGGTTGGTTTTACTACGTCGTGCAGGTTGCGACGGCGGCGATTTTGGTGCTCGCTGCGAATACAGCGTTTGCTGATTTTCCGCGACTGTCTAGTTTGTTGGCGCGCGATCGTTTTCTGCCGCGGCAGTTCGCGAATCGTGGCGACCGTCTGGTGTTCTCGAACGGTATCGTGATTCTCGCGATCTTTTCGGGGATTCTCGTCATGGCGTTCGGCGGCGACACGTCACGACTGATACCGCTCTATGCGGTCGGCGTCTTTCTGTCGTTCACGTTGTCACAATCAGGCATGGTGGTCCATTGGCTGCGCGAACGAAGAAAGCTGAGCGTTGAAAAGTCGCAGAATACCGTCCAGGAAATACCGGCGACGACTGATGCGAGTGGCGCGCTGCCTGATATTGGTTTCGAAGATGAGGATCGCTCGTACTTCGTAACTGATGAAGTCACTGCGCCTGCGAACTGGAAAAAGTCGCTGGCGATCAACGCGATTGGCGCTCTCGCGACGTTCATCGTACTGTGCGTTTTTATCGCGACGAAGTTCGTTCACGGCGCATGGATCGTTGTCGTCGTCATTCCGCTGCTCGTGCTGCTGTTCAAATCAATTCACGGGCATTACGTGATGGTGGCGAAACAGCTCTCGACTGATGGGCTCGAGCCGTTGCGGCCGATCAAGCACACCGTGATTGTTCCGATCTCGGGTATACATCGGGGTGTTGTTTCAGCGTTGCAGTATGCGAAGTCGATCGCGTCGGACAAGGTGCAGGCTGTCTACGTCGACTTTGAAGAAGAAGCGACTGCGAATCTGAAGGACAAGTGGGAGCGTTGGGGTGCGGGTGTGCAGCTCGTGGTGCTTCCTTCGCCTTATCGCGAGCTGACGCGGCCATTGCTGCGACATATTCATCGTCTCACCAGAGAAAACTCTAACGACATGATCACCGTGGTGCTGCCTGAATTCATTCCCGCGCGTTGGTGGCAGCACGCGCTTCACAACCAGAGCTCGCTGCTGTTGAAAGGCTCGCTGCTCTTCAGGAAGGGCGTGATCGTCACCAGCGTGCCGTACCATCTCGAACG
>DATDFT010000272.1:0-3379 GCA_036522475.1 Pyrinomonadaceae bacterium | reverse complement strand
CGGTGTTGTCGGGAGTCGCAGGCAGCGCTGTGGGTGAGAAAGCTGAGGTGTCTTCGTTGAAGAGGATGAGAGCGAAATGGTCCTGTGGCGAGAGTGAATTCAGAAAGTAGTCGAGTGCTTCGACGGCGCGCTTGAGCTTTTCGCCGTACATCGAGAGCGATGTATCGAGCAGCAGGATGACATTGCGTGGCTGCGTGCGTGTGCCGGCATGTTGATTGAAGACTACGCGAGCTTCGAAGTAGCCGTCTGGGTTGCGTGCAGCAAGCGCCGGATCGCGCAGGTCGTATGCAGTGATCTGTTCGGGCGCGCGGTAAGTCGTGAATGAGAGGGTGGATTCGGGAACGTTGATGCGATAGTCGAAGGAGAAGTCCTGCTTCAACTCCAAACCGTTCGCGTGAAATTCTGCTTCAAATTCATTCGGCTCAGCCTTCGTAACTGAAAGTGGGTACTCGTGTGTATCTTCGTTGATTGGCGAGATCGGGTAGTCGCTGAGGACGTGCAGGTGCAGGTTGAACTCCTCCACGCGCTCCGCGTCGCCGAATGACGGCTTGAGCGGAAAGGTGAAATGCGACGCAAGACTGTCAACCGGCAAAACTTCCGTGTACTCCATTTCAACGCGCTTCGTTCCGTACGCAGGGATCGGAAACACTTTGGCAGAGAACGACGAACGACCTTCGTGCTCGTCATCCTGTTGCAAGAGTCCCGGATCGACCTGCTGTTGCTTGATCTCGCTGTAGGCCTTGTTCGCACGTCGTTTCTCCATCATCACACCGGGAATGCGAACGTCCGCATCCCAAACCGCGAAGTCGGAAATCGAAGCAGTCTCGGGAAGTGCGAACAGGTACTTGCCTTCGAGGATCTGTGAAGAGTGACTGTCGAAAATCTGCATCACTTTTACGCGCGCGTGTTGATTGTCAATCAGCACATCGACGTTCATTACCTGGAGCGACAGTGTGTTGGGATCGGGTTTATTGCTGGTCGACGGGATCAAGACGCCTGACTGCGCGGAGCTGCGACGATAGCCAAAGCATAACGGCAATAGCAGCGTCACGACGATCAGCAGGCGGAGTAGGAAATTTGGTTTCATTCGGACGAGTCTCGATTCCAGTAAGAACGTTCGATACGTGCCATGCCACCCGTCGTGCCGAAATAGACGTACTTGTCGCTGCCGGTGATGCTAAGAACGTTTCGCGACGGCAACTCATTTTTCACTTGAGTCCACTGTTGGGAACTGGGCTCAAAGACAAGGGCGCCGTCCAGTGTTCCGACAAAGAGCCGCGAGCCATCGCTCCACATCGCATTCGGATTTACTACCAGACGTCCGATCTCTGTCGCAAAACTGCGCAGCTCTCCACTGCCGTCCAACTCGAACAGTCCGCCGCCGTACGTGCCAACGAAGATGCGTGACCCGACTGCGCTGAGTGCGGTGATCCAATTGGCTGTGAGTTTTGAATTTGTGTCCTTGAAAACTCGCGACACGCGACCATCTTCAATCACAGCCAGCCCGCCGAGAGTGCCAACGTAAGTTTTGCGACCCTGGACCAGGATGGTGTAGAGACTGTTGCTTGGCAGGCCCTGTACTGTAGTTAGACCATGAAGCTTGCCGCGCATCCCGAGTGACAGACCTTTGCTGGTGGCGCATGCGAGTGGCGGGTTGCGACCGGTTTCGCCGTCAACGTCCCAACGCGCCGCTTGCAGGACGGCGTTGCTCAACAGGCCATCCTTGGTGGACCACTGTTCGGTCGTCCGGAGGCTCGGGTCAAAGCGAAGCAGGCCCGCGGATGAAGCGACCATGATCGTGTCCTGATCCTTGGTGAGCGAGTTGATTTCACGATTCGTTTCGGACTCGAGATGCGCCAGTTGCGTGCCTTGAGGACTGAGAACATCGATTCCACGTCGAAAGCTGCCGGCCCAAACGCGAGCTTGCGAGTCGATCGTCAACGCTGAAACGAGATTGGTTGTTAGAGTGCGTGTGCGATCAGGGTCTCCGAATTCAGAGAAGGAATTCGATGCGGCGCGGTAGATCCCCTGCTCGCTGAGTAGCCAGAGATAATTGTCGAGTGAGATCAATCGTGTTCCGGCCTCGGCCTTGGTTGAGACGAGCCGATTCAACTGTCTCGAAGCTGAGATTTCGCGATCGATTTTGAAACTAAAGACTTCACCGTTGTCTTTACTAAGCACGACACTGTCCGCCGTGAGAGCGAGGCTCGACAAAGACGGAAGACTTGCGACTGGCAGAAAGTGAGCCGGTGCTGCTAGTGGCGCAACTGTCAATCCGAAATCCGTGGCGACAAAGAGATTTTGCCTCGCGACGGCAACACCGACGACGCGGTTCGAGAGTAGACCGTCAACCGTTGTGAAGTGGGACCAGCGACCACCTTCTTCCATCCAGAGTCCATCAGCAAACGTTCCGACAAACAGGCGCGTGCCGTCTTTGGAAAGAAGATTGATTTCGAGCAGCCGCTGGTGTTCCGTGCCGGCGGTGAGCTCTTTGAATTGGCGCCCATCGAAAGCAATCAAGCCACCGGCGCGTGTACCAATCAGTAACCGCGCTTCGTCCGCGAACATTGCTTCGATCGATTGTGATCTTCGGTCAGTCCACCGATAGGAACGGAATTGAGAACCGTCGAATTCGATCAATCCCTGGGTGCGAGTGCCAATGAAGAGTTTGGAGTTGAACGTTGCGAGGCTGAGCAGGTCACTTTCGGGTAGCCCGTCGAGCACTGTGAAGTGCCGCACAAGCTTTCCGTCATGGTCTAACTCGATCAGTCCGCCGTCCGATGCGACGAAGTACGAGTCGTTGAACTTAGCAATTGCTCTCGTGGCTTGGTGCGTCTGCCAGATCTCGATGGCTTTGCTGCTGATCGGGGTGAGTGATTTCTGTTCGAATGGGATGAGGTCCTGCTTTTCCTGTCGCTCGCGCGCTTCTGCGAGTTCCCGGTCGGCTCTTCGTTTGACCTGCCACGCACCGGCAAGCACCACAATCAACGCGAGACCCATAAGCACCAAAATTTTCAGTTTGTGTTTTCCCATCACCAGCAGCGTGCACTCGAAGACATCCCTTAATGGCTGCTTGGCATTATGTAGATCACGGAGTGGCTGCGTGACGGGATGGGTCACAGTGCGTAGATGCGCGGTTATCAGTGTGACCTTGAGGCTAACCCTACCGGTCTACCTGTGGAGAAACACAGTCACGAGATTGCACGGCATAGCCTTGCCTCACATTGGGCGACGAAGCCGCGGCGGCAACCTACAATTTTGTAAGCCACTGTTTTGAGAGCGGTCCGAAACGTGAGTCTCCTAAAGTCCAATCCAAGTCAAGTGGCGCGCTCGGCTTTGACTCCACGCTTGCGCAGCAGCATGAGCGAGAGGACCAGGG
>DATDFT010000271.1:0-11467 GCA_036522475.1 Pyrinomonadaceae bacterium | reverse complement strand
CGAGGGTATGCGCCGGAATCATGCGCATCCGTTTTACCTCATCGTCCGCAAGTTCTGAAACCAAATAAACTCGATAACGTTCGGCTTTGGTCAAAAGTGCCCACGCAGTCTGCCCGTTAACTTCATAACCGTTGACGAGACGCGCTTCAAGTGCGCGCGAGCCAGCAGCGTCAAACCATTTCATGAAATCCGGCCGCCCGAGGCCGTCACTGCACTCGGCGAGCAGAATAATCGTCCCACCTTCGTTGCATGCAAGCGCGGCCATGTCGAGTGCTTTATGCGCCTGGATCATGTTTATGTCGTGCGGAAAGCCGCCAGAACTCGCGATCACGATGTCACGCTTCGCCGGAATCGTCATCGAGTACTGGTCCAGGTAATACTCGCAGCCTGCGCGATGAGCCAGACGCCAGTCGCCACAAAAGATTTTCACCGCACGCTTGTCCTCGTTCACGATCGTGTTGATTCCGAACGCGGGCGCAACGAGCGCAGCTACGCGTTCGCATTCTTCATGTACGGCATTTCCGTCGAGGAGCCCGGTTCCGACGCCGGCTTTGCGGCCGCCGCGTTCGAAATCGAGCGCGAGCATGTGCGTGGCTTCGATCGTCTTTGCGGACGCGAGGCCGGGACAGATCGATTTGCGACCACCGGTAAATCCTGCGAAGTAGTGAAACGTGATCCCGCCGGTCAGAAACACACGCGAGAATTCTTTCAACGCGCTGTTGACCTCGAGCGTGACGCCGCATTCCGTTTTACCGAGACTCGTGAGTTTCGAACGATGATGTGGATCGTGTTGAAGTATGCGCAGTCGCTGCGCGATGAACGGAGTTAGTAATTCGATTCGCTCTTTTTCACTGACGGGCCGGTGAATTCCGGTCGCAAAGATTACCGCCATGCGCGCCGGGGAAACACCTACTTGAACGAGTCGCCGTACCAGCAGGTTAACAACCTGTGCGCTCGCGGTCGCACGCGTCGCATCAGAAACCACGATCAGCACTGAATCGTCAGCGCCGGCAATCTCGTCGACGCCGTCAAAGGCAGCACCGATTTCGAAATCACTTAACGGCGCCCGTGTATTAGCGCCTGAGCCGAGAACAGAAAACCGGTGCTCATCAAACTCAAACTCGAAAAAACCGCGTCCATACGCCAGTTCAATTCGGCTCATCGATCCTCAACATTAGCCGCGGATTTACGCAGATAAACGTGGATAAGAACAAGTATTGTCTTTTCTGATTTGCTGCCGTTAGTTTCTTTCGGATCTAAAACACGCCCTGCCCGCGTGGCAAAAATGAAATGTGTCGTCTTCGAATTCGGGGGTTTCCATCTGAATCGTGAGGTGGTCCACGCCAAATCGGTCGTGGAGTTTCGTTCGCAACTCTCTTAACAAGTCGGGCTGCGAGATGCTGGTCGCGTGAATCACGTGCGCGCTGAGTGCTTCTCGTCCGGAGGTGATGGTCCAAACGTGAAGATCGTGAACGTCGGCAACACCCTGAGTATCCAGGATCGCAGTTTCAACCGCGGCAAGATTGATGTGAGCCGGTGTTCCCTCCAGCAACACGTTGGTCGATTCCTTGATCAGCCTGACTGACCCCCAGATGATGAGCAAACTGATGACGACGCTGAACAGCGCATCCGCTGCGTACCAACCGAACAGCAACATACAAACGCCTGCCAGAATTGCAGCCACCGACCCAAGCGCGTCGCCCATGACGTGCATCCACGCAGCGCGCAGGTTGAGATCAACTTCGTGACGCGCGTGAAGTATCCACGCACAAATCAGATTAACTACGAGACCACCCAATGCAACGACGATCATCGGTCCGCTGCGAACCACAGGGGGCTCAAGCCAGCGCTCGTAAGCACCGTAAAAAATAAAAAGCGAGATGACGACCAGCGCTACACCGTTGACGAGTGCCGCGATGATCTCGAGCCGGTAGTAACCGAAGGTTTTGCTGGAAGTCGCCGGACGTGAGCCAAACCACACGGCGGTGAGCGCGAGGATGAGTGCCGCGACGTCAGTAAACATGTGCCCCGCGTCAGCGAGCAGAGCCAGTGAACCCGTCCACCACGCACCCAGCACTTCAGCAACCATGTACAGCGCCGTCAAAATTAGTACGAGAGTCAATCGCCGCCAGCTTTCACCGTTATGGCGATGCCCGTGCGTGTGGTTGTGATGATTCTGATCCACGCGCGCTAAGATTAGCCCGCGAAGGCGCGCAGGCGCAATGCGTGTTATCTGTGTTCTGTGTTACAGAGCGGTGAGGCCGGAAGCGGTATAGAAATCGCGGTAGAGTTCGTTGTATTCGCGGAGCGCCACGTCCATGATGCGCGGCAGCTCTTCGACGTCGGCAGTGTTAACCACCAAGTTGACGTTGCTGAGAAACGCGGCGTGCGCATCCATCGTGCGCAATGAAGGCGACAGCAAGACAAAGAATAAACGTCGTCGTTGCGGCGGTCGCAAAACGTTGATCTCGCGGATTACAAACGCCGAACCCTGCTCCGCCAGATCGAACTGCGGCTCCAACAAGACCACATCCATCTTGTTGGCGCGCATCGTTTCGACAGCCTGGCGCGTGTCTTCCGCTACGAAGACCTGGCAGCCGCTATCGGATAGCTTGCGCGCGGCAACATCGCGAAAAGGTTCACTCGTGCAGACCAGCGCTTTGCGTTTGTCCCAAGCCCGACGTGCATGTGGGTTTTCGACACGCTGGCCGCTACCTTTCGACAACAGTTCAGCAATCATGCGCAGTGCGTCTTCATTTGCCACGGGCGCGTCGACCGCATCGGCGGTCGCGGGCTGGTACGCACGCGCAGTCGATTGTTCGAAGCGTGGATGATCGGTTGAAGGCGAACCACCAACCGCGAGTGCGCTTTGTTCAGTCGCCGGACTCGCCGGTCCGGAGCTCACGGTGTTGTTGCACTTCGGACAACGAACGTTGAATGGTCGCTGCGGCGACTTCTCGTCGTCAATCTGCAACCGTGTCGAACACTTTTGGCAAACAATAATCATCTCGTCTTACTCGATCATGCCGAGCATGGAGCCGGAATCGGAGAACGCATTTGGCGGCATGCCCTCACCGTCGCGGCGAATAAAATCTTCAGCCGCAGTCATGCCCTTCAGCGAAAGCAGTAGATTGTTTTGATTCGTCGCGAAAGCGAGTCCGTCTTCGAGCGACACAACTCCCGACTCGATCAAACCTTTGATGACGGTGTCGAAGTCCTGCATGCCGTCAAGTTTTCCGTCGCGCATCGCATCCAGTAACGACTTGCCTTCCTGCTCGCCCGTTTCGATGTACTCACGTGTGCGCGGGCTCGATCTAAGGATCTCAACTGCCGCCACACGACCACTGCCGTCCGCGCGTGGGATCAAACGCTGCGAGAGGATGTAACGAAACGTCTGTGCGAGTCGCGTGCGAATCACGGGCTCTTCGTTTTTCGGATAAAGACCGATAATGCGATCCACAGTCTTGGACGCGTCAATCGTGTGCAGCGTGGAAAGCACGAGGTGCCCGGTCTCCGCTGCTTCGAGCGCAATCTCGGTAGTTTCGAAGTCACGCATCTCGCCGATCAGAATCACCTTCGGCGCCTGGCGCAAGGTCGCGCGCAACGCGGACGGGAAGTCGCGCGTGTCGTGACCGACTTCGCGCTGGTTGATTGTCGAGCGTTTGTGTAGGTGGAGGTACTCGATTGGATCTTCAATCGTGACGATGTGGTAATACTTTTTCTCGTTGATGATATCGATGATGGAGGCCTGGGTGGAACTCTTGCCCGAGCCGGTTGGACCAGTCACGAGCACGAGGCCGTTGCGCAGCTCGGAGATATCGGCCAGCTGCGATGGCAGACCCAACGAGCGCAAGGTCGGAATGTCAGTCGGGATCACGCGCATGACGATCGAAAACACGCCGCGTTGTTGAAAGATATTCACGCGGAAACGCGCTCGCGACGGCAGCGAGTAGCTCAGGTCGGCGGTGCCGGTGCGGGCGAGTTTCTCGGCAGCGTCGGGATGGCCGTTCATCAGCGTCATCGCGATGAGTTCGGTCTGGTACGGGCTGAGTTTCTGCATCCCGAGCGGCTGGACCGGAGTTAACTTGCCATTGATTTCGACCTGCGGCATTTGGCCCACGGAGAAATTCAGGTCGCTGATCTTGTCGGAGACAAGCAGCATTCGCTCAATAATTGGCGGTAAATCAAAGAAACTCATCTATGTCCGAACTCCGCAGGGAGATAGTTTTGCGCATGGATTGCAGGTAGGTGGTGCCGCTCGAAGAAGACTACGCCTTCGAATCCCGCTGCGATTCTCGCGCATAACAGTGACAAACGCAAGAAAATTATGTTTGACAGATGTGAAAAAGTGTTTGGGTTGACGGGATTATGCGGGCTGGGGAGGATAAAAGAGCGCTGATTACGGCGACGGAGTCGGCGCCGGCGTTGATTACCTCGCGGGCATTCGTGGCCGTGATGCCGCCGATGGCAACGAGGGGGAAGTTTCCAATGGCTTGGCGAATGGCGCGGAGTCCTTCGAGACCTAGGACCGGGGCGGTGTCACTCTTCGTCGTGGTGCTGAAGATCGGGCCGATGGCGAGGTAATCGATTGGCTGTCGGATCGCGTTGATGGCTTGGTCAATGTTGTGGGTTGAATAGCCGATGATGGCTTGCGGGCCGAGCAGTTTTCGCGCTGCTTCGGGTGGCAAGTCGTCCTGGCCCAGGTGGACCCCGGCGGCGCCCACTGCCAGTGCGATGTCAACACGGTCGTTGATTATCAATCGCACGCCGTGTAGTTGCGCGGCTTTGGCTTGCTCGTAAAACTCCAGGGCGGGCATTCGTTTTTCGCGAAGCTGAATGAGTGAAGCACCGCCGAGACTCAGCAAGCGGGCCTGTTCGGCGTGGGATAGGCCAGACAGTTGGACATCAGTGATTGGATAAACTCGCGGAAGTTGAAAAAGAGTTCGCATCGTTAAAAAGAACAAGTCAGGACTTGTTCCTTTCTTTAGCGCCATTTACGCCTCGGATTCTTTCCGCTTGGGTCGCTGGTTTGCGGCGAGGACGCGTTTGCGCAGGCGGATGCTTTCGGGTGTCACCTCGACGAGCTCATCATCCGCGATGAACTCCAGCGCCTGCTCCAACGATAACTCCTTCGGTGGCACCAAACGCATCGCTTCATCGGCCGTTGAGGCGCGCATGTTTGTCAGCTTCTTCTCCTTTACCGCATTCACATCCAGATCCACGGCACGCGCGTTTTCACCGATGATCATCCCTTCATACACGCGCGTGCCTGGCCGTGCGAAGAGAGTGCCGCGTTCCTGAAGGTTGTACAGCGCGTACGTCGTCGTATCACCCATTCGATCCGCAACGAGCGAACCCGTCGCGCGCCCACGCATCGCTCCCTGCCACTCACCCCAGCGGAGGAACATCGTGTTCAGCAACCCTGTGCCCTTCGTCTCCGTCAGGAACTCGTTCCGAAACCCGATCAAACCGCGCGACGGCGCCTCAAACTCGAGCCGCACGCGGCCAGTGCCATGATTCACCATCTTCGTCATCTGTCCCTTGCGCCGTCCGAGCGCCTCAGTGATAACGCCGATAAACTCGTCCGGACAGTCAATGACGACCGCTTCGATTGGCTCCAGCGTCTGGCCATCGACTCTTCGCGTGATCGCCTCCGGCTTCGACACCTGTAGCTCGTAACCCTCGCGTCGCATCATCTCGATCAGGATCGCGAGCTGCAACTCGCCGCGACCCGACACCTTGAACTGATCGGGCGACTCCGTGTCTTCAACTCTGATCGCGACGTTGCCGAGGATCTCTTTGTCGAGCCGCTCTTTGAGCTGGCGCGACGTGACGTACTTGCCCTCGCGTCCTGCGAACGGCGAGTTGTTGACGCCGAAGATCATCGCGATGGTTGGTTCGTCAACTGCGATCGACGGCAGAGGCTGCGGGTTGTCAGAGGAAGTGATCGTGTCGCCGATGTTGATGTTCTCGATGCCGGCGAGAGCGACGATTTCGCCGAAGCTCGCGCGCTCGACCGCCTCACGCTTCAAACCTTCGAAGGCGTAGAGCTGTGAGACTCGCGTTTTGTAAGTCGAGCGATCAGGCTTCACGACTGTGATCTGATCGCCGATCTTGATCTCGCCGGAGAAGATGCGACCGATCGCGAGGCGTCCCACGTAATCGTTGTAGTCGAGATTCGCGACGAGCAACTGGAGCGAGTCGTTGCGCACTTCGCGCGGCGGCGGAATCGAAGCGACGATCTGGTCGAAGAGTGGTTGCAGATTCTCGGAAGCGTCGTCCAGGTTTCGCTTTGCCATGCCGTCACGTGAGATAGCGTAGAGAATCGGAAAGTCGATCTGCTCGTCGTTGGCGTCGAGGTCGAGAAAGAGCTCGTAGATCTCGTCGACGACTTCAGCCGGGCGCGCATCGCTGCGATCGATCTTGTTGACCACTGCGATCGCCGGCAGTCGCGCCTCGAGAGCTTTCCGCAACACGAATCGCGTTTGCGGCAAGCAACCTTCAGCGGCGTCGACCAAAAGCATGACGCCGTCAACCATCTTTAGAACGCGCTCGACTTCACCGCCGAAGTCTGCGTGGCCGGGTGTGTCGACGATGTTAATCTTCACTTCGCGGTAACGCACCGCAGTGTTCTTCGCCATAATCGTGATGCCGCGTTCGCGCTCGAGATCCATCGAATCCATGACCCGGTCGCGCACCTGTTCGTTTTCGCGGAAGGTACCTGACTGGCGCAGCATCGCGTCCACGAGCGTCGTTTTGCCGTGGTCGACGTGCGCAATGATGGCTATGTTTCGGATGTTCGTTCTTTCAGACATTCGATTCATTTAGCCACGGATTTTACGGATTGCCTAATTGCCGCAGAGCCTCGAAAAGCACGATGCCGACGGCAGTGGCGAGATTCAGGCTGCGGACGTTGGCGTTGAGCATCGGGATTTTCAAGCAACGATCCCAGTTGGCGTGCAGGAGATCTTCCGGTAGCCCGCGCGTCTCGCGGCCGAAGACAAAGCAGTCGTCCGGCTGATAATTCCAGTCGGTATAAAATCGATCTGCTTTGGTTGTGAGGTAGACGAAACGAGCTTGCGGCAGCGATTGGTAGAGTGCTTCAAGATCTCGATGCCGAGTGAGCCTTACTTCCGGCCAGTAGTCGAGACCGGCGCGTCGCAGCGCCCGATCGTCCATGCGAAAGCCAGTGACGCCGACGATGTGCAGCGGAGTGTTCGTCGCCGCACACAAGCGCGCGATGTTGCCGGTGTTTGGTGGAATCTCAGGTTCAACGAGCGCGACGGAAAGCATGAGCACAGTATAGGACCGAAAGCAAAAAGAAACGACGAGCTTCGCTTGAAGGTCTCGTCGTTTCTTTTGTAAGGCCCGTTCGGCCTCAGATGTTTGTGTGCGCCGGTGGAAGGTACGTGTTGTAACCTGCTGGTTCGGGTTATCTCTTCTTTGCGGCTTTCTTCGTTCCGCCCTTCTTCGCGGCCTTCTTGCCTCCGCCCTTCTTCGCGGCCTTCTTTCCACCTTTTTTAGTTGCCATAGCTGTTATGTGCTCCTTCTTCGAGTTTAGTTTTTGGTTTCTTCATGACCCACAAGATACTGTGCTTACTTGGCTCTTGTGGGCTAGAGTAAACGGCGCACAACATCTTGCTATATAAACGCAATCGTCGCTGATGTCAATAACTTATTACTCGAAAGTAGAAATATTTTTTACGTCCGCAGCGCGCACGATCGACACACTTCCGACCTTCATCACGTCGCGTGCACGTCGCTGGTCCCAGTCGATCTCTGCTTCGTGACGATCGATCTCGAGACGCAGAATTGATCGGGAGTTAACGTCGTTGCGCTCTGCGAACTAAAGTTGAGTTGTGAGCGAAGTAGAAGTGATGGTCCAACTTTTACTAGCGGAAGAGCGGCGTGAAGATCCACTGATCGTGACGTTCGATGCCGTAGTACGTGAGCACCGACTCACGCTTGCTACGACTCGCGACACCAACGAATGGACCAGTCGCATCGTCATCAACCGATGACGTGCTGCTCGTCGAATTCGCGATGCCGAGATTAGTCACACTGGTGATCTGCGGGACTGCAAACTGTTGTAACTGTGCGATTTGCGGATCGCGAGTCGGCGGAAGAACGTTACCCGCGTAGAACATTACCGACTGCTGAAAATCGATCAATGCTGTAGTGCGTGGAAGAATGAAGCGCCACTCGCCTTCGATCGTCAATGGATCGCGCGCGGCTGACGGACGCAGTATCTGACGATTTTTTGAAGCGCCGACAATCGGAATCCCATCCAACAGTTGGTCCATCGATGTAGGCAATGCCTGATCGCCTGCACCACGAGTGATTGAAGATCGATAACGATAGTAATCACGAATCGCATCGGCTACTTGCTCGCCGCGAAAGATCGCTTCCTGCTCTCGTTCACGCATCGCTTGCTGCTGCGCACTCGGCGCTACAGCCATCGCGAAGAGGGCGAGCACGGTCATCATCGCAAGCAGCGCTACAAGGGTGTACCCGGCCTCAGATCGCCGCGACGCGACTGAAACGGGGAGCGAGAGCGGCTTTGAGCGATTTGATCTCGACCCGCATATATTGTGGTCGGCTGTCGTGCTATGGTTCGTCATCTTCAGAATCAACGCGCGGCGTTGGTCGTGATAGAGGACCAGAGCCTTTCTCGGCTTCAGTCATCTTAAGTGTGTGTTTGATCTTCAACGTCGTATCGGTGAGCACCAACTCTTTATCAGAGATGCTCGTTACTCTAAACCTGCCGCCAATCACATCGCCTCTATATACACTGAGATAATTCTTGTTGTTTCGATCCTGAACCACCGCGGTGTCCGCGACGCGATTCGTCGGACTGATAATTCCGATGTAAGTGAAATTTGGAGTCGGCGGCTCCGCAACGTTGATCGTTGCCGGGTTCGAGTAGAGATGATTGTCGGGTGTACGAACGACCACGTTGCGCGCGCCCGCATTGCTGATGAACGACGCCGGGATCGTTGCGGAAACCTGTTGCGGATTCTTGTAAGACGTCGGGAGCTCACGACCATCAACATAGATGCGCACGTCAGGCGTGAACTTATCGCCCGCAGCCTCAAGCTTGAAATCGGCGGTGCGGGCATAAACGTTCGATGGAGAAACTGAGGCCAACAGCATTGGCGCTGGCGGCTCAGGCGTTGGAGTTGGCGTCGTAACTGCCGCGACAGACGGCTTAGGCGGTTCGTAATACGCGAAGATGTTTCGCTTCGCCTCGGGCGCGTTGTAGGGCGAAGTCTGCCAGATTATTTCCGCGAACCTCGAAGGGTCGTTCACTGCCGCTGACACTTCGGCGGCATTCGGATGCGATATGGTCTGTGCCGCTCGCTGCGGCGATGGACTCGGTTGCGTTCGCGTTACGGTTGCCGGTTTACTGCCACCAAAACCAAAGAACGTCCACCAGAGCACGATTATCGCAGCGAACCCGAGTACGGCTGCGGAGATTAGTTTCTTCTTTTCTCCTGGTTTGCTTAAATCGACCAGTTCCATCTTGGTTATTCTCGATCACTGAAGCGGCTGTTCACCCGTATTACCGCGCTGAAAATATGTCGTCATGTTGAGTTGCAGGCTCACCAGGGATGCGCGCGTTCCCGAACCGGCAGCCGGAGTCGCAGTGCCGTTCTCATCAGCCGAAACCGGTCCGCTGTTTTGAGTCGCGCGCTGCAACTCGACTTCGTTGATGACTACAAACTGCTTGCTGCGTTCAACGTCGCGGATGAAGCGCCGCACGTCCTGGTATTGACCTTCGACCGTAACCATTACCGCGATGCCGGGATAGAAACTCTGCCACTTCGTCGAGACAGATTTTCCCGCCGCTGCTTTACTGCCTGCGGGATCGAGCGGTGTGTAAGCCGGTCCCGACGTGTTCTTGAGATTGTTTTTGACGATGAGTTGATTGAGTTCCTCGTACAGATCCAGGCGTCCTTTATCGGGTCGCATCAGGTTCTCAGACTCAAACTTATTCAAACTGGCGGCGATCCTGTCGACGGTCTGCTTGGTATCTTCCTCTTTATGAACTACACCTCCCAGAGTCTGGAGGTTGTTCTGCACTTGCTTGCGATCAGTGTTCAATGACGAAAGTCGCGAACGAGCGGGCACGAGGAAGTAGAGATAACTCAACAACACGAGCGCCAGCACCAAACAACTGACCGCGACGGCGATGACCTCAGCAATGCCGAACATCTTGCCGCGACGCGAGGCGAGAAATTCGCTCATGCGCAGCGAGTAGTTCCGAGTGGCAGGGCGAGGCTCTGCTTGTACTTGCGGGTTCATCGTGCGGTCTCGCCTCCTCCCTTCTCGACTTTCGCGACGCTGTCGGATGAATAGCCCGGGCGCGAACGATAGAGCACGAAGAGCTCGTATTCGGTGCCCGCTTCACCGCGACCTTTTTGCAGGTTCTGATTCCGGATCTCAGCTTCGAAAATGCCTTCCTGGTGCATGGTTGAGATCATGTCGTTGATAGTCGCCGCGTCTTTGGCAAAAACTGAGAGATCGAGTTGCGCAACAGTTTGATCGCCCTGCTTGTTCACGTCACGCACGGCGATCCGCGTGACCTTGACCTTCTCCGGTAAAGCATCTTCCAGATCCGCGAGAAACCGCGACCAGGAGAATCCCTTGCGATCGACTAGTTGGTGAGCGGCAGGAAGTGCCTGTTGCTGTTCCGGGGTCAAAGAGTTCTCGACCAGCTTGGTCGCAGTCAGGAGTCCCTGCTCCTGTTGTTTTAGCTGGTTGATTTCGGCTTCAACGCGATCGGCTTCGGCCCGGGTGGTAGTCGTGAGTCGCACCACGAGCACCAGCCCGATGAGAGACACGAAAAGGACCACAGCCGTGAGCGCCCACGGAAGAAGGCGATTACTAAAGGGTTTTGAGGCCAGGTTAAGACTATTATTCACTGGAAGAAAATCCTCGCCGAGAGCCTACTGGGGCAGGCCAAACTAGAGAGAAAGCATACACGCCCTTAGGAAATAATCGCAAACGCCGGAGGATTCACACGCCGCGCGCCGGGATTCGTTTCAATTAATATAGGACGTATTAGACCTATGAGACCTATACTTGTTCACCTCCGTGACTTACTCCTATAATTCGTTCTTCATGGAAGTACACTCATCTCAAAAATCGGCGGTCGAAACGTGCTGTGATTCCGTTGAGACCGGCACAGTCGAGAGGGTCGCAGTGGCGAGTTTGCCTACTGAATTTGGCGATTTTCAGATCGCGGCTTACCGTTCGTTGACTACCAAAGAAGAGTTTGTAGTCCTCTTTAAAGGCGAAATGAACCGCGACGTGCCAACGCTCGTTCGTATTCACTCACAATGTCTCACGGGTGATGTTTTTGGTTCCACTAAATGCGACTGCGGACGGCAGCTTCATCAAACGATGCACATGATCCAGGAGGAGGGTCGCGGCGCGATCGTTTACCAGCAGCAGGAAGGCCGTG
>DATDFT010000270.1:0-13866 GCA_036522475.1 Pyrinomonadaceae bacterium | reverse complement strand
TTATGTCGACGCAAATATCATCGGTTGCGCGAGCGGAGGCGCCAACGGCGCGAGTTGCCTTGCGCTGTGAAGGGCTGGTGAAGAGGTTCGCGGATGTGACGGCCGTGGATGGGCTCGACCTAGAGGTGTTCACAGGCGAGTGTTTTGGATTGCTTGGGCCAAATGGCGCCGGGAAGACAACGACTGTCGAAATACTCGAAGGACTGACGCCTTCCAATGCAGGAACGGTTGAGTTGTTGGGCCGGCACTGGACCAACGGTGACGATCGAGCCTTGCGCGAACGGATCGGCGTCCAGTTACAGGAAACTCAACTCGCGGAAAAAGTCACAGTCGCTGAAACCGTACGTCTATTCCGAAGTTTCTACCAACGCGGGCACAGCGTTGACGAAGTCATTCGAACGGTCGCGCTCGAAGAAAAACGCAACGCGCGCGTCGGCAAACTCTCAGGCGGACAGAAGCAGAGGCTCGCAGTTGCGTGCGCGCTCGTAAGCGATCCGGAACTGCTGTTTCTCGATGAACCAACTACGGGGCTCGATCCGCAAGCGCGCCTGTCGCTCTGGGACATCGTCGAGAGATTTCGCGCGGGCGGCGGCACGATTCTCCTGACGACGCACTACATGGAAGAGGCGACGCGTCTCTGCGATCGCGTCGCGATCATGGACCACGGAAAAGTGATCGCACTCGGCACGCCGGCCGAGTTGATCGAATCGCTCGGCGCCGATCAGATCATCGAGTTCAGTGTCACACAGGAGCTTGCAGAAGATCCGTTGCAGCAGCTTCCCGCTGTCAATCATCTGCACAAACGCGACGAGGTTTACGCACTGACAGTCTCCGAGATTGCCGTTGCTCTGCCCGCGCTGCTCGCCGAAATAAAACGACAGCACTCAGAACTCGTCACACTCACCACGCACCAGGCGACACTCGAAGACGTGTTCGTCAGTTTGACCGGGAGAATGCTCCGCGATGGATGAAGCAAAACAAACTCTCATTCACGAAGCAAAAGACTGGCACGGCCGCGACAAGCCTCAGTCGCTTCATCCGCTGGTTGAGCTGACTGCGACGCGTGTGCGCGAGTTTCTGCGCGAGCGCGAGGCTGTGTTCTGGGTGTTCGTCTTTCCCGTGTTGATGACGTTTGCACTCGGAATCGCGTTTCGCAACACTGCTCCCGACAAAACACTCGTTGCGATCGAAGGCACCGCGAGCGATGCAAAGGTAAGCGCAACTGCAAACATGCTGTCTCGTTCGCCTGACATTACTGCGACGGTGTTGAGTCCAAACGATGCGGCGCAAGCGTTGCGAAGCGGCAAGGTGTCGATCGTCGTCAGACCTGAGAACGACACTTTCGCATACCGTTTCGATCCAACGCGCCCGGAGAGCCGCACCGCTCGATTACTGGTCGACGATGTTTTGCAGAGAGGCAAGGGGCGAGCGGATGTCGTGAACGCCGGCGAAGAGAAGGTCACCGAACCCGGGGCTCGTTACGTTGATTTTCTCGTGCCGGGTTTGATCGGAATGAACTTGATGGGCAGTGGGTTGTGGGGCTTGGGATTCACCGTGGTGATCGCGCGCTCGCGCAAAATCCTCAAACGCTTTGCAGCGACACCGATGCGACGTTCGCACTACCTGCTTTCATTCATGCTCTCGCGTCTGGTGTTTCTGGTGCTCGAAGTCGCAGCAGTGATCGTGTTCGCGTGGCTTGTGTTTGGTTTCACGGTGCGCGGCTCGTGGCTGAGTGTTGCTTTGATCACGATGCTCGGAGGCTTCACGTTTTCGGGGATCGGATTACTGGTTGCGGCGCGGCCAACGACGATCGAAGGCGTGTCAGGCTTGATGAACTTCATCATGCTGCCGATGTGGTTGCTGTCAGGCACGTTCTTCTCGTCGGAACGATTTCCGCATATCCTGCAACCGTTCATCCAGGCACTGCCACTGACGGCGCTCAACAACGCGCTGCGCGCACTGATGAATGAAGGCGCGTCGCTATCGTCAAACTGGGTTCCGATTGCGATACTGCTTGCATGGTGTGTCGCCAGTTTTGTAGTTGCGTTAAAGATATTTCGATGGCAATGATTAGCTGACTTACCGTGCGATTAATTAACCCCGCTCGATTCCGCCGTCGCGCCACCCAAGTCGATCCACGTATGCAAGCTGATATTCGAGTTGTGCCGTGACGAGCACGGATTTACTACAAAGCTGAATCGGGATGTACAATCGCGTATATGCCAGATGTTCCCGGTTCACTTAACCTGCTTGCAGTTCTTAGTATCGGTCTTATCTTTGGACTGAAACACGCCACGGAAGTCGATCACGTGGTGGCGATCACAACGATTGTGAGCTGTCACAGGAATGTCTTTCGTTCGGCGATTGTCGGCGCGCTCTGGGGCGCGGGACATTCGGCGTCGCTTCTGATCATGAGCGTCATCGTGCTGTCGTTGCGGGTTGCGATTCCGCAAAAGGTGAGTGGGTGGCTGGAGTTTGGCGTCGCGCTTATGATCATTGCTTTGGGCGTCAGCGCTCTTTGGCGCGCGACGCGGAAGAACGCGGAAGTTCACGTACACCAGCATAGTCACGATGGGCTATCGCACACTCACGTTCACTTTCACGAACACGAAAACAAGCACAATCCGAGTTCGCGTGCGGCTCACTCGCATGCCGTCTCGCGCGTCGGCTGGAAGCCGATGCTGGTCGGTATGATGCACGGCCTCGCCGGATCCGGAGCGTTAACCTTGCTGGTGCTGACGCAGATCAGTTCATCGCTGCTGGGGCTGTTGTATGTTGCGACTTTCGGACTCGGATCGATTGTCGGGATGCTCTTGATGTCGGGATTGATCGGTTTGCCTTTCGCGTTCACTTCAGGAAAACTCACACACCTTCACCAGGGACTACAAACCCTCGCCGCGATATTTAGTATCTGCTTCGGCGTCTGGTACGCGTTCAGAACCGGCGCAGGCGCCAGTCTTTTTTAGGACTCTGCGGCCCTCTGCGTATCTCTGCGTTTAACGGCGCATGTTAACGCAGAGAACGCAGAGGGCCGCAGAGAACTGCATGTTGACGAGAAAGCGAAAATTACTGCTTGTCGGCGTTAGCGTCGCTATGCTCGTAGTGGTTTGGATCGTGCTCGCGCGCAACTGTCCGGATTCCGGGATTGCTCTCACCGCGAGGGCGCGATACCTGCATGGCTTAAAGAATCGCACCTCCATTCCGCAAGCTGCTGACTTCGACTCGCGAGTCACGCTGGACGCCTTGCTTCAGTCAGGCGATGACACAGGTCGCTGGTCCAGCGATCGTGCCGCTAGAGTTCAAGGCCAGGTGATCGACGTTGGGTATGCGCGACCCGAAGCGACGAACTGCTACAGCCCTTGGCGTCGTGACATTCACATCCTGATCGCGAATCACAACGGCGCAACTAAGACCGAGCAGGTCGTGCTCGAAGTTACACCAAACGTGAGAAAGTCGGATTGGTTCGCACAAACACTGCAAGCGCAGTTAGTGGGCCACTGGTGTGAATTCGAAGGCTGGTTGTACTTCGACGCCGGTCACGCCGAAGAATCCGAGAACGTTCATCCTCAACGACCCGGCAACCGGCGCGCGACTGCTTGGGAGATTCATCCGGTTACGAAGATCACGGTTATCAGATAGAATTTGCCCAACGCAAAACGAGGAAGAGGTAGCCGAATGAAAAAACGAAACTTGGGAAATTCGGATTTGGAAGTCGCCCCCTTGGCTTTGGGGGGCAACGTGTTTGGCTGGACTGTTGACGAGACGACCGGATTTCGGCTGCTCGACGGGTTTGTATCAGCCGGCCTCAATCTCATCGACACTGCAGACATCTATCCGCGATGGGTGCCGGGGAATCAGGGCGGAGAGTCCGAAGTGATGATCGGCAACTGGTTGAAGCGGAGTGGTAAACGCAATGACGTAATTGTCGCAACGAAAGTCGGAATGGACATGGGTCCTGGTAAAAAAGGTCTGTCGAAAGACTACATCCTGCGTGCGGCAGACGACTCGCTGCGTCGACTGCAAACTGACTACATCGATCTCTATCAGTCGCACCAGGACGATCCTGAGACGCCGCTCGAAGAAACTCTCGAGGCTTATGCTCAGTTGATCAAAGAGGGAAAGGTGCGGGCCATCGGCGCTTCGCAATACAGCGCTGCGCGACTCACGGAAGCTTTGAACGTCAGCAAGCGTCTCGGAATTCCGCGATACGAGAGTCTCCAGCCTCTCTACAATCTCTACGATCGCGCGGTTTACGAAGACGAACTTGAGCCGCTCTGTGTCAGCGAAGGACTGGGCGTGATCACTTTCTACTCTTTGGCTGCAGGATTTCTGACGGGCAAGTATCGCTCAGAAGATGATCTCTCGAAGAGCGCGCGCGGCGGCACGGTCAAGAAGTATCTGAATGAACGTGGCTTCCGCATACTCGACGCGTTGGACCAGGTAGCGGCACAATATCACTCGACTCCAGCGCATGTTGCGCTCGCGTGGCTGATCGCATGCCCGAGCATCACGGCTCCGATCGCCAGTGGTACCAATCTGGAGCAACTGAACGATCTCGTTGAAGCAACGAAGCTCGAGTTGGACCACGCGGCAATCGAGTTGCTCGACCAGGCAAGCGCCGAGCAGAAGTCGCAGGCAAGAACGCAAAGCAGTTAGGTGGACAAAGCCACGGCCCACGCAGTCACTATCAGTAAAAAAATCCGCGAGCCGGCTGAACCGCTCTGGCCTCCGCTCGTCGCAATGCTCGCTGTCGGTGGTTTATACGCAGCATTGTCGCCAGGTCTGATGGCCGGCGCGCCGCGCTGGCTAATCGTGGCAATCGTCTTCGCGCTGCTGGTCGCGATAATGACTTCGCATCGCGGCGGCAATCATAGAGTCAGTCACTTCCTGGGTTACGTCCTCAACAGCCTCGTAACTATCGCTCTGATCTTTGCGGTTTACTCACTCCTCGCCGAAGTCACGGAACACCAGATCACACCGCAGCGACTGTTGCGTTCCGCTGCCGCAATCTGGATCTCAAACTTTCTCGTCTTCGCTTCATGGTATTGGCGACTCGATGGCGGTGGTCCACACCAGCGGGCGCAGAGTCCCGGCCACTCTGACGGAGCATTTCTGTTTCCGCAGATGACGATGCATCCTGAGGCGAAGAAAGCCGCGGGCGAGGAAGAGTGGGAACCACACTTCATCGACTATCTTTTTCTCGCCTTCAACACCAGCACCGCATTCTCACCGACAGACGTACCCGTCTTGTCGCGCTGGGCCAAGATTTTGATGATGGTTCAGGCGATGATTTCGCTGCTGGTGATTGCCTTGCTGGCAGGTCGTGCCGTGAACATCCTTTGAGGCTATTCGTTGTCTAACAGTTTGGTGGTGTGTTCAGTCACGCTTGGGATCTGGACGAGCTCGTTTGTCCTCACTCGCTGCCGGCCGATATCGGGGATCGCCGTGGTGTTTGCGGGAGGTAATGATTCGCGCGCTTGCGCCGGCCTGAAAGTCGACGGCTGAGCGCTCTGACTGATCATCGGTGCGGTATTGTCGATGAAGAGACGCGAATAAGCCATCCACATCAGCGATACGAAGAAGAGAATTGAGGGTAGAAACAGCGGTCCGGGTTCATCGATCCCGATGCTGATCGCCAGGAAAATCGGGAAAAGTGCGACGCTGAAGAACATCAGTTTCGCCGCGCGCCGGAATGCTTTGCGACGACGCGAAGGTGACGACACGCGCGTTTCATCCGGACGTGTGACGGGCAAGCCACCCGCGAGCCACTCCGCCAACCCGCTAAGCGCGAGGCCGCAACGTGAGCAGAACCTCATCTCATCCGAGATCTGTTGCTGACCGCAGTTAGGACAATACATAAACCCTCACGTTGCTGATTCTAACGGAAACGAAGAGAGTACGGTAATCGTCGCTGCGAGGTTCCTTGTTCTAACGACAACGAAAGTTTAGAGTCTTACAAAAGGAGAAACAATGCAGAAGCGCAAACTGGGGAGTTTGGAAGTGTCGGCGCTCGGGCTCGGCTGTATGGGCATGAGTTTCGGTTATGGTCCGGCTGCCGACAAGCAGGAGATGATTTCGCTGATTCGAAGTGCGGTGGAGCGTGGGGTCACGTTTTTCGATACCGCGGAGGTTTATGGACCATTCAAGAACGAAGAGCTCGTGGGTGAAGCGCTTGCGCCACTGCGCGATCAGGTCGTGATCGCGACGAAGTTTGGTTTCAAGATCGGACCAAACGGCGAGCAGGTTGGGGTCGATAGCCGGCCGGCGCACATTAAAGCGGTTGCGGAAGCGTCGCTTAAGCGACTCAGGACGGACAGGATCGATCTGTTCTATCAACATCGTGTTGATACTGACGTTCCGATTGAAGATGTTGCGGGCGCGGTGAAGGAGTTGATCGACGAAGGCAAGGTGAAGCACTTCGGACTTTCGGAAGCGGGAGTGCAGACCATTCGCCGCGCACATGCGGTGCAGCCGCTGGCGGCGTTGCAGAGTGAATACTCGTTGTGGTGGCGACGACCGGAAGAAGAAATATTACCTGCGCTCGATGAGCTCCGAATCGGATTCGTGCCGTTTAGTCCGTTGGGCAGAGGGTTTCTTACCGGGAAGATTGACGAGAACACGACGTTTGATAGTTCTGACTTTCGAAACAAGGTTCCGCGGTTTACGCCCGAAGCGAGAAAGACGAATCAGACGTTGGTTGAGTTGCTCAGGAGTATGGGAAAACGGAAGGATGCGACGCCCGCGCAGATCGCGCTCGCTTGGTTGCTAGCGCAGCGGCCGTGGATCGTGCCGATTCCGGGAACGACCAAGCTTCACCGGTTGGAAGAGAATATTGGCGCGGTTTCAGTTGAGCTCACCGCGGATGATTTGCGAGAGATTGATGGCGCGGCGTCGGAGATCAAGGTGGAAGGTGCGCGTTATCCGGAAGAGATGGAGCGCCGCACGAATTTATAATCTAACGGGCGTTCCTACAATTGCAACGCACCATCTACAGGCAACGTGAAACGCAGAGGACTTATCGAAGTCAATGCAGAAAGATCTTGACAGGCTCAGTGGTCCTGTCCTATACAAGACACCCTGCGAACGAACGCAGCTTGAGGAAATATCGATGTTGACGAACCAGACATTCAAACAAAGCAACGGCGAACGGCATTCGTGTACGTTGGGTCTGGGTTTGTCAGCCTTTTATCTCAATGGCAATAGACCCCAACATCCAATGTCCATAGATAGTCGCCAATTCAGGCACTAATACAGCGGGAGCGGACTCCCGCTCCCAATCTCAAGAGGAAATCAGAGAGTTGAAGGAGCGGGCAGCTTCCCTGGGAGGCTAAAAGCCCGCTCCTTTAGTTTTTTGATAATCGAAGTAATCGTTTTGCGAGCGATGAAGGCAGGAGCCTTCAACGGACGATGATCTCGGTGCGTATGCGAGCGTCCACGAGATCGCCGTCCTCAGGAGAAGTGTGCCTCGAAGTGTGTTCGATGCAGTGTCTCTCTCTGCCTTCATCTGTTTTTTAGCACAGATGACTTCATCGACAAAATTTTGGAAGGGTAGCCTAACTGGTAAGGCAGTGGTCCTGAAAACCACCGCGCGTAGCGCTTGCGGGTTCGAGTCCTGTCCCTTCCGCCAAACTCATGGACCTGTGGCTCAGTGGGAATAGAGCGCGACTTTGCGGAAGTCGAGGTCGCACGTTCAAGTCGTGCCAGGTCCACCAGAAAATACAAGTCAGGAAAGTTTTAGATTCTGTACCGTGTGGGTTCGAATCCCTCCGCGATATCCTGCCAATTCTGTGGGTTGTAGCTCAAACGATAGAGCACCGCACTGTGACTGCGGCACGTGAGAGTTCAAGTCTCTTCAACCCACCCAACTTAAATGGAACTGTGGCCGAGAGGTGAGGCACTTGGTTGTCAACCAAGCCGATGACGGTTCGAGTCCGTTCAGTTCCGCCAGGCGTTAGTAGCGCTCCATTCAAGGTCGGATAGCTGAGATGGATTAGCGCGGGTCTGAAGTACCCGAAAGGTTGGTTCGATTCCAACTCCGACCACCACTCGAGTTTATCGGGGCGTGACTCATCCCTGCAGAATGCTGACTGTTTGGGAGCGTGGAGTTTGCAGAGGCGCGTCGGCCTCACGCCCCGTCCAACAGTGGCCCGCGTTCCCGGCGTCGGTCTTCTAAACCGAAGAGCTGGGCGGACACGCACACGAGGTTCAACTCCTCCGCGGGCTTCCAAGTTCGGCTGTGTAGCTCAACCGGTACAGAGCAAGCGTCTCATAAGCGCTAGGTTGGTGGTTCGAATCCACCCGCAGCCACCATGATTGTGGCGTAGCCAAGTTGGTAAGGCACCGCACTGTTAATGCGGCCATGCGAAGGTTCGAATCCTTCCGCCACAGCCAGCTCTTGACCCGGAGCTCGAGAGACAGAGCAGCCGCCTTTTAAGCGGTGAGGTGCGCGTTTGAGCCGCGTCGGGTCAACCAAACACATTGCGGGATGGTGTAACTGGCAACACCTCGGACTTTGACCTCGAAGATGAAGTTCGACTCCTTCCCCCCGCAGCCAAGCTCGCGAAGCTCTACTTCGCTGGATTCGACAAGAGTCATTTGTCGTTGCACGCCGCGGCTGCGCCGCCCGATGTGAGGCAAGGCTGTGCCTTGCCGGGCAATCTTCTTTTCCACAGCGGGCTATGCCCGCGGTTCGGGCTTCGCCCCCAAGGTTACCGGGCCCAAGGCCGAACCGGGGGCATAGCCCAGGCTCTTAAGGGGTGTGACGGCAAGGCGTAGCCTTGCCTCACATCGGGCGGCGCAGCCGCGGCGTGCAACGACAAATGACTCTTGTCGAATCCAGCGAAGTAGAGCTTTGCGAGCTTGGCTGCATCCGACTCTTGTCGAATCCATCGAAGTAGAGCTTTGCGAGCTTGGCTGCATCACATCGGGCGGCAAAGCCGCCGTGGCGACACTTCGGGTTAAAGCAGTGTCAGCACGCCGCCTGTGTGCCAGAACAAGACTCTGTCGGTCGGTTTAAATCTTCCTTCACGGCAATACGCGATCAGGCCGGCCGCGGCTTTACTCGTGTAGACCGGGTCAAGCAACACGCCTTCGATCTCGGCGAACATCCTCAGAGCTTCTCGTGACTCGGTCGTCGGTATCGCATACCCGGCGCCGATGAAACGCTCGTCGACGAATAATTCTTCAGCCGCCGGCATGTCTGACCTGCCGAGCATCGCAAGCATTGGTCCAACTGCAAGCAACACGTTCTCTTTAATCGTTGTCGCCGGATCGTCGGCACTCACTCCGAGCAATCGCAACTCAGGATAGTTGAACAATCGCTTGCCGACTTCGAGTCCGGCCTGCGTGCCGCCGGAGGAAGTCGCAAAGACGATCGCGTCGAACTGCTCACCGAGTTCGAGCTGTTGAATCCCAAGCTCTTCGAACGCGGACACCATACCAAACGATCCGATCTCATTCGACGCACCCAAAGGAATCGTGTACACACGCTCGCCACGCGCTTCCAATTCGCGTGCAACTTCATTCATCCGCGACGCACGCTCACTACTCGCCGCCACGCGATGTATCTTGACTCCGAGCAACTCCGTCACGCGCCAGTTTGCGTGGGCCGACTTGGGATGACGACCACTCAATATCAGCTCACACTTCAGGCCGAGACGCCGTGCGACAAGCGCTGCCGTTCGCGCGAGATTCGAAGTGACCGAACCAGTCGTAACAATCGTCGTAGCTCCGTACGCGAGCGCGCCGGCAAAAACATATTCGAGCTTGCGCAACTTGTTGCCGCCGCCGAGATAGCCGGTGAGATCGTCTCGTTTGATCCAGAGTCGCGGTGCGCCGGGAATGGCTCGTTGCAATCGCTCGAGCCGCTCGACCGGAGTATTGAAATTGATCAGTCGTCGTCGCGGAACGTTAGTGAATAGCTCAATGCTCGATTTCTCATGTATGGTCGTATGTCTCATAAATTCGTCCTTCCCACCGCATAACTCGCCTGCTTCGCAACCGGTTGCGGCACGCCTTGAGTTGCCCTGATGACCGTCTCCGCGAATCGCTCCATCTCTTCCAGTTGCGGGCTACACTGCAACAGCAACAGATCGACGCCCGCATCTTCAAACTCAGCCACACGCTCTGCGACACGATCCGCCGTGCCGACGAGTCCGGAACGAAGACCGCGATTCGAGACGCTGTAATCTTCGAGCGAAACTTTTTGTTCGAGTCTCGTTCCTGCCAGCCACTGCTGATAGTTTTCATAACCCGCCGCAAATTGTTTGACGTTCGTGATGCGTTCGAGCTCGCGCTTCGCTTCGGTCTCGCTCTCGCGCACAATCGCATACGCAGCGATACCAAACTTCAACGACGGCAAGCCGAGTCGTTCTCTGCGCCGCGACATGTCCTCGATCTTCTCGCGCACGCGCGCCGGCTCGTCGCCGTGCATGACGTACGCGTCACACCAGCGCGAGATCAGATCCTTCGCGGCTTCGGATTCGCCCCCCGCATAAATCACCGGCCGCGGGCGCGTGGTTGGTTTCGGTTGCAACACCGCATCGTCAACGCGGTAATACTTCCCCGAGTAAGAAAAGTGATCTTCCTGCCAAAGTCGTTCGACGATCTCCAGCCACTCGCGCGTCCGTGCATAACGATCATCGTGTTGCTCGAAGTCGACTCCGTATTTCTTCGCTTCGTCGGCCCACCATGAAGAGACGACGTTAAGTGAGAGTCTGCCGTGACCGCCGATGTGATCGATGTTCGCGGCCTGCTTCGCTAAAAGTGCGGGCTGATGAAACGTCGGGCGCACAGCCACCATCAGCTCGAGTGTGTTGGTAATTGCAGCGAGCGCCGCGGCAGTGGACCATGCGTCCAGTGATGGAGCCTCGACGCCCTTGATGTCGTTGAGGTTGAGCTCGGCAATGAGCGTCAAGTCATAGCCGATCTCTTCACTACGCCGCGCGAGACGACTGACGTAGTTCCAGCTCGCCTCCATTCCTTCGTCTTCAACGTTTCTCAGCCAACCGCCGAAAACCGGGAGCCAGTAACCGTAGCGCATCGCCTAACCTCCTCTTGCAGAAAATCGACCAGGCGCGCGTGCGGATCGAAACCGACCACGCGCGTTGCATCAGCAACAAAGTTCGAAAGCGCATTGATGTCGTAATAAAGCAGCGAGCCGTCGCGATCGTCGATGACGTACTCGATTCCACCCACGTCGATATGCGCGGCTTGCGCGATCCGTTCCACCGATCTGATCACATCGAGCGGTGGTTGAAACTTTTCCACTTGCAAACCCGAACGCGGTGCATCGACTGGACACGCGACGCGAGCGAGCTCAACTCCGTCAGTCGTCTGGCAGATATCGGCGGGGCAGAGATTGAAAGTGTCGCCGGTAGTGAAGACTCTGATCGCGTAGAGATACTTGCCGCCGAGTGTCTCAACTCTCGTGATGTGACCGCCGCGCGCGGGGATGAACTCCTGGACCAGCGCCGTCTGATCGATACCGAGATCTATCCGGCCGTTCTCGACGGCTGAAACGAGCGACTCTCTCGAATCAAAACGCACAATCCCTGCGCCGCTGCCGCCGATGTTCGCTTTGACCACGATTGGGAAGGAAAGATTCTCTGAGGCCGCAACTGCGAGCGAGGGATTGTTGATGACAAATGCTTTTGGATAAGCGAGGTTGAGAGACTCGAGTAAAGAGAGTTGGCGTGCCTTTGAGATCTCAATTCCGAACGCTTTTTCGCCGTTAATGACGCGCGTGCCCAGGTTCTCGAGATGATTTAGATACTGGAGCGTGTAGAAGATTCCCTGACCGTGACCGCGCAAGTAAGCGGACGGGCTCATTCGATTGAAGACCACTCGATAAGGCGATTCATTCTCGCCCGGATCGTAGAGATGTTGGGTCGCGTCCAGTTTGACGTACGGAACTGCGCGGCGATCGAGCTCCGCAAAAAGTGGTCGAAACCAATCGGGGTGTTCGTAATAGATGGCCAGGGTTGACTGTTGCATCGTGTCTCCTCGTGCTTGTCGTTTCAGCGCAAAATAAAAAGGCCGCTCGAAAGGAGCGGCCCTTGTGAATGCTGATAATTGCTTTAAAACTATGTCACATACACGTCAGTCCGCTCGTTCGCCGGCCTACAACAACAGAAACAAGCACACATCAACTCGCTTTGACGAGATGCGAAAGTGAGTTGATTGAACGCTGCGGTCATCGTTTCTTTTTCCAAGTGCCTAAAAAATACTCCCGCCTTTGTTCGATGTCAACGCAATTCAGGACGGAGTTTTTTAACGCCCGGTGCGCCTTAGCAGATGTTCTTTGTGCCTTTGCGGCTCGGCTTTGCGCCTTTGCGTGAAATTCTTCAGGCTGCCCGAACTGCGGGCTCAGGCATATTTTGCTTGGTCGGCAGCGTGGTTCTTACACCGGCCGCAGAGCGCGAACGCAGCTCTCTCCAGTTGAGTGCGAAATCAGCCAGCGGTACGGACAGTGCCAGACAGGACCAAATGATCGCCTGCACGATCTCGATACCAAGAGTCTCCCAACCAGTCACGCCCATCACAAAGCGTCCGCCAATGAAGACGAGTGCGACGGCATAGCTACGAGTCGCCCACTGCCTGTGCAACGCGATCTTGCGTTTGAACGCAAAAACGAACGCCATCATCGTGATGCCCATCAGCATTGCCGCATCGACTAAAGCCAGCACGGTAAATGAACGCGGTGCGCCCATGCGCTCCTGGAAATATTGAATATATGCACCGAGCGGCGCGAGTCCAAGCGCGCCTATGACGTAAAAGCGCCCCATCACGCGATGGGCTTTGGTAAAGCGCTGGCGTAGGCGATCGGAAAACTGAAAAGGAGCAAATAACAGGACTATGGCGCCGAAAATGCCGTGCGGCAGGAGCCACCATTTGAAGGATTCATAGTGTTGCCAAACTGGATGTTTAGGATCTACGAGGAAACGTTCGTTGTGGAACATCACATAAACTGTTGCGACTGCGATCATCGAAAAGACTACGTACTTCGCTTTGAGTTTCATCGGAGGGAACCTCTATTACTTTTCCTTTCGCGAACATAATCTATTCAATAACGCGCACTTCGAGGGAATTTAGGTTCACCTCCCTTCTATGTACCTTTGCGGTCCTCTGCGTATTCTGCGTTGAAATCGTCCTTTTAACGCAGAGAGCCGCTGAGAACGCAGAGGATTACTTGGTTTGTACAGGTATGGAGAGTAGTTGGCCTTTGTAGGCGACGTAGATCTTGCCACGGTAACTGCCGATTCGATCATCGTGACCTCGCCGAGTTTTCCGGCGGCAAACTTACGACTGAAGACACGTCGGCCACGTTCTTTTCTGAGCGCGAGACAGCCTTTGTGGCAACTGTGGCGCCCGGCGCCGGAGCCGGAAGGGCCAACAGTTGCTTCAGCATCTCAGTCTGGGCCAACACGCAGGTGGACCAGCAGAATAAAAGTATGATGGTGAGAACTAGATGACGCATAGGTATTTTCACGCAAAGGCGCAAAGACGCGAAGCGCTGCCGCGTTCTAAGAACGCTCTTCTTTGCGACTTTGCGCCTTTGCGTGAAAGTACGTGGCGAAAGCTAACGCGACGAGCCGTTCCATATTCACCGTTTCCTTGCCGAAACGTATAACTAACGAAAATCGTCCTGCGGTTCTCCAGGTGCGCCCTGCTCACGCTAAACAACACCGACGCACCGGGCGGCAGCACCGAGATCCACGACATATCCAAACCCCAGGGAACGGGCTTCCCATTCGCTTCCTCGATCTGATACTGAATGCTGACCTCCGCGCCATCGGATAAACGAGGATAGCCGCTATCGGTACGGAAACTGATCGGCAGTGGTGAGTTATTTCTGAGACGCAGCCA
>DATDFT010000269.1:0-2671 GCA_036522475.1 Pyrinomonadaceae bacterium | reverse complement strand
GGGCGGGACAGGGCTGGGGCTAGCAATCGTGAAGCACCTGGCGCTCCTGCACCACGGCGAAGTCACCGTCACCTCCGAGCTAGGCAACGGCAGCACCTTCATTATTCACCTTCCGAAACTTAGCTAGAACAAGTCAGAGTTTCACGCAAAGGCGCAAAGAGGAGCAAAGGCGCAAAGAAAAGGTCATACTTTGCGTCTTTGCTCCTCTTTGCGCCTTTGCGTGAAACCCTCCCTGTGAAAAACAATGTTGAAAACGGTTCGGGGCTCTGCGATAATGCGGCATTGAGGTTAGGAGCCTCGTCTCGTCCCCGACAGCCCCAACAACCCCTCCGGCCGGCGCCGAAAACCCGCGCCGGTGCCCCGGTTACTCACCAGCTATGGTTAACCGACAGACGAACGTCTGGGGGGATCAACTATGCGAATGCGAAGAGTTGTTCGATCCGTTTCGACATTCCTGACTCAGCTAGGGGCCGCGCTTTTGAAAGCCGTAGTGATGAGCACGGTGCTCGGTATTGTCGTGCTCACGATCATGCACCACATGGGCGTACCGGTACCCAGCGCTACCGAATTGCTGCGCGGAGTTTCGAGACTGGCGCACGTCGGATCATAACCTCGGTTCAGAACGAGAACACGAGTTGCTGCTGTAAGCGGTACGTAGTCGGTGCGAAGTCGCCTATCGGAACGAAGAAGCTCGGAAACTGTCCGCTGCGTCGCAGTGAGTGTTGAAAGAAGAAAAGGCTCTGGAACGTCACCTTGCGAGCGATGCCATACTCGAAGCGAAAGTGACTGGTGCGAATGTTGACGCCGGTGTTCGTGCCAAGATCGTCGTCAGTCACCTGCGAGATCATCGAGTTCGCACCTTTGATCGCGAACACATAAAGAAACGAAGTGTCGCCTCGTTTTGTGATCCGTCCGACCTGCAACGCCGCCAGCATCGCATCGCGTTCTTCCAACCCCGTCGCAACGTTGCGTGCGAATTGCACGTTGAACGTCCAGGGAAATGCGTGATCCCCATGTGTGAAGCCCGCGTAGTTCAAACGATAAGTAAGTCGTGCGACCTGAAAACCGTGCGCTGTATACACGACTCCGCCCGGTGTCGTCGTCGCATTACCTGTTCCCGTCAGTGGCGCTGAGAGCGCAAGGCCTAACGCGGGTTGGACCAGCAGGACGAGCCCATCCGTAGTCGAAGCAAGCTGAATCTCGTTTGGGTTTCGATAGACTTGAATGTCTGCGCCTAGCTGGCTGTTCCATCTCTTGTTGAAGGTCTGATTTGCCAACAGTCCCTGGTGAAAGAGATTCGCTGCTCTGCCGGCGGTGCCGATGACCGCACCGGCATTCGCCAGTGGACTACCGGGTGTAATCACCGCAACGTTGGGATTCGAAAGAATGTATTGTCCGGCGCGCAGTTCGAGACTGGAGAGGTAAGCGCCGTTCCGTTTGAACGAGTGCACGTATTTCTCGTTGAACCCGTTGAAGCGAATGTCGTCGTCGAACAAGAACCTCGAGTTGTCAGCGAAGATTTCCTGCACGCGGCCGGCCTGAAGTTGAATAGCTTTACTCGGGTGATAATCAATCCATGCTTCACTTATAAAAAAAGGAGCCCGAGCCGTGATGGCGGAGAAGTCCTGATCGAGCGTGAGTGGATTGTTTATCGGTCCGGTGGAAAGTTGGCCGTGGAAACTGAGTTTCGGGTTGATGTCAGTATCGAGGTTCAGCCGGAAACGATATCGCATCCGGGAATTCTGCACATGCTGGAGCGGCGGGTCCGGAGGCTCGGTTGCGCTACGAAAGATGCCGTCGTAACGCAGCCGGAAGTCACCACTTACTTTAACAGGGCCGATCTTCAGCGCCTGGCCTTCGAGTTTTGTGAGTCGTTGCTCGACTGTCGGTGTTTGCTGATCTGAATCTCCAGTCAGCGGGGGCAAGCCATCCTTGCTGACTTGTTCCAGTCCTGTCGCCTTCGCACCCGTCGCTGTCACCGTGGGCTGGAAGGAGAGTTTGTCGAGCAAGGCTTTGATCGTCGCTTGTTGCTCCAGCAGTGTTTTCTGTAACTCGTCGAGCTTAGTGTTTTGTCGCTCGAGTTCGCTTTCGAGCAGTCGCACGCGGTCGGCGACGTTCGTTTCCGAAGCCGGAACAGATTTAACCAACTGCTGGGCGTCCACCCGCGGGAAAGAAAATGAGAGCAGAGCGAGACAAAAGGCGAAGCTGAGTGCGCGCGTCATGTTATCAGGTCCTCGGTTGCTTTGGGATCTTAAGAGACGTTGCAGAATATGACCCTGGTCTTAAATCAAACTTACTACCACGTTACATCTATATGAACAGAAAGATTTCAACGGCCTCGTTGACAATGAACTGAGGCGACGCTTACTATTTTCACGTTCATTCATGTCTCTCTCCGCAAGGAAATAATGCTTCTTCAAGCGGCAACGACGACAACTCAAACTGTTGGCAGCCCGATTACAGCTTACTGGCCGGTAATGATCTTTTTCGGCGTGGCCGTAATCTTTCCGGTGCTGCCGATTGTGCTCGGCAGGTTTCTGCGACCGATTAAGTACGGGAAGACCAAGATGCGCCCGTACGAGTGCGGCATCGACCCGACCACCGAAGCGCACGAGCGCTTTACGGTGCGTTATTACATCGTCGCGATGCTGTTTCTGATATTCGACGTCGA
>DATDFT010000268.1:0-4002 GCA_036522475.1 Pyrinomonadaceae bacterium | reverse complement strand
ACAGTTGCGCCGAGCGCGACGCGACGCCGGCCATTCGGACCCTTGTTCGGCAAGACGATGCGTTGCACGTCTGACAGCGGGTACACGCTCAGGATCGCAACGCCCGTTTCTTCTTCGTCAGTTGGTTTCGCCGTGGGTGGCGCTGCCCACACGTAATGCATGCCGAGCTCGTTGGCGATCAGTTTCGCCGTATTGTTGTTGCCGCTGCGCTTTTTGCTCCGATCAACTTCCTGAAGCGCGAGGATGGTGGCGCCGCCGATTTCCGGATCGTCCTTGAACAGTTTAATTAAAGCCTTGAGGTCATCGCCGCTGCGCCAACGGATGTTGTATTGGAGGACTTTGATCTCGGCCGGTGTGGAAGTTTGCCGTCGTATCTTCACGCCTTTGCCCGACTCCAGCAGCGGTCCATCCGGTCGCGGCAGTAGCAGGCAAAGAAAGAGAAGTAATAGCTTCACTACATCCCCAGGGTTAAGCCGTCCTTAGCTTCGATCGTTTCGCCGGACCAGAGCGCGCGAGCCTCCGCGGCGAGGTCGATATGGTCCCACTCCGGATAGAGATGCGTCAGCACCAGCGTTTCAGGCGCGCACTCCTGAGCCACACGCATCGCGTCCGCGAGTTCGAGGTGCTTCTGAACAGGTTTGTTTCTCCTGAAAGAACATTCCATCAGTAGCAACCGGGCGTCTTTTGCAAACGGCGCCAAATCTTCCGAAAAACCGGTGTCAGAAGTATAGACAAAAGGTTTCGAGTCTTCGTCTTTCAAACGAAGGGCCAAACTTTCTTTCGTGTGCGGAGTCTTGAGCGTGTTGGCGGTGACGCCGGGCAGGATTTGGAAGCCGGCGTTCGGAGCCACTTCGGCGATCTCGATCGCGAACTGTTGTTCGAACAATCTGTAGTTATTTGAATCGTTGATTGTCTCGATGATGTGACGCAGTCCTTCAGGACCAAAAATTCGCAGAGGCTTCGTGCGGCTTTTCGCTTGTGGCACCCTTAAACCGAAGAGAAATGGCGCGAGACCGCCGAAGTGGTCCAGGTGGAAATGACTGATCCAGATTGCGTCGAGGCCCGGCCAATCCAACGACTCCTGCGCCATGCGGTGCGGAGCATCCGCGCTGATGTCGAGCAGGATCGTGCCGCCGCTTGTTTCGAGCCAATGAGCCGGTGACGCACGTTCAGGATGAGGCACAGATGTGCCCGAGCCGAGGATGGTTAGTTTCATGTGTGCATTTTAAGCTAAACTTCGACCATGAGTCCGGCGGAGACACAACTCGATGTGCTCGCAGTTTTCTCTCATCCTGACGACGCGGAGTTGTCAGTTGCAGGAACGCTTCTGAAACTGAAGAAGCTGGGTTATCGCACGGGTGTTTGTGACATGACGCGAGGCGAGATGGGCACGCGCGGCACTCCCGAGATTCGCGCGAAGGAAGCACTCGATGCCGCGCGCCTCATGAAGCTTGACGTGCGCGTGAATCTCGAACAACCGGACGGACACGTTTGGCCTACCGAAGTTGCGCGCACTGCTCTTGTGCGAGTTCTGCGAACACATCGGCCGAAAGTTTTGTTAACTACGCACGAAGACGATCCGCATCCGGATCATGCGAACACGTCGATTATCGTGCGACAAGGGGCGCGGCTGGCTTCGATGGGTCGTTACGATGAAGAGTCGGGATTGCAGCCGGTGCCGATGCCCGCGATCATGCACTCGCTCTTCTCGCGCCGCATAGTGCCTTCGTTTGTGGTTGACGTTTCCGACTTTGTCGATGAGAAGATGAACGCGATCAGGGCTTATGCGTCACAGTTTTTCAATGCGCAGTCGAAAGAGCCGGCGACGCGAATCAGCGATCGTGGTTTTCTGAACGAGATTGAATACCGGATGCGATACTTCGGATCGCTGATTGGTGTGGCGGCAGGCGAGCCGTTTTACGTGCGTGAGGCGCTGAACGTGGATGATCCGCTGGCGCTGCTGACGCGCCCGATGAATATTTATTCGTAGCCACAAAAAGGCACATAAGGCACAAAAGAAAACTCTTTAGCAGAATTTCTTTATGTGCCTTATGTGCCTTTTTGTGGCTACTTTTTGTTTGGTTTGTTCGGTTCGAGAATCGCCCGCGCGATCGCGATCGTCGCGACTGCTCGTGGCCCTTCACCTTGAAATCCTCTAGCCAGCTCAACTGCGCGATCGTAGTCGTGCGTCGCGAGGTCTCTGAACAATCCATCAAGATCGAACTGAGGCGCGTCGCTCGTGTGTACTGACGAGTGACCTTTGCTCTGAAACTTCGCTACTATTTCGCCGTCTTCACCAGTAAAACCTTCCGCTGAGTTCGCCGCTTTAACCGCATCGAACGTGGCATCCCAAACCCGATCGCGATCGATCTCATTGAGCGCATTTGCAACGGCAACTAACGCGCGCGGCAGTGAAGGATCGGAAACCTCGATGCGGCGCGCTTCCGTGTTTGCTTCGTCGACAAGCTCGAGTGCTTTGTCACGGTCAGTCTTGAAGAGAATCTTCGCGCACTCGGTTAACACCCACGCCTTGACCACCTGAGTCAGCTCTCCTTTGTGGACCAACTCCAGCGCCTGATCCGTTTGCTTCTTTCCGACGAAGTAGAGCGCGAGAGACGCATCCATATAGACCTGTGCCTGTTTGCGCACCTCAGGGTCTTCCACCTTGCTAACGTAATCACGTGCGCGCATGTCGCCTCTGCCCGCGACGATAAACGCCAATTGCAAGTAGAGTGAATCGCGCTCAGCGGAAGTCTTGGCGCGATCGATTTTGTCGAGCAACGTTTGATCGCGGTCACGATCTTCCGATGGACGTTCAGGCCGGATGCCTCTGTTTAGCTGGTCTTCGTCATAGCGACGCGCGCTGTCGGAAGCCATCGTTTGCAACGCGTTCAGGTGGCCGCGCAGAGATTCGACCATAGCGGGCGGCGCGGATAGCTCGAAGAAAGGCAACAACCGTTTGATAACGAGATACTTTCCATCGAGACCTGCCGTGGTTGGATCGGGTTGTCCGGGAATAGGCAAAGGTCGTAGGAGAATTGCTGCCGCCGACTGAAAGAATGCGTTTCGGAGTTCAGATGAGACATCGGCGGGTACAATCGCCTGAGCACTCTGCGAGCTCGACGTACTATCTTTTGCAAAAGTCATGAACAGGTGCGGCGTGAAAATGTACGATGCAAGCAGCGAGACTGTGTTGGCATCCGCTTGCGGGTTGTTTGCTGAGCTCGCGAGCAAGGCCGAGTAGCGCATATCGGCAGCCGCGGCATTCTTTTCTCGCACATCGCAAAGGAAGTTCATGCTTTCCACGGTGACGAGCGTGAGTGCAGGATCCGCGAACTGAAGTGCACGGTCAACTTCGCCAACCTGCATTAACTCTCGGGCTACATCGAGGCGTTGGATCAAGGCGTCGTTTAGTCGATTCGTATTTGGCTTCCCGGAATTTGCCGCTTCGACTTTTTGAAGCTTCAGCTTCTCGAGGAACTCTTCGCCGAGAGCGCGATCGTGTTTTGCGGCTAATCTCAATACTTCGCGACGCACGTTGGGCGGCAAGTTGATCGCATAGCCGCCACCGGTCTGAGCTTTCTGCTGGTTGATCTCTTCCTGGAGTTTCTGGTCGCTTTCCTGGTCGGCAACTTCGGCCGCTTCCCACGCTTTGCGAAACATCAGCCGGCCTTGTTCGGGGTCGACTTTCCAAAGCGCATCCGCGATGCGCGCGAGCGATCGGGCGCGCAACGTTTGATCGCGAAAAGTGCGTGCGTCGGTTGAGAGCGCGACGAGCAGCGAACGCGCACGCGCGCGACGTTCCTTGAGCTCTTCAGCGGCAGCGTCTGTCGAAGGCGTGGAGTTTACGGCGACGGATTTGGGCGGCGTCGCCTGCTTCGTGGCGGCAGTTTGCGTTTGGGTGAGGATTGCAGAGAGAACAAAACACAACACGAGGCTCATACTCTCATCTCCTGAAATCGTGCTTGAATGGGGCGGCCGCCCCTACAATTAATTTGACGC
>DATDFT010000267.1:0-19937 GCA_036522475.1 Pyrinomonadaceae bacterium | reverse complement strand
CACATTTTTGCGCGCGTGCTGAGGGAGTTGAATCTCGCTGACCGCGTACCGCTCGTGTCGGTCGTGACGGATCCTTGTTACGGGTTTTGGAAGGGTTGGGCGTGCAACGACGTGAGCCTGTATCTGGTTGCGAGTGAAGACGCGCGGCGGCAGTTGATCGATTATGGAGTTGCGCCGGAACGCATCAAGATCTCGGGCTTGCCAGTGCACCCGAAGTTTGCGTATCCGGGTGAAGAAGCGGCCCAGGCCGCGCGCCGTGCGCTGGGTTTGGATCCGGAGAAGTTCACGGTCTTCGTGAACGCCGGTTGGATTGGTGGCGGCAACATCCCGCAGATCTTCCGCGAGCTGGTCCACGGCGAGCTCGACGTGCAGGCGATTTTCCTTGCCGGAAAGAACGAGGATTTGCGTATCGCGGCTGAATCGATCGCGCTCGAAGCGCCGTTTCCGATCAAAGTGATTGGTTACTCGGACGAAGTCGAGAAACTGATGAGCGCCGCGAACGTGATGATCTCAAAACTCGGCGGACTCACGACGTTCGAAGCGCTCGCTTGTCGCGTGCCGATCATCGCCGACATGATTACCGAACCGATGCCGCAGGAAGCGGGAACCGCAAACCTGATTGCGCAACGCGGCGCGGGCGTGATGCTCAGACGCTCGTGCGATGTCGTGCCGGTGGTGCGACGGATGATGGAAGACGAAGTTCACTACTCACGCATGCGCGCCGCCACCGCCGCGCTCGCACTCCCAAATGCAACGCGCCAGATCGTCGAAGAGATCGCAGCGCTCATCCCACAAACCGAACCCGCAATCTTGGGCCGCGGATGACGCGGATAAGATCCGGATTTTTATCCGTGTTATCCGCGGTTATTGACTGGCAGCGGTTTTCACGGTTTAATCTGCCGCGACGTAGAAACTAAGCCCCGGTCTAATTCCAGGAGAAACATACTTAGTGAGTCTTTTGCTTGAGGGAAAACGTGCGTTCATAACCGGTGGAACGCGCGGCATAGGTGCGGCGATGTGCGATGTGTTTGCGCGTGAAGGCGCCGACGTGGCTTTCAGCTTCAACTCGCGCGACGACCTCGCCGCCGAAGTGAGTAAAAAGATCGAAGGATACGGGCGCAAGGCGTTCAACTCGAAAGTGTCCGTGGTCGACCGCGTCGGCATGAAGAAATTCACGCGCGAGTTGGTCGAAAAGTGGGGCGGGATCGATATTCTCGTCAACAACGCCGCCATCAATCGCGGTGACAACTTCGCCACCACCACCGACCGCGCCTGGGATGAAGTGATACACACGAATGTCGACAGCTTGTTTGCGGTCACCAAGCCGATCTACAAACAGATGATCCGGCAACGCAAGGGAACAATCCTCAACATTACTTCCATCGGTGCGATGCGTGCACTGCCGACGGCCGTGCACTACGCGACGTCAAAAGCCGCGATGATTGGTTTCACGAAGTGCTTGTCACGGGAAGCGGCGACGTTCGGCGTGCGTGTGAATGCGATCGCAGCGGGTATCTTCGACACCGATCTCGCGCAGGCACTCCCCGATCGACTGTTGCAGATGCACGATTTCTGGACCTCAGCCGGACGCCTCGGCCGTCCCGAAGAGCTCGCCGAATACGCCGCGTTCATGGTGAGCGAACGAAACAGTTTCATGAATGGCGAGGTCGTGATCGTCGATGGTGGGGCAATAACTTAAGCCGCAGATTGACGCAAATAAACGCAGATCAGCGTTCATCTGCGTCAATCTGCGGCTTAACTATTTTCTCGAGTTGACGAAGGGTTCGCTGCATCTCACCAAGTCGTCTGAACGCAGCAGTCGATCGCAACCAGTCTTTATTATCAAACGCAGGAATTCCCGAGATCACTTTACCCGCTGGGATGTCGTGGCTCGTCGCGCTTTTGGCTGTCAGGACCACGTCGTCACCGATGGTCAAGTGACCGGCGACGCCTGCCTGACCCGCGAGAATCACGCGGCTGCCGATGTGCGAACTTCCCGCCAGTCCGACCTGCGCGCATAACAACGAATCCTCGCCGACCGTACACGAGTGTCCGATTTGTACGAGGTTGTCGAGCTTCGAGCCACGTCCGATGCGACTCTCGCCGACTGAAGCGCGATCGATCGTAGTTCCCGCGCCGATCTCGACGTCGTCTTCGATTACAACGCGGCCTGTCTGCGGGATCTTGAGCCAGTGTTTCTCTTCGTCTTTGGCGTAACCAAAACCGTCGCAACCAACCACGGCGTTGTTATGAATGATCACGCGTTCGCCGATGACGGTGCGTTCGCGCAGCGCGACTCCGGAGTGAATGATTGAGCCTCTGCCGATCGTGACGTCGTTGTAGACCGTGACGTTCGGATGAATGTGAACGTCGTCGCCGATGAAGGCGTTGCGACCGATCACGGCGCACGCGCCAATCGCGACGCGCGCGGCGATGCGAGCGGTGGGGTCAATAACGGCCGAAGGGTGAATAAAGGGTTCGAGCTCTGCTTCGGGATTGAAGATTCTCAGCGCGCGCGTGTAGGCGAGGTACGGATCTTTCACGCGGAGTATCGCGATCTGTTTTTCAGTGGTTGCCTCTTCGCTCAGGTAGATCGCTGATGCGCGCGTGGAGTTGACTCGGGGCGTATAACGAGGGTTCGCGAGAAAAGTAACGTGTCCTTCGCCGGCCTCATCAAGGCCTGCCGCTCCCACGATCTCCAGGTCGTCGCCTTCAAGACGCGCGCCTGTCAGTTCAGCAAGTTCTGAAAGTCTCATACTCACCTCACATAATCGAAACCGGATCGATCTCCAGGTTAACCGTTCGCAAATTCATTCCACCTTCAGCCGCTTTTTTCAACGCCGCATCCGCAACCTCGCGCAGATGCTTTCGGCTGCGCGACTTTATCAACAGTTGAAAACGATGCTCACCTTTGAGCCGCGAGAGGGGCGCCGGCGCCGGGCCGAGCACACGGCACTTCCGTTCCTGATTTACCGCATCCAGTTGCTTGCGCAGCTCAAGACTATCAGAACGCACGCGTCCGAGATCCGGTCCATGGACCAGCAGGCTCGCGAGCGCCACAAACGGAGGATACGAATGATTCTGCCGGTAGCGCAGCTCTTCTTCGTAGAACGCTTCGTAATCCTGCGCACACGCGTGGCGCAAGGCGTAATGATACGGATGATGCGTTTGAATGAGCACTCTTCCGGGTCGATCACCGCGTCCTGCTCGTCCTGCAACTTGAGTGATGAGTTGAAACGTTCGTTCCGCGGCACGAAAGTCGGGCAACGCGAGGCCGACATCAACTGAGACCACACCGACAAGCGTAACGTTCGGAAAGTCGTGACCCTTGGCCAGCATCTGCGTGCCGACAAGCGTGTCGATCTTCCCGGCGCTGAAGTCAGCGAGCGACTGCTCGAACACTTTGCGTCGCGCAGTCGTGTCGCGATCGATGCGTGCGACGCGCAAGGAAGGGAAGAGCAGCCGCAGCATCTCTTCGAGTTGTTCCGTGCCTTCGCCCACGTAGTAGATGTACTTCTTCCCGCATGACGGGCACACGCGCGGAACCGCTTCGCGATGATTACAGTAGTGACAGACAATCACGCGTTCGCTGCGATGATACGTGAGCGTCACGTCGCAATTCGGACATTGCACTGTCTCGCCGCACGAGCGACACAGGATAAAACTGGAATAGCCGCGACGATTCAGCAGGATGATCGACTGTTCGCCGCGTTCGTGCGTTTCGCGAATGGCCTCTAGCAGTTCGTCTGAAAAAACACGCGGTTTGCCGTGTCGCGCGAAGACCGTTCGCATGTCGATGATTTTCGCTGTCGCCATCGGCCGTGCGCCGACGCGTTCGGGCAAGTTAACGAGCGTGTACTTGCTTTTGTTCGCGTTGTGAAACGATTCGAGCGAGGGTGTAGCAGAGCCGAGCACGACAGTCGCCGATTCTTTTTGCGCGCGCACGATCGCGACGTCGCGCGCGTTGTAATAAGGCGATTCCTGTTGCCGGTACGATGATTCGTGCTCTTCGTCGACGACGATCAGCCCGAGGTTTTTGACGGGAGCGAAGACTGCCGAGCGCGTGCCGATGACGACGCGAGCATCGCCATTTTTGACGCGCGTCCATTCGTCGAATCGTTCGCCTTTCTGTAGAGACGAGTGGAAGATCGCAACCTGGTCGCCGAAGCGCGTGCGCAGTCGTCGCGAGAAGACCGGCGTGAGTGCGATTTCCGGTACGAGCATCATCGCGGAACGACCGAGGCTGAGCGCCTTGCTCATCGCGCGCATGTAGATCTCGGTTTTGCCGCTGCCGGTGACACCGTGAAGGAGGAAGGCTGAGTAAGCGCCTGAGTTCATCTGTTGCTCGATTTGCGTGAGCACGGAAGTTTGAGGTGCGGTCAGCGTGTGAACTTCTGACTTGATGCCGAGCCCGTCACTCAGCGGATCGCGACGCACTGCTTCGACTGAGATTTCGACGAGTGCTTTCTTTTCGAGTGATGTGATTGTCGCCGCACTGACGCCCGCGGTTGCCAGCAACGACTGCAACGCCATCGGACCGTGAGTCTCGAGCGTGGAGATGGCGCGTCGCTGTGCGTCGCCGAGTTTTTCTTGGTTGAGCTCGAGCGGTTGTCGTAAGCGAACGAAGCGACGCAGCTTAGGCTTTGCGTAAGAAGCGCCGCTTTTCTTTGGAGACATTCCCGGAGGAAGTGCGGCTTTGATCACTTCGCCGAGCGGACAGGCATAGTAATCAGCGACCCAGCGCGCGAGTTCGAGGATCTCGGGACTGCAAACCGGATCTATATCGACGAGCGCTTGTGCGTCTTTGATATCTGTTTCGCTGAGACTTTGCGGCAGCTCTTCGTGAACGCCGACGATGTATGCGGTAGTGACACTTCGTCCCAGCGGCACTACCAAACGCGCTCCCGGCTTTGCTGTCATGCTTTGTTCAGCACTCAAGCGGTAGGTAAATGTTTGAAACACATGCAGCGGAACTGCGACTTCAGCGTATGAGGTTTTAGCCACGGATTGCACAGATTAACACACCGATCATGGTTCTGATCGTCTGTGGCTATCAAGATAATCTCGGACTTTCTTTAAGTCTTCCCACGTCTCTCGCTTCTTGGACGGATCGCGCAGCAGGTAAGCTGGGTGGAAGGTGGGCATCACCTTGATGCCTTTGTAATCCTGAAACTGTCCGCGCAGACGCGTGATGCCTTCGCGTGTGTCGAGCAGGTTCTTCATTGCGGTATTGCCTAGTACGACGATCACTTCGGGTTGGACCACCGCGATTTCTCGCAGCAGAAACGGTTTGCACATCGAGGCTTCTTCGGTCGTCGGCGCTCGGTTGCCCGGCGGACGGCAGCGATTGACGTTGCCGATCAGAACCTCTTCGCGTTTCAGGCCGATGGCTTCGATGATTTTTGTGAGTAGTTGTCCGGCGCGACCGACGAAGGGACGTGCCTGGAAGTCTTCGTCTGCGCCTGGTGCTTCGCCGACGAACATTAATCGTGCCTTGCGATTTCCTTCGGTGTGCACGACGTGCGTGCGTTGCTGGTGCAGCGGGCAGCGCGTGCAGTCGCCGATCTCTGCGTGGATCTGTGCGAACGTTTCAGTCGATTTCGTGAGCTTGACCGGTGCCGGCACGAGTTCGCCGAATAACGTTGTCAGCGGCTCACTTGAGATCGGTGTTGGTGCGATCTTTGGTTCTACGACATGAATTGTCGGTGCGGTCGCCAGCGAGACCTGTATGCCCTCAACACCCAAGACTCGCAGATGCTCCAGTTGTTTCTTTGTCTCAGTTATAAGATCGCGAAGGTCTTTTTGCGCCATGGAATAATCAATGGGAACGTAGACTGACTATAACATCAAGAATCCGATCTGCGGCTTCGCGTTTTGAGAGCAGGGGCAACTCGAGTGGATCGTTCTGATCGCGCGTGATGATCGTGATCGCGTTCGTCGCTGAGTCGAAACCTGATCCCTCGCGAGTCACGTCATTCGCGACAATCGCATCGAGTTTCTTGCGCTGCAATTTCTCTTTCGCGTTCGCAAGCAGATTCTCCGTTTCCGCCGCGAAACCAACAACGAGCATCCCATTCGCGCGCGAGGTCGCAACCTGCGAAAGCACGTCAGGCGTTCGTTCGAGAGTCAGCGTGATCTGCTCCTCTGATTTTTTGATCTTCTGCTCCGCGCGATGCGCCGGTCGATAATCTGCGACTGCCGCGGCGCCGATGAACACCGAATGCTTCGCGATCTCCTGTGCAACCGCCTGCGACATCTCCTCCGCTGACAATGCGCGCACGACTCTCGCGCCGGCAGGTGCATTCACGCTCGTGATACCTGCCACTAGAGTGACCTCGCCACCGCGTTTCAACGCTGCTTCGGCAAGCGCAAATCCCATTCGTCCCGAAGATCGATTCGAGATGAACCGCACCGGATCGATCTCTTCCCGCGTCGCCCCAACCGTTATCAGAAATCGTTCACCTGCAAGATCCTTCGCGCCGGAGAGAATCTCGAGCGCCGCAGCAACAATCTGCTCCGGTTCACTCAGCCGTCCCGGACCGATCGTGCCGCACGCCATTTCGCCTGCATCGGGCTCAACAATGTGAACTCCGTCCGCTCGCAATCGTTCCAGGTTGCGTTGCGTTGCCGGATGCTCCAGCATCGTCGTATTCATCGCGGGCGCAATCAACACCGGCGCGGTACACGCGAGATAAGTCGAACTTAAAAAGTCGTCTGCCACGCCGTTCGCAAACTTCGCGATCATGTTGGCCGTCGCCGGAGCCACGATCAGCAAATCAGTAGTCTGAGAGAACGTGATGTGCGCGATCGGATCCGGATTGTCCGGGGCATAGTCGTCAACAACCACGTGACTTCCCGACAGCGCGCGAAAGGTTAACGGCTGCACAAACTCACACGCACGCTTCGTCATCGCCACTCTTACAACGCATCCCGCTCGCTGCAAACCACGCAATACCTCGACGGCTTTGTAAGCCGCGATACCGCCACAGACACCGAGCGCAACGTTCTTTTTGGACGAGGGAGATTGGGGATCTGAAGAAGACATGCCGCTTAACGGAAAACGAAGATCAATGTAACATTGCTGAAAGACACGTGCAATTTAGTCTCTTCGAGTGCTGATATAATTCATGGGCCACAATGAAAAAATAGGATTACCTCCCGCAGGGAGCAAGGCCATGGCAACTATCAGGGAAAGACTCTTCGCTTTCGTATTGGCCGCTTTTTGTGCGCTCACGTCTGTTCAGGCCAAGCATACTCGACAGCGCTCGGATGATGAATTCGGTCCAGTGGTTCGTGCGTACCTCGGATATCTCAAGAACGAGCAGGAAGTGGTTGATGATCGAGTGAGCCGGCGTGAGGTGAGTGCTACCTATTATCGCCGGAATTCCAACCGAATAAGAGCTTTGCGTCTGATGGCCATAAGGATGGCGCGCGAGAGTCATAACGACTACCTGCCTGAGCTGGAAGCGGTTTCAGGAGACGAAATGAACCTGCTCTTTGGCTCCAATCCACCCCCACTCGGCAGTCTGAAGTCGGGTGAAGTGCTCCGAAATACCTTCAGATTTCTCGGAGTTGTGCGTGCAGGCGAGAACTTTTACCTCTTCGCTCGTCTCGATCCGTACGAACAGGCCGAACTTAACGAAAAAGCCTCCGCGGTTCGGCGACCCAAGTGAGACTCGTTGCCTGTATCTTTTTGGGCCACGTTCTGGACCACGAACGCCCTCCGTCTGCTGACACAGTTTTGTGGCAATGTTAAGCCAAATGATTGTTGACACAAGGCTTTTATTAGTGTAGAAATCCCATGTTAGTGGCCGCTAGGCCCATAAACCCAAAGTAATACTGGCTTTGCACGGGTTGCTAACCATCAGCAGTTTTTCCCACGACTGTTTGGCCGTCGCGGTACGCAATTAAGACCTTTGTGTTTCACTATACGGGAGGAAAGTTAATGATCAGCAAAACTTGGAGCCGCAAGTCCATCGCGACTGCTGTGGCGGTTGCCGTTTTGAGTGTTTACTCAATGGTGGTGTTGGCGGCGCCGGGCGCGAAGGCGTCAGGCGAGCTATCGGTTACCGGGCAAGTCACGGTCAATGGCCAGAAGATGATTTCCGGTGGCACGATTTTCTCTGACTCCACAATCAGCACCGCGGCTCAAAGCAGCGCTTCAGTCAACATCAGCAAGGTTGGTCGAGTTGAGCTCGCACCGAACAGCAACCTTCGCATCAGCTTCTCGGAGAAGAGCATCGTAGCAATGCTTGAGACTGGCAGTGCTCAGGTCTCAACGTTGGCTGGTACCACGGTTAATCTGACCACCAAAGACGGCACGGTTGTTGTCGATGGAAGTCAGGCGACCTCGTTCACTGTCAGTGCATCACGTGGACGCACCTCGATGTCGACTTTGTCGGGTGTTGCTCAGTTCAAGACTGGCGGAAGCGTTAAGCAAGTTGCCGCAGGCGAGAGTGCAACTGCTGGAACGCCGAAGCCGCAGGGCGACGATGACGATGGTTTGAGCGGTGGCGCGTTGGCAGTGTTGCTGCTTGCAATCGGTGGCGCCGTGGCAGGTGTTCTTTATGCCGCGTTCCACAACAACGACCTTAACTTCGGCGGCAGTGTTACCGTAGTCAGCCCGACTAAGTAAGTCGTAAGTAGCTCGGGTTTGAGAAAAATACTGTGGCACTGGTAACCAGCGCTGCGGTCAGCTAAATTGACCTTGCGGGTCACGCGAAATTCACGCGCGTGGCCCGCAAGGTTTTGATTGCCCGGAAGTAGTTAAATGCATATTGCTGTGATTGGTACTGGTTACGTTGGTCTCGTAACCGGCGCATGTTTCGCCGAATTTGGTGTCGACGTCACGTGCGTCGACGTTGATGAAGACAAGATCGACCGGCTGCTTAAAGGCGTGATGCCGATTTACGAGCCCGGCCTCGAACAACTCGTCCTGAAAAACACCCAGGCCGGCCGTCTCAGGTTTACCACCGACGTTCGCCAGGCCGTCGAACAAGCGCTCGTTATCTTCCTTGCCGTAGGAACCCCGCCAAAGCCAGACGGATCTCCGGACCTTAGTTACGTTGAGCAGGCAGCGACGTCCGTGGCTGAGTTCATGAACGGCTACAAGGTTGTCGTCACCAAGTCGACAGTCCCGATCGGGACTGGTGAGCGCATTCGCAAATTAATCAGCGAACGTAAAAAAACACGCGCAAACTTCGGCGTCGTTTCAAATCCGGAGTTTTTGCGCGAAGGCGCCGCGATAAACGACTTCATGCGTCCGGATCGTGTCGTGATCGGTAGTGCCGATGAAGAAGCGATCGCGATAATGAAGGATCTTTATCGTCCGCTTTACTTGATCGAAGCGCCGTTTGTGATTACTTCACTCGAAGCCGCCGAACTCACGAAGTACGCGGCCAACGCTTTTCTCGCGACGAAAGTCTCTTTCATTAACGAGATCGCGAATCTTTGCGACAAGATCGGCTGCGACGTACACGACGTCTCACGTGCGATCGGAATGGACAAACGTATCGGCAGTAAGTTCCTGCATCCGGGTCCGGGTTTTGGTGGTTCCTGTTTTCCGAAAGACACGCGCGCCCTCGCGTCAGTCGCGAGGCAATTCGACTGCGAATCCCTCATCGTCGATGCCGTGATCGAGGCTAATCAACGCCAGGGACGCGAGATGCTTACGAAGATCCGCAAACTGGTTGGATCACTCGAGGGCAAGACCATCGCTGTTCTCGGACTCGCGTTCAAACCCGAAACCGATGACATGCGCGAGGCGCCTGCGATCGGGATTATTCGCAGTCTACTTGAGAATGGCGTGTCGGTGCGTGCTTACGATCCAGTGGCGAAACACGAGGCGATGAAAGTGTTGCCGGAGATCGTTTATGCCGACGACGAATACGCTGCGGTGAAAGGCGCCGATGCGCTCGTGTTCGTTACAGAGTGGAACCAGTTTCGTGCCCTCGACTTGCTGCGCATCCGCGATCTGATGACGACTCCGAAGGTCGCCGATTTGAGAAACATTTACGAGCCGGAAGATATGCGAGAGATGGGCTTCGAATACGTCGGGGTGGGCAGGTAAACCGGATGCCACTCTCAGGAATCGCACTCGTTACAGGTGGCGCCGGTTTCATTGGTTCACACATCGCATCCGCGCTTATCGCCGAAGGCGCTCGTGTTCGTATTCTCGACGATCTTTCGACGGGTCATCGTGAGAACCTCGACGAGATTGGCGGCGGTATCGACTTCATTCAAGGCAGCGTCGCGGATGAAGAGCTTTTGAATAAAGCGCTTGAGGGGGTCGAGCTGGTTTTTCACGAGGCTGCCATTCCTTCCGTTCCTCGTTCCGTTGAAGAGCCACGTCAAACTCACATCGCGTCAGTTGACGGCACTTTCTCTTTGCTCGTGGCGGCGCGAGATCAAAAAGTAAGACGAATAGTCTACGCAGCTTCGAGCTCTGCGTACGGTGACCAGCCGACGTTACCGAAGTCTGAACAGATGCTACCCGATCCTTTGTCTCCGTACGCGGTGGCGAAACTTGTTGGTGAATATTACTGCCAGGTGTTCACGAGGGTTTATGGGTTGGAAACTGTATCCCTCCGTTATTTCAACGTGTTTGGGCCACGGCAGGATCCGGGCTCGCAGTACTCAGGCGTGGTGTCCCGTTTCATCAGTGCATTGCTTTCGAATGAGCGTCCGGTGATTTATGGAGACGGGGAACAGTCGCGCGATTTCACTTACATCGAGAATGTGGTCTTCGCTAATCTGAGTGCGGCCGAAGCGCCGAATGCAGCGGGGAAGGTGATCAACGTCGCGAATGGTGAGCGAATCACGTTAAATCAACTGCTGTCGGAGTTGAAAGATCTGACCGGCAAGCAGGACGTTACTGCTGAATATCTCGAACCGCGCATCGGTGACGTGCGCCACAGTCTGGCCGACATCTCGCTGGCGCGACAACTACTCGGATATGAATCGAAAGTCGATCTGCGCGAAGGTTTGCAACGAACCATCGACTGGTGGACATCCAGCCGCTTTAACCGCTGATAAGTTTCTGTAAGCTCTTCACAAACGGCGGCCTCGCCACACCCTTATCGGTAATTATCGCAGTGATGAATTGATGTGGCGTGACATCGAATGCCGGATTATGCACCTTGACTCCGTCCGGTGCGAGCTGGTGTTCGCGTATATGAGTCACTTCCGTTGAGTCGCGCTCCTCAATCGGAATCCCTTCGCCTGATGCGAGCGACAGGTCGAGCGTGGTTAGTGGCGCGGCGACGTAGAACGGCACACCGTGTTCGCGAGCGAGCACCGCGACCATGTACGTTCCAATCTTGTTTGCGGTGTCGCCATTGGCCGCAATGCGATCGGCGCCAACCACCACCGCATCGACTTTTCCGCTCTTCATCACGTGACCAGCCATGTTGTCCGTGATCACTGTCACCGGAATATCGTCTTTCGCCAACTCCCAGGCCGTGAGTCTCAGACCTTGAAGAAACGGACGCGTCTCATCGGCGATCACAGCGACTTTCTTTCCCGCATCGCGTGCGCCGCGAATGACGCCGAGCGCAGTGCCGTAATCACCTGCGGTAGCGAGAGCGCCGGCGTTGCAATGTGTCAGGACGGTTGCGCCGTCGGGAATGAGTGGACCACCATGCTTTCCGATAGCACGGTTGGCTGCGATGTCCTCTTCGAAAATCGCGAGTGCTTCGGCAACTAACGCTTTCTTGATCTCTTCGACGTCGTTCAGATGTTTGTTTTTCTGGAACGCCGTGCGCATTCTTTCGATCGCCCAGAAGAGGTTGACGGCAGTCGGGCGAGTCTTGCTCATGACCCCGCAGATGTATTGCAGGTCGTCATCGAGATCCGCAACCGAAGTCCCGACTGACTGGCTCGCGCCGAGCGCGATCCCCATCGCGGCCGCGACGCCGATCGCCGGTGCCCCACGAATCACCATCTTGCGAATCGCTTCCGCTACTTCATCGTATGAGCGCAGCATCAGGTACTTCTCCTCCGAAGGCAGGAGGCGTTGGTCCAGCATGCACACGCCGTCTTTTGTCCATTCGACAGTTTTGATCATCGCGAGGCATCTTACTCGAAGCCACAAAAAGCACAAAATACGTCCAATATGATCTAGAGACCTATCTGTTTGACTCTCTACTGCGGCGCGTGTTAGTGTCCGCGCGTTTCGACGATCTTTAACTAAACGTCTGGGTGCCCCGAGTTGAGGGGAGAATAGGGAAGCGGGTGTGACTCCCGCGCGGTCGCGCCACTGTGATGAGAATCATTCTCTGAGCCAGGAGACCTGCCCAACGTTTTGCAGCCTTCTTAACACTCGCGCAAAGGTGTTCAGGCCCCGTGCTGTCACGAACTTCATCAAAACTATTATTAGCTTGCACGTTCCTCCTCACAATCACGTCAGCTTGCGGATCAATCCAAAAATCTTCCCTTGACGGGTCGCAACAGCGAGAGTTGATCGATGACGCGGGTAGACGCGTTTCGATGCCGGCGCGGGTTGATCGCGTTATTTCGCTCGCTCCGAACCTGACGGAAATTGTTTTCGCGGTTGGTGGTGGCGACCGGCTTGTGGGTCGAACAAGCTATTGCGATTATCCGCCCGAAGCAAAATCGGTCACTGAAGTCGGAGACACGCTTCATCCGAGTCTCGAACGTGTTATCGCACTTAAGCCGCAAGTTGTTTTGATCTCAACGGCGTCACAGCTCGAAGTGTTTACGCAACAACTCGAAAACCAGAACATCGCAGTGTTCGTCACGGATCCGCACGATCTCGAAGGCGTGTTCCGATCGATCGATCAGATTGGCGAAATTCTCGGGAAGAAGGAGCAGGCATCAACGTTGGTCCAGTCACTGCGGCAGCGAACGAACGCGGTCGAACAAGCGGTGAAACAGAAGCCGCCGGTACGAGTCTTTTACCAGCTATCCGCTGAGCCGCTTTACACCGCCGGCCATGACTCTTTCGTCACCGATCTGATGCGCCGCGCGGGCGCGATCTCGGTTACGGCTGACATTCCGGGCGCATGGCCCAAGTACAGCAGTGAGTCGGCGCTCGCGAGCAAACCCGAGGCAATCATTTTGCCCACCGGAGGATCGATGGGAACGGGTAATTCAAAGGTTGCGGAAGCGCTTCGCCAATCGCCGGCAGTACAGCAAGGTCGTGTCTACAAGATCGACGACGATCATCTTGTGCGACCTGGACCACGTGCGATTGACGGGCTCGAGGAGATGGCGCGAGCGCTGCATCCGGACGCGTTTAAGTGATGATGAATCGCGTCACCTTGCGGAAGACCATCATCTCGTGCGCGTTGCTGGCTGCGGCGTTGCTGCTCGCGATTGTGTCCATGTCGCTTATCGGAAGCGAACCATTGCCGGTGCGAGCCTCGTTATGCGCGATCGCGTCGCTGGGCAGCACGTCGTGCGGACTGACGCGCGATCAGTTCGACATACTGTTTCAAATTCGTGTGCCGCGCATTTTGCTCGCTGCCGCGGTCGGCGGTTCGCTCGCCACGGCGGGCGCAGGTTACCAGGCGTTGCTGCGAAACCCGCTCGCGGAGCCGTATCTGCTCGGGATCTCGAACGGCGCCGCGGTCGGTACGATGACGGCGCTCGTCTTCTTCGGTGCGAATGAATGGACACGGCCCGTGCTTGCGTTTACAGGTGCGTTGCTGGCGACACTCGCGGTTTATCGATTGGCGCGTGGGCGTGCGGGCTCGACACCGGAACGCTTGATACTTGCGGGCGTAATTGTGACGACGTTTCTTTCATCGGTGATCGTTTTCGTCACGACCCTGATGGATGCCACGCGAATTCGTTCGTTTACGTTCTGGTTGCTTGGTGATCTGTCGGGAACGAGTGGAGCACTCTTGCCCGTCGCGATCACGGTTGCGATTGCGGGCGCGTTGATACTCACGCTGAATGCACGTTCGTTGAACTTGTTGATGCTCGGGGAGCGCGATGCATTTGATCTGGGTGTTGAAGTTGGACGAGTGCGAGTGGTGGTGTTCGTGGTTGCGAGTTTGTTGGTCGGAAGTTCGGTGGCGGCGAGTGGATCGGTTGGGTATGTCGGATTGGTGGTGCCGCACCTGGCACGTCTGTCGCTCGGGAGTGATAACCGCATCAGCATTCCGGCGGCGGCACTCGGGGGTGCGGTGTTCGTGATCGTGGCCGACACACTCGCGCGCACAATCATTGCGCCAAGAGAGTTGCCGGTTGGCGCCATCACCGCGCTGATTGGAGCGCCGCTGTTTATTTATCTTTTGAAGAGGGCGTGACGCGAGTGGCGTTGTTAGAAGCACATGATCTGAGCATCGCTTACGACCATCGCGTCGCGGTGGCCGATCTCTCGCTGACTCTCAAACCCGCTGAGATAACGGCAATCATCGGTCCGAACGGCGCGGGGAAATCGACGCTGCTCAAGTCTTTGAATGGCCAGGTGCGTCCATCATCAGGAAGGATACTTTTAGACGGACAGCCGCTAGAGAAACTGAATCGCCGCAGCATCTCGAGACGCATTGCCGTGGTGGCCCAGGAAGCTGAACTACGTTTCCCCGTGACTGTGCTCGAGTTTGTCCTGGGTGGTCGGTTTGCATGGGCCACCAATTCCGGTTGGGGTTGGGAAACTGAGCAAGACCTCAACATCGCTGATGCGGTGATCCGCGAGACGCAAATGACCGAACTGAGCGGTCGCTTGATGAACGAATTGTCAGGCGGCGAACGACAACGCGCGTTAATGGCCCGAGCTCTTGCCACCGAAGCGCCGATCCTGTTGCTCGATGAGCCGACCGCGAATCTCGATCTCTCGCATCAGGCAACGTTACTCGCTTTAGTGAGGAATCGTTGCGATCGCAACGAAGCGGCTGCGCTTGTCGTAACGCACGACATCAATCTCGCGGCACAGTTTGCTGACCACCTGTTGTTAATGAAGGAAGGACGTGCGGTGTATTCAGGAACTCCGGAGCAGGTGCTCCAACCGCAAGTTTTACAGGATGTGTTTGAAGTAACAGTTTTGGTTGATGCTCATCCGGTGACGGGTGGGCCACGCGTCACGCCGGTACACGACACCTACCGGCACCCTTGAAAACACGAGCGACATGCAGCAGGGAAGGCGGTGTAAAACCGCCACTGCCCGCGCAACTGTAAGCAGTAACGAGGTCACTTCAACGTTTTAGTCACTGGCTGCGGCCGGGAAGACGAGGGACCGAGGCGTTTCCACGGAAACATAACTGCGAGTCAGGAAACCTCTGCATGCGCTCATTTCAGCTCGCACTGCGACGGGCAGGAGAAGCTACGATGAATAACCGACGATATAACTTTCGAGTGTTCAGCTTTGTCGCACTCGTTTTTATTTTTACGACAGCCACGAGTGCCTTAGCACAAGATGGCATCAGCGGCACAGTGACAGACGAGAACGGCGCCAAGGTTGCCGGCGCGCAGGTGGTCCTGAGATCGAGCAGCGGAGTTTATCTCAATACTTCAACCGACGAGGCCGGCGCGTTTAAGTTCGAAAATCTTCACTCCGGTTCTTACTTAGTCGAAGTCAAAGCGAACGGGTTTTCAGTCTTCACTTCCGAAGCGATCGAATTTCAGCGCGGTGAGAATAAACAAGTTAACGTTGAGCTCAGGATCGCATCGATCAACGAGAGCGTGGTGGTGACTGCAACGGGAACAGTCCAACGCGCGGATGAGGTCTCGAAAGTCGTATCGACGCTCGATGCGCAGGAGATTGAAGCTAAACATGAATTGAGTCTGGCTGAAAGTTTACGCGGAACTCCCGGTGTGCGCGTGCAACAACAAGGCTCTCCCGGATCCTTAACCACCTTGCGTTTACGAGGTCAAAGAAACTTCGATACCTCGCTGCTGCTCGACGGGCTGCGCGTACGTGATGCGGGAGACATCAACGGCTCTGCGGTTTCGTTGATTACAGATCTCGTTCCGGTCGCACTCGATCGCATCGAAGTTTTGCGCGGCGCCGGTTCGTCGATCTATGGAACGCACGCGATCGGTGGTGTCGTGAACTTGATTCCCGCGAACGGCTCGTCAGGATTTCATCTGGATGCGGGTTTTGATGGCGGCAGCCTTGCGACTTACCGTGAGCGTTTGCAAGCGTCGGGTGGTGGCGAGCGTTACGGTTTCAACGGGGGCGTGAATCGTGTCGATGTGCGCAACGGAATCGACGGCGACGATGAGTATGGCAACACTGGCTTCGCCGGACGCTTGCAGCTCAATCCCACACCTTCGATCACGATCTCGGCAAACCTCCTCGGCAACATTGCCAACGCGCGTTTGAACGACAGTCCGTTCGCATTGCCTGCGGCTTTCGGAAGCACCGAGCGTTTTCCCGCGGCAGTCGCTGGAGTGACTTTTCAACCAGACTTCAACAATCCCGATCAGGGACGGCGCAATCGTTTGCTCGTTGGTTCCGGGCGCTTCTCGCAAGTTGTAAGCGACACACTCTCGTATTCAGTTGCGTACCAACGAGTCTCGAGCGATCGTCGCAACTACAACGGACCAGCAGTCGATCCGAGATTCGCGTCGTTCGTCCCCTTTGGTGACTTCGAGTTTCAGAACGTCAACAACGGTAACGTCGACACAGTTGACGGTCGGGTGAATTTGTACTTTTCGAAATCCAATCTGCTCACGGCAGGTTTTGAGTTCGAACGTGAGTCGCTGTTCCAAAGCTCGACACCTTCGTTCACCTTTTTCAACGACACCACGGATCGTCAACGAACGTTTGCTGTGTTCGGGCAGGACCAGTTGTCGTTTCTTGACGATCGACTGCGCCTCTCGATTGGCGTGCGCGGCCAGTGGTATCGCATCAGGAGTGCGGATCGACCCGGAGTTTTGCAAGGTCGCGAAGCCGAGACCTCCGCGACCGGCGACGGTGCGATCGCGTACTTCATTCGCAGCACGGGCACGAAGTTGAGAGCACACGTGGGTAACGGCTTTCGCGCGCCTTCGCTGTTTGAACGATTTGGTGAGGGAGACTTCGGTGCGGCGGGCGTGATTCGCTTTGGCGATCCGACGTTGAAAGCGGAACAGTCGATCAGCGCTGACGGCGGTTTCGATCAGCGACTCGGAAACGATCGAGTGCTGTTTGGTGCCACGTACTTCTACACGCGTTTGCAGCGGTTGATTGCTTTCACGGGATTTGTCGTCGACCCTCTCGGGCTCGGACGTTTCAGTGGTTTTGAAAACCAACCTGGCGGGTTTTCGCGTGGTGTCGAGACTTACTTTGACGCCGCGCCCGCCAAAGGAATGGACGTGCGTGCGTCATACACCTTCACCAACAGCGATCGCGCGGTAGTTGGTCAGGGATTGCGGCCTGAGTATGTCATCCCAAAGCACTTGTTCGGTCTAACGTTCACGCAGCGGTATCGCACGTTGCTCTTCAGTTTCGATCTGAACCGCACCGGATCGTATCTCGCGCCGGTCTTCGAGAATAATTTTCCGTTTCGAATGGCGGAGCTTACTTTCAGTGGCTACACAAAAGGCGACTTGTTTGTGAGTTACGAACGACGACAGACTGAGCGCGTGACGTTGGTGTTGTTTGGTGGAGTTGAGAACGTCTTCAATCAGACGTATTACGAGAATGGTTTCCTTGCGCCAAAAACTCTCGGGCGCGGAGGAATTCGTATCAGGTTTTAATCGCAGCTAACGCTGATCTAGAGCACGGATCAATCAGTGTATCAGGTTGCAAGGGCTTGGAGATCATGGACGCAAGTGCGCCACCTACGGAACTCTCCCTTGCAACCTGAAATCGAAACTACACGGGATTTTTACTAAATAACCCGCCGGCGAGAAAAATTATCCCGAGCAAGCCGTGAATAAGGTGATCAACCTTGCCGAAGTGCATTCCACCGATCATCCACATCCGATCGGGGGGCTCACCCAGTGCCAGGCCGAGAACGGCGAGCGCGAGATAGATCACGCCAGCAACAAGACAGAAGGTTTTCGCGGCGGATAAAGATCCCGCAAAACCAAAGTAAAGTGCGATGGCTCCCGAAACAATATGAATAACGTTATGTGTCGGGCTCAGGTGCGCGCCGAGCAGCGTCGGGGCTGCAAACCCGCACACACCTACTAGTAAAAAAACGACTCCCAAAATCTTACAAACCGTCTTTGCCATTACTCACTCGCTCCTGGTTTGAATGTTTGGAACCGAGCGGCGCTGCGCCAGAGCCCGTGCCCGAGCGTCCGCGTTTCAATGAACAACCTTGGTTTCGTTTTGGTGCGCCGCATGTATACCAGAGAGCAAGGCTAGTTGCAAAGTTTTTTTAGCCGTATACTAGGCGAAAGCTTTAGAAAATGAGGTTTGAGCCATGGGTGTAAGTAAAGTTCTCTTTGCCGCGCTGTTTCTGTCTTTTACCGTAACTGTGGTTAACGCCTACACGGTCGTCATGCGTGACGGCCGCCGTGTCGAAATTCCGAACGAGTTTACCGTTACAAACTCGACACTGACTTACGAGATCGGTAACGGCATTCAAGTGACAATGCAACTCAACACCGTCGATATCGGTGCAACGGAACGCGCGAACCGAGAAGCGCGGGGCGCGTTACTGTCGAGAGCGAATGCGCCTAGGGACGTCGAGCCGGCTCAACAGACTCGTCGCTCAACTGCGGGACGCTCGATCACAAATAACGATCTCGAGAAGTTCCGGCGCGCGCGTCTCGAAAGTGAAAAAGACCGCGAGGAGTTGGGAATGCCGTCCGCTGAAGAGAGACAACGCGAAGTCGCGGATATTGAAGACCGCACGTTGGAGCAGGTGCGCAGCATGCGCGCGCAGGAGGAGGCTTACTGGCGCAGCCGCGCCGATGCATGGCGCGCTGAGATGTCCGCAAAGGACGCGCAGTTCGGATCCGCACCGTTACAGTGGTCCTACTCGTCGTTCGGTGGTGGTGGGTTTTTCCCGTTTGATAACGGCGGGTTCGGAATCACCGGTGGTCCATTTAATCGTTTCAGACGCTTTTCTCCGTCACCGTTCGACGGGTTTCTGGCGACGCCGATAACTCCTTTTCCAAGATTTCCATTTACTGATCGAAGGCGGGTGTTCACAGCACCGGCAATACGCGCTGTTCCCCGGATCGTTCACTCAAGGCACGGATCACACAGATGACCTGGGAAACAGTTATCGGACTCGAGATCCACGCGCAACTGAGCACGGAGTCGAAGATCTTCTGCGGGTGTGCCACACGTTTTGGCGACGAGCCTAACGCGAACACTTGTCCAACTTGTCTGGGTTTGCCGGGCGCGCTGCCGGTTTTGAATCGTCGCGTAGTTGATCTCGGTGCGCGCGCAGCGCTGGCGCTCGGACTACACATCAACCATCACTCAATCTTCGCGCGCAAGAATTACTTCTATCCTGATCTGCCGAAGGGCTATCAGATCTCGCAATACGATCAGCCTTTCTCAGCGAACGGTGAACTCGAGATCATGACCGCCGAGCGTGACGAAGCGGGGCATCCGATCGAGTGGCGTCCGAAGAAGATTCGCATCACGCGACTGCACCTCGAAGAAGATGCCGGCAAGAACGTGCACGAAGGGTTGCCGGACGTCGATCGCTATTCGTATATCGATCTGAATCGCGCCGGTGTTCCGCTCGCGGAGATTGTCACTGAACCTGACTTTCGTTCTTCGTGGGAAGCGTACGACTACGTCAATCACGTTCGTCGTGCGTTGCAGTGGGTGGGCGCGTCGGAAGCCGACATGGAGAAGGGCAACCTGCGTTGTGAGGCAAACGTGTCCGTACGACGCGTAGGCGATGAGAAGTTTGGTACGAAAGTCGAATTGAAAAACCTGAACTCGGTTCGCTTCATGCAACGTGCGATCGAGTTTGAAGTGGCGAGGCACATCAAGGTGCTCGAGTCGGGCGGACGTCTGAGTCAGGAAACGCGACTGTGGGACGACCGCGCATTGGAGACGCGCGTGATGCGAATCT
>DATDFT010000266.1:0-18032 GCA_036522475.1 Pyrinomonadaceae bacterium | reverse complement strand
GACAAACAACGCGCAGGTAGCAGCTCTTTTTCGCGCGACGCGTGAAGGCAACACTGACATGGTCAGGTCGTTACTTGCCGCGCCTGGCGTCGATGTTAATGTCAGAGACGAAAGCGGAAGCACACCGCTTCTCGAAGCTGCCCGTTACGGTCATGACAACATCTGCCGCATGTTGATCGCGGCAGGCGCAAACCTCAAGGCAAAAGACCGAGACGGCAAAACCGCACTTCAACTCGCGATTCAGGGTAATCACGATGACGTAGTGCGAGTTCTTAAGCAGGCTGGGGAAAGCGAATAGATCAATGTTTTCCGCGTCGAACGCGATCGCCGAAGACAACGGCTGCTTCGAATTAACTGAGGCTCAGAAACAAGAACTCGATCGCCGCATTCAGTCTGCACAGCAGAATCCTCAGGCCGGCAGAAGCTGGGAAGAGATCAAATCGGAGTTTCTCAAATCAAAGTAACTCACGCTACGCAAGCTGCTGGGCGATTGACTTCGTCATCGGCGTGTCGACATCGCCCGTATGTTTCGTCGTTACTGTCTCGACGAGCATTACCCAGCATTCCTCATCCGCGACGGGGTTGTGCATCGCGCCTTTCGGGACGACGTACATGTCACCGGCGTTGAGTTCGATCTCTTCACCTTCGAGTTGAATCAGCAGACGTCCGCGCACGACCAGAAACAGTTCGTCCTCGTCCGTGTGGTTGTGCCACGTAAATTCGCCTTTGACTTTTGCGATCTTCACGTACTGATCGTTGACACGGCCGATCACCTTAGGAGACCAGTAGTCACGAATCTGGTCAAAGCTCTGCTCAATATTAATTTTCATTACACTACTCATTACGCAGCGCCGTCGTCGGATCTAACCCCGCTGCGCGACGAGCGGGGAGAAACGAGGCCAGCACGGCAATCACCAAGAACAACCCCGCTACCGAAGCGAACGTTAACGGATCCGTGGGTTTGACTTCGACGAGCATGCTCGCAAGTATGCGCGTAATCACGAACGCTCCGACGAGACCGATCGCGATACCAATCACGCTGAGATAAAGTCCCTTCCCGATCATCAAACGAAAGATGCGTGACGGCGCGGCGCCTAACGCCATGCGCACTCCGATCTCCGCGGTTCGTTGGCGCACCAACGTTGCCAGCACGCCATACAAACCCACCCCCGCGAGCAGCGCCGCGATCGTCGAGAACACTCCGATCAGCAACAGCGAAAAGCGTGTCTGCGCCTGTGCCTTCGTCACCAGCGTGTCCATCGGCTGCATCTGGTTGATGAACGTTTCCTTGCCCATCTTGCGAACGACTTCGCGCACGGAGTTGGCAAGCGCGGAAGGATCTCCGTCGGTCCGCAGCGCCCACCAGTTAGCAGCCCGATGATTGACATATCCGTCCGCGACGTACAGTTGTTCACGGCCCGGTTCGATCAGCGACGTGTTGCGCTGATGGGCCACCACGCCAATGATCTCGCCCCACTGCGCTTCAGGCGTGCGCACGCGAAACAGAATCCGCTTGCCGACCGCAGACTCGTTTGGAAACGCTTTCGCAGCGAGTGCCTGATCAACTATGAGCATGTTCCGGTCAGGCTTGCTGTCGTCTTCAGTGAAAGTGCGTCCCTCGAGAAGCTTCGTGCCCATCGCTTCGAAGTAACCCGGTAGGACGATCTGAAGATCGGCAGCTTGAAATTTACTCGGATCCGTCTGCGCTTCGGCTCCGCCCCAACGCACAGGACTAAACCCGCCCGCAAGCGGCAGCGGAAATGACGCGGTCGCACTATGCACACCGGGAATCGCGTCGAGCTGCTCGCGAAGCTGGCGCTTGAAGTTTGCGTTTTCTTCAGGTGTCTGGCCGATGTTGCCGAGAAGTTGAAATGTCAACAGACCGCGCGCATCAAACCCGAGATTCACGCGTTGAATATTAACGAACGTACGGAACATCAAGCCCGAGCCGATCAGGAGCACAAACGCAAGCGCAACTTCGACGACTACGACAGCGTTACGCAAACCAGCAGCGCCGAGTGCTCCGCTTCGTCCGGCCGAACGCAGCGTATCCATGAGATTTGGTTTCGCAGTGCGAAGCGCCGGAATCACTCCAAAGATCACAGCCGAGAAAAGTCCGGCCGCAATCGCAAACACCAGCACCTTCAGATCAATCCCGATCGCATTCAAGCGCGGCAGATTCTCCGGCGCGATCACGAGCAGTTGGCGAATGCCTAAATAAGCAAGCCCGACTCCAATGGCCGTGCCGAGTGCGGCGATAACGATCGCTTCCGCGAGTGTTTGACGAACCAACTGCCACCAACCGGCGCCGAGTGCTGCTCGCACCGCCAACTCGCGTTCACGTGACGCAGCTCTCACCAGCATCAGGTTCGCCACGTTCGCACACGCGATCAGCAGCAGGAAAATAACCGCGCCCATGAGCGCGAGAATCGCGGGTCGAACTTCATCGACGAGGTGCTGCTTCATCGGGACGAGACGAAAATACTGACCGGCTGTGTTTGCGATCGCGTTTTCGCTGCGAATTTTCTGCGCGACTTTTTCGACTTCGGCCTGGGCCTGGACCATCGAAGCGCCAGGGCTCAGTCGTCCAATCACGCGCCACTGCACGTTGTTACGGTTCGCGACGTCGTACGGAATGCGCGCTGCAAGCCAGACACTCGGAAATTGTTCGACATTCGCTTGCGGCGGAAACAGCAATTCAAAACCCGGAGCGAGTACGCCTACAACGATCGGAGGTGGTCCAAATGCGGCGGATACTGGCAGAGGTTTGCCGACAATGGATCTATCGCCACCGAAGCGCTGTTGGAAGTAGTCGTTGCTCAGAATCGCCATCGTCGGCAACTGAGGTTGTGCGTTAGCCGCAGCGCCGTTGGCGTTTGCTGGTGGAGTTGGGTCGGGCGTGCCGTCGGATTCTTCGAAGCCGCGGCCTGCGATGATCGAAGCTCCCATCATGCCGAAGAAATTCGTAGATACGACGCCTATGCGGACGCGCTCAGGTGTGCCGTCCAGAGCAGGAAGCGTGATGCGACCCGTCTGGACGACAGCGAAATCTTCGAAACTGTTTTTCGCGCCGTTGCGCAAGTCAAGGAAGTCGACGTTAGAAAACGGAAAGTCTTTCACGTTCCGCTTCTGAAGATCGTTACAGGCGAGGACCAGTCGCTCCGGATCCTTGTAAGGAAGTTTTCGCAGCAGCACGCCGTTCGTGACACTGAAGATAGCGGTGCTGGCGCCGATAGCGAGGGCGATGGTCACGACTACTGTGATTGTGAAAATGGGGCTCTTGCGCAGCGTGCGAAACGCGTAGGAGAAGTCGTTTAGCATAATGGCGGCAAGTGTAGACCCGGATGGGAATTTCAGCCAAGAGAAAACGACGTTGACACCGTTAAGGGCTCAGTTATAAGGTTCACCGCATTTCGCTGCCACCAAGTTCTACCTGAGCAAAAAACTAAGGCTGCAATCCTCAAATGGAACCAGTACCAGTAACTTTCTTCGACACTGCGCACAATACGCAGACAAGTGCCATGGCCACACCCTCGCTGGAGGCACTCTTTTCCTATGCGCATCACTGGTCATTACTCGAGAAGCAGGACGACCCTCGGACTCTGAACTTTAGGTCGATGTTGGCCGCGCTGGCTGGCGGCGCCGATCCACTTTGCCGGTGGTTTCGATCACATCTCGCACTGCGAGGCGTGAGCGCCGAGTCGTTGACCAAAAAACATCCCATCAAATCTGAGCCACTGCCGGACAAACTCACGACGACGCATTCCTTTAGACAGGCTTTCGCTAAAGCTCAGGAGCTTTGCCCAAATCAGAACGAGCAAGGGCTCGACGTTCGCCACTTCATGGCCGCCTACGCCGTGATTCCGAGTTACCACCTACGCGATTTCCTGGGCTTCAGAATCGATCGGCGCGCATGGTGCATCGGGCTTGCAGAGCATTTGGCGTGGAAGTTTCCCGATGAAACAGAGATCTGGCTCGAGTATGCGCGCGGCGCCAGTCCCATGCCTTTGCTCGGCTTCAATACCGATGCCCCCGAAGGACGGGACCTGTTGAATGTTGATCGCGAAGTCGAGGCGTTCGCACGTTTGATCGCGTCGCGCGCCACGACCACTCCTCTATCGGTCGGCGTCTTCGGCGCATGGGGATCGGGAAAAAGCTTTTTCATGCGTCGCCTGCAAAAACGCGTGGCCGATTTCGCTGAGCTCGGCCGCGCTCAGGGCGCGCAGTCGAAGTTTCATGGAAACATCGCACAGATTGAATTCAATGCATGGCACTACAGTGAAGGAAATCTCGCCGCGTCGTTCGTGGACCACATCCTTCGCAATCTGCGCGTCCAGCCGGACGAGGATGAGAAGGACCTGAAGGCACGCAGCGAAGAAATCGTCAAGCAACTCGACTCTGCAAAGCAGGAAGTAACGGTTCGCGAGAAAGCGCTCGCAGATGCCGAAGCTCAAAGGGCAAAGGTGCAACAAGATCTGGCGCAGCTCAATCTGAAAATCAGTGACGAGATCGAAGCCAAAAAAACGGAAATCGGAGCCGCAAGGACTGACCTGAAGGAGGCGCAGAACCATCTCGCGCAGGAGCTCGCGAAACTTCAGAGTGAGATCGACGCAGAGGTGAAGAAAGTCCCGGCGACTGCCGTGGCGACTCTGTTACTCAGAAAACTCGACACCACGGAGTTATCGAGGGCAACCACGAATGTGCGAAAGGTGATCGTCGAAGCGCAGAAGGCGAGCGCTAACGGCAAGCTAATCTTGTTCGGCGTGCTTGTGTTTGCGATTACAGCAGCCGCAACAGCGATAATGCTGACCAATTTCTACGCACGATTGGTATCGATGGTTGCGGTTGTGAGTGCGTTGGCAGGAACAGCGCTGAACTGGCTCAAGAAACTCGATGCGCTGGCCAAAACCGGTACAGAGTTACAAGACGAACAAGACCAGCTCAAGCAAGCGGTCGTCGCTAAGGTGAAGGCTGAATATGAGGCCACCATCTCGCAACTTCGTACAGTCGTAAAAGAGCGAAGCAGTAGCATAGACGATCTCAGCGAGCAGCTCACACAGCTTCAACAGGCACCCGCGACTGCACATTTGCAGCTCGACACCCTCGAGGAGAAACGTGCGAAGCTCCTCGCGCAACACGCTGTCGCCGCCGCGGAGGTGGAAAACAAAAGAGCTGAGCTCGCGAAGTTATCAACTGGTACGCTGCTCGACGAGTTTCTCAATGAACGTGTTTCGCAGGATGGGTATTTGCAGCAACTCTCGATCTTCTCACGCATTCGCAACGACTTCGAGCGTCTTTCTGATCTGATGACGAAGGCGAATCGGGAATACCTTGGACAGAAAGACGGTGAACCCGTCATTGCGCCGCCTACTGTGAGCCGCATCGTGTTGTACATCGACGATCTCGATCGATGCTCGGACGATCGCGTAATCGAAGTACTCAAGCTGGTCCACCTGCTACTGGCATTCCCGCTATTCGTTTGTGTCGTCGCGGTTGATCCGCGCTGGGTCACACGTTGTCTTAACCAGGCGCCCGGCTTGATCCAGGCTCCGGGTTTTGTCGATCCCGATAACCATGCCGGGTTTGCGGATGAGCTCGGAGTCACCGCAACGGCGACCGATTATTTGGAAAAGATCTTCCAGATTCCCTTATGGTTGCGTCCTGTACCGTTAGCAACTCGAGGTGCGATCGCTCGAAGTCTCCTCGATCCCACAGAATCACCGGATAAGCAGACAACATCACCGGATGAGTCGCGATTCGATCTACAACTGACGTTGTTGGGGAACGTTGTCGTAGCTGACAGTGCAGATCCTGAAGAAGCAGAGGGGGACGAGACAGAGAACTCTATCAAAACACCTGTCGATCCGGACTTCATCTCGGACGAGGAGCTTCAGTTTCTGGGCGAACTCGGTGGACTACTGGACGGAAATCCGCGCTCACTCAAACGGTTCGTCAACACCTATCGACTAGTGAAGACCGCGCTGTCTGATGTAGAGCTTGCGGTATTTATACAGAGTCCTGCAAATTCCGATGAGACGATCCGCAAAGTTGGCCCAAAATACGCGCCATATCGGATCTGCATGGCCCAACTCGCGGTTTTGTGTACGCAGCGATCGCGCGCGCTACCGCTCGTGCGTCAAGCTGATCAAGCTACTGAAAAGATGAGCCTGGAAGACTGGCTCGCGCAGACCTCCGACAAAGACCTGGCGGATTGTTTTCGCAAAGCATTAGCGAAAGACATGAGCCATCTCACTCTGGACACGTTCAAGTTGTGGCTCGAACGCACGCGACGTTACTCGTTCTATTTGTAGCGCCAAAAGCGCGGAATATGAAAGCCAGGGGCAAGCGCCGAACAACGTGAGGCGCGTCGCCCCTGGTAGTGAGCACAAATATCGTAAAGCTCTGAAAGAGCGGAATAATTGATGATGATATTTCGCACCTTCAGTGCTCGGTTCAATTATTACCTTGTAACCAGGGGCGACGCGCTTCGCGCTTGCCCCTGGCTTTCATATTGCGCGCCTTTGGCGCTGGCCTTGACAACGCGCCTCACGTTGTTGGCGCTTGCCCCTTTCGGCTCGTAAGTCGCTTCGACTGGACGCTTTCGATATGGCACTGGCGACGCCGGATCTGAAGTGTAACTGTCAAACTCTTCCGCAGCTTTCGCAGCGCCCGGCCTGTCGAACGAAAGCTGCCCGCCGGTTTGCAAAAACAGCGCAGCCTTCCGCACGTTGCGATGCGGGCCACGCGTCATACGTCATCCATTTGTTCGTGCCGGATTGAAATATCGTTGCTTCGCCCTGCCTCAACTGTCCCTTGCCCTTCAAGTAATATGCAAACCATGGCGTCTCGATTTCTCTGCGATAATACGCTCCGGTGTCGCTCCCGAAATCAACCTTGGCGAGACTTCGTCCCCTACCGCGGATGCCGCCGTGGTTCCACGGACCCTCAACGAGAAACACCAAATTTTTTCTATCCGTCTTTTGGAGTGTTTGATAAGTCACGAGTGGTCCATACAAGTCTTCCTGATCCCACCAGCCGCCGACGATGAGTGTGGGTACCGGACGCCATAAGGCGTGCGGTTGAGGATGATCGGCAGCGGCTCGGTCTGAGTTTGCGGAGTTAGAACGACGGTGTGAAGTCGCATGCCATCGCGCATCGTGATCATCGACTCGGTGCGCGTGAAAGGAACACGGACCGCCTGGGACGGCTGTGCGACAGCCAACTTCGGCAGTTGAAAAACCGATGCCCACAACAAAATCAAAACTGCGAAACGAGGGATAGCACGTGGCTGGTACACTTGTGAGCCTCCAATTTTCGACGTCAGACTTTTAGACGCCGGTGAGAACAGCTGGGATAATTTTGATTCGTTCGCTAGAACAAGTCAGGAAGAAGAGGGGCTTGCCCCGGCTGATCGAGAATTGGCAGAGCTGGGGCAAGCCCCCTCTTCCTGACTTGTTCTAATCAATCATTCAAAATTCCACTTCACATTTCGGCTTATCGAACCATACTGATCAGTGCTTTGTTGCCTACCGTACCGCGAAAAGTGATGCTGATCTGGAAGTCACCATCTGACTCGATTGAGTCAGGCAGTCGCACCACAATCTGCGAGAGCCAGTCAAAGTTCGGAACCTTTCGCACGTCTTCTACGACGACAGGATAGACGCGATTTTGACTGTCCTGAGCCTGGACCGTGAGGTCTGAAGGACCTTCACCGGGCGTCAATTCAATCCCAGTGGCGAAAAGCGTGATGCGCGTGTGTTGGTCCGAGCTAAGGTTTAGGAAGTTTCCGAGCGGGAACGGTTCACGCATCATCCACACTGACTCCAACGCTGCGGCCCGTCCGCTCGTTTCTTCGCTCACAATCAGTGGGTTGTCGTTATCGAAAATCGAGATGGTACTCGTGAACGGACTTCCTTCCAGCGCACCAGTGCCTGGACCACTCAACACCAAATTGATCGTCTCGGTGCGTTCAACCGCAGCATCATCAACGATGGGTACAACGAACTGCTTTACAGTCTCTCCCGGTGCGAACTGAAGCGATCCGGAAGTATTGATATAGTCAGCCGGCGCCACCGCAGTTCCATTATTCGTGGCGTAATTAATGGTCACCGCGTTTGAGGTATTACCGCTTCGAGTGACAGTTATGTTCGCACCCCCGCCACCTTCGTTCACGATGTAATTGGTCGCGTTAAACTGAATACTGCTCAACGATGACGACAACCCAAACTGTCCTCTTATCTCGCCTGTCGGGAAATTAGAACTGTGAACATTGATGTAAAACAGACCGTTCTTGAGATCCTGCACCTGCGAAGACGTCAGCGCGATCGCAAAGTCGCTGACCTGGCCGAGCGGCAGCGGGAAGATCGCGGGAGCGCTAACGCCTGGCGTCGCGGGTCCGTGAATATGAGCATCCGTTTGCCCACTTGAAAGACCAGCAAAGGTCAGCGACACGCGAGCAGTCTTCTCATCGGGACTGAGTAGCAGTGTGGCTCTGCCCGTCGCCGTCGAGTTGTTGGGTGGAGTTTCCTGCGAGCCGGTCAAGGTCGCCGTGAACAACAAACCCGGTTTTGATTTGATTTCGTAGACGGCGCCGTTCGAAAGCGAGACCACAAACAAGTTTCCGTTTGGTCCGGTTTGAATATCAGTCGTAACGCCAAAGTCTTTTCCGATCAGCAGGCTCTCACTCTCAGTCAGATCAAACTTATCGACGTTGTCGGCGACACGATCCGCGAGTCGCGGATCAGTGAAAGAGAAATGTTGCCGATCGGGAGTCAACTTGAAGCGAAACAGGAACCCATTGAGCAATGTCGTGCGTGAAGCACCCACGAACAAGTCTCCTTCAAACTGCGGACCCAGTCCTCGACCACGCACGAAACCGATCGGCGACGGCGCCAGCGCATACTTCCAACTGAATTCCGGATCGAAATACTGCGCTCCGGGCAGCATGTACAATTTCGCCAGTGCTTCCTGCGCGGTGGCGCCGATGTTGCTCGGAGGCCAGCGAAGCTGCTGAAGGTTTCCGGCGCCGTAAGTCATCTCAATCGATTTAAACTCATCGACTCGACTCACCGGACCCATTGCCTCAATCCAGCCACCGTTGAAACCCGAACTGACACGATTGATTTCATCAAATGCATCGTCGCCATTCTCCTGAGTCCACAAAGCGCCGCTCAACGGATCGAAGTCCATCCCGAAACTGTTGCGTATGCCGTAGGCGAACACTTTCTTCACATTAATCGCAGCCTCGCCGGTCAAGTTTGTAGCGGCGTTGAAGAATGGATTGTCGGCAGGCGTCGATCCGTCATCATTCAATCGCAGAATCACTCCGGTCGTATGAGCATTGTCAGGTTCTGGTCCACCAAACTGGTCGTCAGGAACAGGGCCGCCGCTCTTGATATTTTGCAGGAAGCCTCGTCTGCCATTGTCGCCGATGACGAGGTAGAGCTTACCGTCAGGACCAAAGCGCACCACACCGCCGTTGTGATTTCCCCGCGAGGGCTGACCTGCGTCCTGTTGTAGTGCTCGCAACTTGATCAGGTTGCGATCGAATGTGAGGGTCGAGCCATTCCAGTGATAACGATCGACTCGATTTCCGAGCAGCGGAACTTGATCGATGTTTGCGGTGTCTACGCCGGTACTGCTTTCGGTCCAGTAGAGATAGACAAAACCATTCTGCGAGAAGTTTGGATGCAGGACGATTCCCAGCAGACCTCGCTCGGAAGCATTGTTAACTGCGAGATCGAGTGGCGTCGATTGCAAAGCGCCATTGACGATTCGCTGGACCTTGCCGGTCGCTTTTTCGAGTACAAGAAAATCGTTTGGTCCAATGAATGCCATGCTCGTCGGCTGATCGAGTCCGACAACCACGGTGCTGACAGTAAGATTGTCATCCAACATAGTCGGCGAGGCCGCGGCGGGTTGAATCAGAGTCGTGATGGTGGAGCTGTTGTTGGTCGAATCAAAATCGCTCTCGCTGGCATTGACAGTTGCTGAGTTGGTGATTTGACCCGCTGCGGAAGGTGTGACGTTAATCGTAACGATCGCGCTGCTGCCAACGGCGAGAGTTCCCAGGATGCAATTCACAGTGCTCGTGCCGTTGCAATTTCCCTGTGTTGTCGACGCTGAAACGAACGTGACGCCGGCCTGAAGTGGGTCGGTGACATTTACGTTTGTCGCGACTGCCGGCCCATTGTTCGTCGCAGTGATGCGATAAGAAAGAGTTACGCCTGCTTGTCCTGGATTCGGCGATGCAGTTTTAGTCACCGACAGGTCAGCACTCGATGGACTCACTACATTTAACATCGCCGGCGCGGAGTGAATGATAGACCCCGACTGCGCATTGATATTTACGCTATGATTGCCTATCGGAGTGGTCAGGCCCGTTCCTAACGAAAGCACTGACGTTTTCGAGCCGGCATCGGTGATGTTGACTGACGCGGGATTGAATGCGTCAGCAGTGCCTGCTGGAAGGCCACTCGTCGTGAGATTCACCTGACCCGTAAATCCTGCCAACGGTGTTGCCGTGATCGTGTAAACCGCGACACCGCCGGGCACAACGCTTCGCGAGGCCGGATCGACGCTCAACGCAAAATCTGCTGTGCTCGAGGCTGGAGCCGAAGCAACAAACGTCCTGTAGATGTAGTCGCCGGATGTATTGCCGTCGTTGTTGGCTTGATTGCCGGCTGCGTAAAAAGTGACTGGACCAACATCGGTGGAAGGCGCGGTCCAGTTGAACGTCCAACTGGCTCCATTCTGTTGGCCCACAAACGTTCCGACCGCCGTGTGCTCGATGTATTGACGCGCAGAACCTGGACCGGCGTTGTTAAGCACCTGCGTTGTCCCATCAATACCCTGGAGCTCGCCGGCTTTCTCATCGGAGGCGTTATCGAGAACTGTCAGTTCAAAGCCCCAGCGAAGTCGAGTTGGATCCGCGTTTGTGTGAGTGACGGTGACCGGATATGTGTGACCCGGGACATAGGTTTGGGGCGCGGTAATCGAAATCCTGCCCGTTCCCGCATCAGGCGGCACATGACATTCAGCGCAAGCTTCAGGCTCCTCCTGTGGCGCTCCGGTGTAACCGGCAGGTGGCCCCGCAGAGAAAGCGTGAACAGTCCGAGTGCCAGTGTTGTGAGTCAGAAGGAATCCGGCGAGTCCTGCGAGGACAGACGTCACAAGGATGAGCCGGATACATTTGTAGGGCCGGCCCTCCGTGGCCGCCGGTCGGTGGCAGACAAATTCCTTCGATGCGGCTCTCATGCGAAAGCGACAAACCTACCCAAGGAATCCGAGGTTCGGAGTAGCGAAGTGATCGATTAACGGAAACACTGCCGGGAGATCGGCGGTAGACAAGCCATACCACAGCGCCAACGTTGCAGCGTATTGTTCAACCGAAGTTGTTGGTATCCAGCGACCACGCGGGTTTGAACCACCATCCGCGTCGTCTGGACCACCCAAAGCCAAAGTCGGATAAGCCCCGTAAAGCGTATGACCCAACACCGATCCGCCGACGATTAGTTGATGATTTCCCCATGCGTGGTCCGTGCCGACTGTCGCGACACCGGTGCCCGCCGGCTGCAACGTGCGTCCGAAGTCGGACATGGTAAAGGTCGTCACTTTGTCTTGAACACCAAGCTCGACAGTTGCCGCATAAAACGCATTGATCGCCTGACTCACCTGCGTCAATAAACTTCCTTGTCCGCCGATCTCGGCGGAATGTGTATCGAAGCCTCCGATCTGCGTGAAGAAGATCTGGCGCTTCATGTTTATTCCCGCCAGCGGATCGATGCAGGCCTTGATCAGCAGTGCTACTTGTTTTAGCTGGCGGCCGAGTGACGTATTCGGAAAAACAGTTGTCAGCGTTGGGTTAACACTGCTCAGTGCATTGTCTGTTTGGATCGAGCTCGAGCGTATGTCGCTCGCAGCCTTCACGAGTTTGAACTCGTTATCCAGTGTGCGCAGTTCGTTGAAAGAAGCCAGCCGCGACGTGCGCTCGGCAGTGGTGCCGGCGAGGCTAAGGTCCAACACGTTCGCCAGCGGAGTACCTGAATCAGCCACGGCAAGCTGTCTTGTGTCAACCCCGCTCAGCAGCAGGTTGACACCGGCAATCGAAACGTTACTCGGGAAAGTCGCTGCACCATTCAGACCTGTAGTCCTGTCGGCCAACCGGCCCCCCCAACCCGTTTGGCTCACCGCGTTGGCTATCGCCGTTTGAAACAACTGAACCTGATCCGAGTGCGAGAACAGTTGGAGCGGCTTCTTGCCGGTGCCGTTCTGATAAGTGGTCCTCGTGAGTGGTTCAACTAACGGACCGTTATTGCAGAGCACTGCGAGCTTGCCCTGGTTGAAGAGATCCCTCAACTCCGGCATGTTGGGATGAAAACCGTATGACCCACCACTCACCGGCGAAACGGGCAGCAGACTCGCTTGAGCTATCGCGAGACCTGCGGTACTGCGCGCATTAGAATAGTCGTTGTACTGATCGAGCGAGACCAGCATGTTGTTGCCGTCGTTTCCGCCGTTCATAAAAATGCAAACCAGCGCTTTGTAATCACTGGCTGCCTGCGGTGTCAGCGCGTGCACGACGCCGAAAGTATCGATACTGGAAGCCAGCGCTACGCCACCGGCCGCGCATGCACTTGAACGAAGGAAATCTCTGCGTGTTATCGCCATGGTCTTTATCTCTGAACGTCGTACTGCGAAGAAGTTGCCACCAGATAAACGGCCGTTCGCGCGCGTTTCAAGTTGCGCGCGGTCACGTCGGCATCGTTGATGGCGTTCATCGCAGTGATGATCGAGCTGCGCATTTGCGGGTTCATAGTTCCGTGTAACAACAACGCATCGAGCGCGTTGACTACGTCGATCGGATTTCCTGCCAGAGACTGCAAGCCGGCCAGATCGACTGAAGTGCCGCGCGGTCGATCCGGACTCGCCGCTGTCGGCGTGCTGTTACTGGAAACTCCGTTGAATACCAGTGTGTTGATGTCGTTTGCGCGGCGCAAGGTCGTTGTTGTGGAAAGGATGCCGAATGCCGGCCCGAGTATCTTCGTGCCGGGAACTTCATAACCCGGTTGGTAGTAACTGAAGACTGTCGGAGGTTGAAAAATCGGCTGATCCAACGTACCGCTAAAGTCGGTGCCTGCTCTGCCGTCCAAAACACCGTCGCTCGTCGAAAGCTTGTCGAACGATTTGACGTTGAAAGCGCGCAGGAACCCGTTGATGTACTGCGCCGGTTCCCGCAACTTGCCGTAGTTCGGATCGGTCTTCACGTCACCACGCGCTTCCGGATCCAGCAGGATAGCCTGCACGACGAGCTTGAGGTTGCCTCGAACGTTAGTGCAACCCTGCGGATACAGTCCGCTGCAATCGTTGTTGAAGACTCGCGCTACACGTTCCACGTAAGCAGGACTGGGATTGCTTGTTACCAGGTGTTGAATAAGCTGCTTGCTCAGGAATGGACCAACATTCGGATGGTTTGCCAGATGAGTCATGACGGCGGCCATGTCTGACTGAGCACAAGCGACGTTTTGCGCTGAGGTGGTGCTCGTGCATGCGGGAATGTTGAATCCGTTCAGGAGCGTCTTGGCGCCCGCGTCATGATTCTGACCGCCACGCGGCACCATCGGGTCGCGATAGTTAGTAATGCCTGCGCCGAGAGCCGTGGTGAAATTCCAACCGGTAAAGACGCGCGTAAACTCAACCACGTCTGCCTGGGTGTAGGTGGGAATAATGTTGCCTTGCGCATCGCGCACTGGTGTTCCATCAAGGTTGAGCGCGTTCGTGCCAATCGAAAAGAGTTGGAGGACCTCCCGCGCAAAGTTCTCGTTCGGGCTTGTCCTCGTACTCAATCGCATATCGAGATACTCACCCATCGCCGGTGTGAGCGCGATCTCGTTTAGCAGAGTTTGGTAATTGCCAAAAGCGTTTCGGTCGAGAGCTTGCAGGTAAGGAGTCATCCAACTCGGACGGTTGACTTCGCTGTTGGCGGACACTACCAGAATCTGATGGAGTGCAAAAGCCACACGCTGCCGCAATTGATCGTTTCCATAGAGTGCGGTGCTGAAGAACGTCCGATGGACCGGATACATCGAGAAGAAATCACGGATGCAAACTGTTTGGTTGTAGTTTGGATCTGAAGGATTGCTTGTCGGGCACTGCTGAGTGGAGTCGTCGAGAGGAAATACAAGGTCCGGATAGTTCGAACCCTTCGCAGTGTTAGCCGGTGCGAGGTTGAACTGGTCGTTGAGATAGGCCATGAAACCCATGGCTTTCACGCGCGTGACTTCGGAAGCTGTCGGTCCCCAACTCGCCTGCTCGAGAAACCTCACCGTGTCAGCGTCGGTGGCCGGCCCTGTATACGGATCCGGAACCAACACTGCATCCGCAGCCGGCGGAGTGGCGGGAGCTGGAGTTGGTATCGCGCCCGGATCATCGGCTGGTCCACCACCAGCGTGCCCGATCCCAACTCGGACTCGATTACTCGACATGCCGTGCAGATTCAAACGCAGTAAGACGTCACCTACATCTCCAAGGTCATCCGCTAGTCTGACGACTATCATGGTGATGCCGGGGAAGTCGGGCACTTGGCCGGCATACTCAACCTTCAACGGATATATCTTTCCGTTTCCATCCTGAGCATCGGAGGAGAAGGCATTCGATCCTTCACCCGCCAGGAGCTCGAGATCCATCGCGAAGATGCAGACGCGTGTGCGTGTGTCGCTGCTGTAAGCAATGGTTGCTGTCGGCGAAAAGGGCTCGGCTTTCATCGTCACAGATTCGAAAGCGACGGCCCGAGTTGTTGTCGCCTGGCTGATCAAAATCGGTTTCTTGTTGGTCGCTGCCTTTGATGTGCTTAAGCCGCAGGCGAGCAATAGAACAAACGGAAGGATAAAGCCTTTTGCAGCACAGCAGGGAAACCTGGTGTTCATACAGGACGGGCTCCGTCGCGATTTCGAATGACTCTTCAGTCTCAGGTGAGGTCCTGTGCTCTTGAGGGGCCACCTTTGGGCATCAACCAAGGTTCGATCAATATACCACTTCAGGGCCAACAGCGACTCGGTCTTTTAGACGCATGAGAGGGAGAAAAGGCCGATTAAAAAGATGAGGTCAGGTCGGCGACAGGTTCCTCCTGACTCTCGCACTGGAATCCGAGCACACGCGTATAGAACTCAATCGTTCCCGCCAGGTCCCAGGTTCGCAGCATCGGCGTCAAACTATCAATTTTCATTCTTATTTGCGTTCATCCGCGTTCATCTGCGGCTTAGTTGATCTACCCAGTCGGCAACCGCACTTGGAAACACGTGTCGCCAGGCCTGGATTCGAAACGAACGTTGCCACGGTGTTTGCGCACGATTCGGGCGACGGTGTCGAGGCCGAGGCCAGTTCCTTCACCGACTTGCTTGGTGGTGAAGAACGGTTCGAAGATGCGCGAGCGAACGGGCGCCGGTATGCCTCCTCCGTTGTCACGAATTTCAACCATGATGTCGGTTGGCTCACGCTTGGTGCGTACCTTCAACTTTCCACCTTCGCTCATCGCATCGACTGCGTTGACAATCAAATTGGTCCAAACCTGGTTGAGCTCGCTACCGTACGCCTTGATCAGCGGTAACGACTCAGCATACTCCCGCGTAACGCTGATGTTCTTCTTCTTCAACTTGTACTTCAGGATGAGCAGCGTGTTGTCCAGACCTTTATGGACATCGAGCTCCTGGACCTTCGCCTGGTCCATGTAGCTGTATTCCTTGATCGCTCCCACCAACTCCGTGATGCGCGCGGTGGCAGTCTTGATCTCACTGGCCAGCTTCGCCGCTGCGAGTTGGCAGTTCACTCGGGCCAGCACATCCGCAGTGGCGGTGGAAGGAATCTCGCCCAACAGTTGTTCGAGTGCGGCTGAGTCCATTCCCGCTTCGACGAGATTGCCCGAGAGTTTCCATGGTTCGCCGATTCCATGTGCCTCGAGCCACTCGGAGACTTCATCTTCCCGATCGCTCTGATCGAGCGAGTTCAACTGCTTCGCCGTCGCGGTGTGATCGATTGCCTTACTCTCGAATGCGTCAATCGACTCCTGCTGCTCCTCGTTAAGATCGTGAGAGCAGAGCCTCATGTCGGCAGCGCGCAACTCTTTCAACGTTTCGATCAGATCGTTGGCTGCGCGCGTCGCGCCCGCCGCGGGATTGTTGAGTTCGTGAGCGAGTCCCGCTGACAGTTTGCCGAGCGCTATCAACTTGTCCTGCTGCTGATCGAGCGTAGTCGCTTCACGCACCCGATCGCTCATGATTCCGACGAGCCGTTCCACGAGCAACGGCATGCGTTGCATCATCTCCGGAAAAAACCGAACCGGAAACCATAACAACCGCACGTCGGTAACGGCGTAACCAGTAACCTGAAACTCCGTCATACGCGAAAACGGAAGCATTCCGCTGACTTCAGTTTTCTGGTCGCCGGCGTGCGAGATGTAAACGATGTCGTGGTCGCTCACGTCCCAGTAAGCGTGGGATTCGCCTTCGAGATAAACGACCATCGCTTCGGGCTTGTCGCCCTTGCGAAACATCACCTCGCCCGCTGCGTAGTGCCGATCTTCGGAGTTACCGGCGAACCACTGCAACTGCTCGTCAGGCAGATCCGCAAACACGTGGACGCGACGAAGTGCCTCGACTTTATCCGGCGGCGAAGTGCTCGCTGGAACGATTGCTTCAATGCCACCCGAAACTGTTTCTTCCATTTCTCACACGACCTTGCTCAGATATTGATGCACGAACGAGATCGCAACCGATCCCTCGCCGACGCCCGACGCCACACGCTTCACCGAGCCGTGACGAACATCACCGACGACAAAGATGCCTGGAACGTTTGTTTCCAAAAGTCCCGGCTCGCGGTCAAGCTTCCAACCGTTTGGCCGCTTGCCGTCGCGTGTCAGGTGCGGACCTGAATAAATGAAACCCCGCTCGTCGCGGTCGACGATGTTTGCAAGCCAGTCTGTATTTGGCGCGGCTCCGATCATGATGAACAGTGAGTTGGCGGGAACTTTGTTCACCTCGTTCGTTGTCGAACAGCGAATCGAGATCGCTTCGAGATGATTGTCGCCGTGAGCCTCAACGATGGACGTGTTGTATTCGATTTGAATATTCGGAGTCGCCTTGAGTTGATTGATCAGGTATTGCGACATCGAAGTCGCGAGCGACGAACCACGCACGAGCATGACCACTCGTTGCGCGTACCTCGAAAAGTGCATCGCGGCTTGTCCGGCACTGTTAGCGCCGCCGACAACGTAAACATCCTCGCCCGTTGTTGACATTGCTTCGGTCATCGCCGCGCCGTAGTAAATACCGGCTCCGGTCAGGCGCTCCACTCCCGGCGCGTCCAGCTTGCGCCACTGCACACCAGTCGCCACCAGCAAGGCATGGCAACTTAGCTCTTCTCCGCTAGCGAGTTTCAAAAAGCGATATGGACCATCAACTCTTAGTTCAGTAGCTTCCGCAGAAATGATCTCAACGCCGAATCGTCTGGCCTGGACCACTGCTCGCCGGGCGAGGTCGGCGCCGGTGAGTCCACTCGGAAATCCGAGATAGTTTTCAATGCGACTCGACATGCCGGCCTGCCCACCCGGAGCTTCGCGTTCGATCATGACTGTTCGCAGTCCCTCGCTTGCGCCATAGACAGCCGCCGCCAATCCCGCTGGACCACCGCCGACAATGGCGAGATCGTAGAACGCTTCGGTAGCGCGAGTTCTGAGTCCGGCGTGCTCGGCAAGATCCGCTTGTGACGGTTGTCGCAGGCGCACACCGTTGGGAAGAATCACGATCGGCAAGCTTCGAATGTCTTCTTCGTCGAGCAACTCGATCAGACTGCGGACTTCTGAATCAGACGCGGCAGTTTCGATATCGAGCCATTGATACGGAACGTGATTGCGCGCCAGAAAATCCTTGATGCTGTGTGACGCAGGTGACCAGCGATTCCCTAGCACGCGTATGCCTTCGAACTGCGGCGGGAATGCGGCTCCCCAATCCTCGAGCAGTTCGTCCAGCACGGGATAAAGA
>DATDFT010000265.1:0-3601 GCA_036522475.1 Pyrinomonadaceae bacterium | reverse complement strand
TAATTGGACCAACAATCGGGATGCATCGAAGTTAGTGGACGAGTATCGCAAGGCGGCGGACCAGGCGATTTGGGTTTTTGACATTGCGATCGCGCGTGAGAATCAGCCGCTGAATGCGCCGAAGCTCATGGAAGCGATGGAGTCGATGTTGAAACGCAACGCGGTGTCGGATCCGCGTCAATTGCTCAAGCTGCTTCAGGATATCAGCACTGACGAACACGTGCCGCTCATCGCCCGCAATCACGCCCTGCGTTTGATCAAGCAAATTCAGAAGTAGCTGTTCGCTCATGAACAGGACTAAAGAGCTACTCATCATTGACGCCTGGAAACCGCTTGAGAAGGAAGTGGTGGGCGCCTCTGAGCTCGAATTCATTCGCGAGACAATCGTTAACCGGTTTGGAGCAGACGCGAGTCCCTCGTCGATTGCTCGTGCACTGGCGGATCATGGGGTGCGGCTCGGACACCCGGCCATTCTTAAGGCGGATGTGCGCTGGCGAGAAAGCATTCTGTTCTTTACTCCGGAGGACCTCACGTTAGACACACTCGAAGGCGCGACTGCTTTGATGGACAAGATCGAGAGCTTGCGCCGGCAGCTTGAGAAGCCGCGAGTCGAGGAACTGTACCGTCAAGTGCGGCAGCTCAAGAGCGAGTTGGAGTTGGTACCAACCTGGCTCGGCCAGGAACTCGCGCAGTGGTTAACGATTTGGCTCCAGAACCCGCAGATTTTCAGCGAATGGCTTGATTTGAGACGCGCCACTGCGGAGTTTCGAGAGCGGTTTGGTTCGGCTAACTTTCTCTAAAATACTGGAACTTTCGCACAGCCCGGCGCGAATACCAATGGCGAATGATTCCTAAAAACGACCTCAGCGATGGCGATTTATTACGGTTGATGCTAGCCGGAGATGAAGAGGCACTGGCGCTTCTTTACCGTCGACGCCAAGCCGCGGTCTATCGGTTTGCGTTGCAGATGTGCGGGTCGAAGACGATCGCCGAGGACGTGACGCAGGAGGTTTTCCTGTTCCTGATGCGCGAGGGTCATGTGTTTGACCCGGCTCGAGGAGCGCTCAGTTCTTTTCTGTTGGGCGTGGCTCGCAATCACGTGTTGCGCCGTCTGCGCGTCGAACAACTGCTCGCGCCGCTGGGCGACGACCCTGACGAAGAAGTTCCGTTACACGCGAGCAGCGACGTCTGTCCGCTTGAAGATCTGACGCGAGCTGAAACCATCGAGTCGGTGCGAAAGGCAGTGTTGAGCTTGCCGCCCAAGTATCGTGAGGTAGTGGTGTTGTGTGAGCTCCAGGATGTTTCGTACGTCGAAACAGCGGAGATTCTGGGTTGCGCAATCGGAACGGTCCGGTCGCGCCTGCACCGCGCGCGGGCTTTGTTGCTGGAAAAGTTACGTCCGGTAGCGGAGATTGAGGAGACGGGTGCGGCGAGTGTGAAGTCAGCGAGGTGTTTCGCATGAATGATGAAGAGATGTTGACGCGCGGACTGAAAGCGCTGGCTGCGGAGATGGACCAACTCGAAGCGCCCGCTGATGTCGAGCGCAAGGTGCTCGAAGCTTTTCGAGCACGTCAGGTGGTTAGGCCAATCTCGGCCAGACGATGGAATGCGCGTTACTGGGTCGCGGCTGCGGTGGCGGCGATGTTGTTGATTGCAGTTAGTGTAGTTGCATATCGCCTAAGCCGTCGTGTTGATGATCAGCGCAACGCAGTGAATCAGGCGCAGCCGCAGAGTGTTCCGAAAGTTGACGACAAGACGATTAATCAGGAGCAGGTGGCAGGAGTTCAGGAGCAGGAACCACTAGCAACAGTTGTGAGACCTAAGCACGTTCGTCACACGAACGTCCACCGTCCGGAAAACACGCAACTCGCAAATCACGTCAACACTGAAGTCGCAACGGATTTCATTCCGCTGACTTACATGACGCCTGTAAATCTCCAGGATGGCGGACAGATCGTGCGCGTTGAGTTACCGCGTTCCGCACTCGCAAACTTCGGTTTGCCGGTCAACATGGATCGCTACAACGAAAAAGTTAAAGCCGACGTTTTATTGGGCGTCGATGGTATGGCCCACGCAATACGTTTTGTTCAGTAATCGATCGTCATCGAGTGAAAGGAAAGTGAAAATGAAAAGAGTATCCGGACTTCTCGCCGCAGTGAGTCTGTTAACGTTGGCATTCGCTACGGTAGCGTTTGCTCAACAACCGGACGGCGTTTTAATCAAGCAGAGAATCGTTCAAGGACCGGACGGCGCACCTCCGCCGCCTAACACAAACATTCTGTTCATGGCCTCGGAAAGCTTTGGCGGAAAGACAGTCAAGGGCGCACCGTATTCGGCTGAATCCGTCACTGAAAGTACGCAAACACTCGCCGACGGTAATCGCATCATTAACCGCATCACGAGCGCGGTTTATCGCGACAGCGAAGGACGTACGCGCCGCGAGCAGACGTTGAAAGGATTGGGTATGTTTGGCGCCGGTGAAGAGCCGCTGCAAACAATCTTCATCAACGATCCGGTTGCAGGCGTCACTTATTCGCTCGACACTCGCTCGCATATTGCGAACAAGAGTATGACCTTCCGATTCGAGTTGGCAGGCAAATCAAGGGTTGAAGGCGGCCAACAATTTGAGTTCAAGGTCGAACCAGGCACAGCAGCAGCGGGAACAGCCAGAACCATGATCTTGACGACGCCGCCGGGTGGCGCACCGCTGCCGCCGCCTGACGCGGATCACTTTACGTTGAGAACTGAAGGCGGTACGGCAGGTACGTATGTCTTCAAGACCGCGCCCGGCGCAACCAACGAAGTCAAAGAGCAACTCGGGAAACAGATGATTGAAGGCGTCGAAGCTGAAGGCACGCGCACGACGATCACGATTCCGGCAGGTGAGATTGGCAACGAGCGGCCGATCGAGATCGTTACTGAGCGTTGGTATTCGCCGGAGTTGCAGCTAGTGGTGATGAGTCATCACAACGATCCGCGCACTGGCGAAACGACCTACAAGCTGACAAACATCAATCGCGCAGAACCGGCGAAGTCGTTGTTTGAAGTACCGGCAGGTTATACCGTCAAGGAAGGTCCGCAGTTTGCGCCAGGCTTCCCGCCGCCACTTCCACGAACCAAAAAGCCAACGCCTGAAGAGTAGCCACAAAAAGGCACAAAAAGGCAGATAAATATTGAAATAACAGAGGCGTCCAATCCGAAGGGATTTGGACGCCTCTGTCTTTCGGAAATATTTTGTGTGCCTTTTTGTGGCCCTACTCTTCTTCTTCGCCGCCTCTGATCCTGCCCTCGGCGCGTGACTGCTCCACGATCTTTTGCGCCAACTGGCCGGGAACCGGATCGTAGTGCGAAAACTGCATGTGGAATGAACCACGCGCAGCGGTGATCGAGTTGAGTGTCGACTGGTAGTTGAGCATCTCAGCCATCGGCACCTGCGCTTTGATCACTTGCTGCTTGCCGGTCGTCTCCATTCCCTGAACACGGCCACGACGCGAATTTAGATCGCCCATGATGTCGCCCGCGTACTCCTGTGGCGCCGCGATCTCGACGTCCATCACCGGCTCCAGCAACGAGGGTTTAACTTTCTCCATCGCCGCGCGAA
>DATDFT010000264.1:0-17870 GCA_036522475.1 Pyrinomonadaceae bacterium | reverse complement strand
GTACCCACGACGATCAAATTCACGTCTGCGTCGTCAAGCACTTCTTCCGCGCTCGAAACTGCGTACGCAAATCCAAATCGCTTGCCAACATCGTGCGCGGAGATTCCCGACGCGGTCGCGATCGCACGAAACTCGACTCCCTCAGTCTTGAAATGCGGCAGCAACATGGCCGGAACGTAACCCCCCGCGCCAATTACTCCAAGCACAATCCTTTGCTCAGACTTGCGCACCGGCGTCGCCGCACCAAGCGAAATCTTTCGCGACACCTCGACTTCCGGATCGTAATTGAGCACCACGCCAAGATTCGATTCGCGCAGCTCGCCCGAGATCAACTGGTACGCGCGGTCCGCTTCGGCGATCGGAAAACGATGCGTCGTCAAACGCTCCACATTGATGCGTTGCTCGGCGATGAGCTCGAGAAAACTCTCGATATTGCGCTTCTCGGTCCAGCGCACGTATGGCAGCGGATAGTCGTGACCTCGCTCTTCGTACTCCGGATCGTAACGACCTGGTCCATACGACATCGAAACTACGAGTTTGAGCTCGCGACTGAAAAACGGCTGGCGCGGTATGTTCATGCCGGTCATGCCGACAACGATCACGCGGCCTTTCAAACGCGACACTCGCGCCGCCAGCTCGATGGGCTCGTTTGAATCGGTGGCGGCGGTAATTAAAACCGCATCGGCGCCATGACCGCGCGTCCACGTTTCGATCTCTTTCGCGGACGTCTCGCTCGAAACCGCAGCCTTATCGACGCCCAACTCGAGCGCGAGCCCGACCCGCGTCTGGTCCAGGTCGAGGCCAAACACGCGACAACCATTCGCCTTCAGAAGTTGGACCGTGAGCTGTCCGACGAGTCCGAGGCCGATCACCACCACTGACTCGCCGAGCGTCGGTTCTGCAAGTCGCACGCCTTGCAACGCGATCGCGCCAAGCGTGCCGTACGCGCCTGATTCAAAACTCACGCCCTCCGGCAAGTGCACGCAAAGATTCTTCGGCACCGACAACACTTCCGCGTGTGAAGCGAAACCAACTCCCGCACACGCAACTCGATCGCGGATCTGAAACTCGCTCACGTCTTCGGCCACGGCAGCAACGATGCCGGCGGCGCTGTACCCCAAAGCCTGCGACGCCGCCATCTTGTCGCGCACTGAAGCAAACGTGTTGAGCAGCCCCTCGTTCTTCACCTTCGCGACTACGGCCTTGACGAGATCCGGGCGCTGCCGCGCTTCCTGGACCAATCCTTTGCTGACCAGCTCGACAGCCGCGCGCTCAGTCCCCGCGCTGATCAGCGAAGCAACCGAGCGCACGAGCACACGACCTCGCTGGAGCGCCGGCACAGGGACTTCGCCGACAAATGGACGGCCCGTTTTTCTGTTTTGAAGGACCTGTTTCATAGAATTAGTGAAGACAACTGTTTCTCCCTCAACACGCTCTCAATTAATTCACTAACCCATTCAGCACGTGCGTCCCACGTTCCAGAAGCCACCGCTGCTTGTCGTCGCGCAGCGTCAGCGGGGTCCGTATCGTGCAGCGCCTCTTCAACCAGGCGAATGAAGTCGTCGCGCGTGCGAGCAATCCGCAGAACGTCGCGCATCGGCTCGTACTCGGGCAACGGCGAAATCACCACCGGCTTGCCCGTCGCAAGATACTCGCGCACCTTGATCGCCGAGCCATAGCTAGTGAAAGACTGCTCAGTTTCCCACGGCAGCACGCAAACGTCGAATCCAGCCGCGTACGACGGCAGTTCCGCATACGCAACCGGCGGCAGAAAATGCGTGTTCGGCAACTCCTCGATCTCGAGCCCGCGCGACTTGTTCCCGATGAACACCCACTGCCACTCGGGACGCTCGCGCGCCGCGCGCTTGATCAACTCCTGGTCCACGAGCCACGGTTCAATCGCGCCGAAATACCCCAGCCGCGGCCGCGGAATCTTCTCAATCTCGGGTGCAGCCTTGACCTCTGCGACGCGGCGCCAGTGATCGTAGTCTACACCTTGTTCGAGCAGGTGCGACCGTTCACATCCACGCCTCGCTTCAATAAAGAGTTTGCGTCCGGAATAAAAAATGAGGTCGGCGGCGTCGATCGCCTTTTCATGCAGGCCGCGAATCAGCGCTGGATCGGTAGCATGATCCATCGTGTTCGCATCATACTTATCCGACACGTGATAGACCACTGCCGATTCATCCAGCGCTCCGATCATGTCAGCGGCAGTCGGGATCGCAATCCAGAGGATGGGATGTGTTAAGCCACGACTGCGCGCGAGACGTTTGATCTGAGCGCCGAGTAAGCGGCGATTAATCTTGCGGGCCGCAGCGCCGAAAAACGGCAAGCTCGCAGGCGACACGACCGTGATACCGTCGCCGGTCTGGCGAGCGAGTTTTGCATAACTTCCGAGTTTGCGTTTGATACGAGGCAGGAGATCTTTATGGGCCAGTCCAGGCAGCCCCATCGAAATCGAGTTAACGAAGATCACTTTGTTGCCGGCGCGAGCGAACTTGCGCATGAGATGGGCCTTGGAATGCGGGTGGTGATACCACCAATCTTCACCGCCAAAGCAGATTATCGAACGATTCCGGAGCACAGGATTCAAAAGATTTTACAGGATTCAGCGGATTAATCATGCAAATCCTGTAAAATCCTGCAATCTCGTCTAAAAATGAGCTCTCGCCCCCACATTGCTGCGTGGTTCCTCTTCATCGCGACCGCCGTGATTTATCTTTCATTCCCCACGCGCGTCTACTACTGGGACGGGCTCGTATTCGCACAAATGATCGAGGACGCTAACCGGCTAAGCCCGTCGCTGGTCCATCCGAACCATTTGATCTACAACTTCGCCGGATATCTTTTTTACAAACTGCTGCGTGCACTCGGCGCGGACATCAGGGCTTTAACAGCGCTACAGATCCTGAACAGCCTGCTCAGCGCCCTGTGCGCACGAGTGTTGTTCTCGATCCTGATGGCAACGTTGCGTTCGCGTTATTTCTCGATCTGGCTGACGGTGCTCTTTGCGTTCTCGGCAACGTGGTGGAAGTTTTCAACTGATGCCGACGCCTACATTCCGAGTGTCCTCTTTCTGCTGATCAGTTTTTATCTCATCCTGCCTGGTCGAAAGCCGCGGCCGCTCTTAACGGCGTTCACATTCTTCCTGGCCATGGCGTTTCACCAGCTTGCGGTATTAATGTTGCCGGTGTTGGCGTTGGGCGTTTACCTACAGGATGGACCACCGACGTTGAAGCGACAGGCGCTCAACGCAGTTTACTTTTCACTCGTCGCCACGGCGTTAATCGTCATCGCTTATGCCGGTTTGTTCTATCTCGCGTCGGGATCGTTTGACCTCGCAAGACTGTTGAGGTGGACGGCGTCATATTCACCTGACGCCGACGTGAAGTTTAACTTATGGTCCAACCTGCGATACTCACTGCGTGGTCAGTTTCGTTTGTTCTTCGGCGGGCGATTCAACTTACTTGGCTGGAATCCGGCGATGCTTGCGCTGCTGCTCTGCCTGCTGGGTGCGATATTCGTCTTTGTCTTCAACCTTTTGAGAATTGCAAGACCAACTAAACTGTGGCTCGAGACGCGACAGAAAACCGTCCTTCTGCTCTCACTGATGTGGGCGGGCGTTTATCTTGTTTTTCTCTTCTTCTGGCTGCCGCAGAACACGTTCTATAGGCTCTTTTACCTACCGGCGTTGATTCTGCTACTCGGTCTGGCATTCTCGTCTGTGAGAGACGCGCGCGTCGAAACGCGCGCTCTGGCGGCATTTGCGATCTCAATGACACTCGCAAATTTCATCTTCCTCATTTACCCGTTTTCTCATCCACCGCCTTCGCTACGCACAACCCCGAAACTCCAAACGGCAGATTCATACGTCGGAGAAACCAACCCTCCGCGCCGAACAATCGACCAAGAACTCCGTTGAATGCCGGTACGTTGATGTTGTTCTCACTTTCACTCTTGATCCCGGTGAGTTGCATGAGTTTCCTGATGACCAGGATTGGCAGAAAGAACGTGATGTTCGCGTACGTTGCGCGCTCGATCTGAAAGCCGGCTTGTTCGAGCACATGTCTGAGTTCGGGCAGACGATAGCGCCGGCGATGATGACTCACATCATCCTGCAAGCCCCACAGAAACATGAACGTCGGCACAAACAGCAACACCCGCCCGCCGGGCCGTAATACGCGTCGCATCTCTTTCAGTCCCGCGAGATCGTTGTCCATGTGCTCAACGACGTCGAACGCTGTCACTAAGTCAAACGTGCGGTCTTCGTAAGGAAGTTCTTCAGCAGCGCCGAGTTTTACTTTGTCGAGACCACGCTCGCGACAGAACGCGAGCGCATCTTCCGAGATATCGACGCCCTCCGCGTCGCCGTACTTTGAAAGCATCAACAAGTTCGCGCCCGTGCCGCAGCCGACATCGAGGATCCTCGGCCGTCGATCCGTCACTTGACGGCAAATATCTTCAACGAAGCCGGAGAGAATACGTCGTCGCTCGATGTGCTACCAGTGCGATTGCTCCACGCGAAAGAGGATGGGATACGTGTGCTCCATCATCTCGCGCGGAAGGGGATTACCGATGCTTTTAACGTCAGAACTCATTAGCCGCGTATTACACGGATCAAGTCGCTGATAGCGGCGCCCGCAAACACAATCAATGTACCGTGCATCGGCAACACGTAACGCATCTCAGTGTGCGCCGCGGTGCCGGGAACAAGGTAATAGAGCACAGTAACCAATAGCAAACACGTGATCGCGAGTTCCTTTCGCACTGCCACGTAGATCCCGAACACCGCGAGGGGCAGAAAAAGATAACGCACCACGCTCTGCACCATTCCCAACACGTTCACACCAAACGCCACCACACCGCCCTGCCAACTCGCCGGCAGACACTTCGCGCTCGTGACGTTGATTCCGCTCGTCCCGGTGTATGGCACCGGATCGCCTGCGACCTTCAACATACCCCACATGCGTCCGAGCATCACACCCGCGTACCAGATCGGGTGCTGCCTGATAAACGCCAGCGATTCGCGCGTTCGCTCGCGATCGCGGCGAATACCGTCCGGCCACTGCACCTCGAGGGGCGCATCAACAGGCAAGCCCATTTGCGCACGCTCACGTGCAACCATCTTATCGTCGCCGAAAAGGAATCCGTTACTGCGACCCAACTCGGTTTCGCCAAGCCCTTCCCAAAGATTGACCCCGATCGTTCCGCCGGTCGGCGTGAAATCGGGAAACACGAGATAGTTGCGTATCACGATCGGCAAGATCACGAGCAACGTGCCGCCTAAAAGTGCGGCGCTCAGTTTCAACTTCAACGCACGGCTTCCGGTACTCAAGGCAAACAAAGCAAGCGCCCAACCGACGCACAAGTACAATGGATTGACGCGCAGCCAGCACGCGATGCCAAGCAACACCCCCGCCGCGAGCGCGAGCCGGACATGGCGCCGTTGAAACGCGAGGACCAACAACCAGTTTCCGCCCAGCACAAACCACGTTGTTGGCATGTCAGTCGCAGGATACGCTGCGTAAAGTGCAAACAGTGGCGAGAGCGCGAGGAGAAAACCGGTTGCGATCGCGGCGCGCCAACCGAAAGCACTGAACGCGATCCCCATGATTAGGCAGAATGAAACGACGAGATCGATAATCCACAGCACGAGTTGAACTGAATAGGCCGAACGATCACCGGAGAGTTTGTAAATCAAAGCTACGAGAGCGGGGAATGCAGGCGGATACTGCGCCAAGTCTGTGCGTGTCGCATCGTCGATCCAGAAAAGATGTTGTCGACCGTCGAGAATATCGCGCGCTTGTCGATCGAACTTCGCATACGAACCGACTTGAAACCACGCGGGATCGTTGAGGTGCGCGCGCATGAATTGCAGCGTGAGGACGCGCACGCTAATCGCAATTAGCACGAGCGCGAAGATTGCTGGAAGTTGTTTTTGCTTGATCGGCAACTCAGAAATATCTCCCGCAAAGACGCAAAGGCGCAAAGAAAGCACTAAGCTGATGAAAAATTTTCTTTGCGGCTCTGCGTCTTTGCGGGAGAAATTTTTTCATTTAACTGCCGTCACGATAACGTTCCAACCGATGCGCTTTCGCAGTCGCTCGAACATTGTCTTCGACACAAGCGGCGACAGAAACCGCAGTTCAGCGCGCGTCAGTTGTTCCACTTCAACTTTCACGTCCTTGAACATCCGAAACAACTCGCGCGTTTCTTTGCGGCTGTAAACTTTGACGAGGGGCCGCGCTCCGTGATCGCTGAATTCGATCACGCGGCTCATGATCTCCTCCGCCGAGCGTCCTCGCAAAAACTCCGCGCCAAGCACACCCCGTCGTAAAACGATCTCGACCCAGTAATTCAACGAATTGCGATGATAAAGCATCACTTTCGCTACGCCGCCGGGCTTGAGCACGCGGTGCAACTCGCTGATCGCGCCCGCCGTGTCGGGCGTGTGATGCAGGACACCATTCGAATAGACTGCGTCGAAGCTCGCGTCGCTGAACGGCAGGTGCTCGCCGTCAGAGATCATGAAGTTCCCTTCAACGCCGTAAAGACGGAAACGATGCCGCGTGATCTCGACGGAGCGCGGTGTTAGATCGATCCCGGTGCAGCGTGCTCCACCGCGCGCGAACTGCAACAGGTCCGTGCCCATACCACAACCAACTTCCAGCAACTTCGCGCCGCGAAACTGATCGAAGCCCATAACGCGCGGCATCCACGCCGCGTACTCCGTGTACCGGTAGCGCTCGACCTCGTCAAAGAACTCGCGCGTCCCAAGCTCGTGTTCACGGTCGTATTCGGCGCCACACGGGTCCTGACCCCACTGCTCGCGCGCACGCAGTTTCTCTTCAGCCAGCCCGCTCATCATCATGTTAATCTTGGAAATCCTGTCAATCCTGTCCTAACGATCGATACGCCTCAAGCACTCTCCGCGCATTATGAATCCATGTATGCTCCAGCTCCGCAACCTTCCTCGCCCTCACCCCCAAACTCACTCTCAACGAATCAGACCTAACCATCTCGACCATCGCAGCAGTCAGTTCATCGACATTCCCCGGCTCAACCAGCAACGCCGTCTCTCGATCGACAAGCACTTCGCCAATCTGGCCCAACCGGCTCGCAACGATCCCTTTCCCCATCGCCATGTATTCAAAAACCTTCGTTGGCGAACCGAAGAACTCACTGCCGTCAGCGAGCGGCACGTGCGGCGCGACAAGTATGTCGCACGCATCCAACAGCTTCGGCACGCGATCGTGGCCCACCGCTCCAGTGAAAATCACGCGCCGCTCGTTCACCTCACGCTGGAGCTGCTTCTCGACCTCCGCATGCAAACTGCCGCTACCCACCAACAAAAACCGCACCGGCAAATCTGACGGCATCTTTTTGATCGCCGCCGCAAGTTTCTCAACTCCGTGCCATGGACCAAACGTGCCAACAAAACCCGCAACAACCTTGCCGTCTTCGATCCCGAGCTCACGCCTGACTTCCTCGCCGCCAACACCCGGCCGGAACGTCTCCACGTCGACACCATTCGGATTGACAACGATCTTTTCCGCACGCACGCCTCGCGCTTCCAGATTGCGGCGCTCCACGTCTGAGACGACAAAAATACGCGCCGCCGCGTCCAGGTTCAATCGCTCGTATCGCTCCAGCAGATCGAGACTGCCAACGCGATCCCAGTGCTTGCCCACCCAGACCTCGGAGCCGTTGTATTCGAGCAGCAACGGCCGCTTCGTCCGCAGAGCAGCCACCACGCCGGCCCAGCTAAACCGCGCGTATCGTTGATAAATAAAATCCGGATTCGCGTGTTGTACTAACGGCACCGCGCCCCGCGTGAAGACGAGGTTGTTGTGAATATCGAAGAGCGCCCGCGTGCCGCCGCCAGGCTGTGGCGGAATCATCTTGAATCGCTCATCCGGGAAACTCAGCCCCGCGATGAGATCGTTACTGATGAGTTGTACTTGAACGCCGAGTGATTCGAGTCCTTCGACTACGCCCTTGATGTGACTCGCAGCGCCACCTGCCTGTGTACCTGGACCGGGCGTCGAGCGCAGGTAAACGATTCGCCGCGGGTGATCCGCAACCGTGATCGGAGTGCCTCGCGATCGCAAAACTTCCTGCTCCAGTCGCAACAGTTCGCGGCGCGAATGCGTCACGTCGCCGACACCGGTCAACGTCTCACGCCCAAGTCGAACGGGCGCTCCTGCCAGCACGTTCGCGCGCGACTTTCGCACCTCGCCGCCGTGCGCATCGATCATCAACACTTCACGCGCGCCCGCGAGTGCTCCAAAAACCATGAACAGATTTTGTCCGCGTTGCCACGGCAATCGTTCGGTGGCGATCACGAGCACATCGGGACGCATCTCACGCAGCGCTTTCAGACGTTTGAGATGACCACCGTCTTCAAACTCCGCCCGCGAGATCGTGTCGATCGTGGAATCGGGATAAAGTTGAACCAGCTTTTCACGCCAGCGAGAGAGATCGCCGCTGAGTGCGAGCAGAACAACTCTCATCCACGCACGCTCCTCAGCACGAATACCTCTGCGAAAGATCGACCGGTGCTGGTGTGAAAGTGAAGCGCAACGAGTGCGAAGATCATCGCGTAGCTGATGCTCGATGCGATGGCGGCGCCCTGCGCGCCGTAGCGAGGCACGAGCGCAAAAACGAGTATCAGGTTCACTACGAGCGTCGCGATCCAGTAAAGCGGAATGGCGCGCGGCAGACCCAGCGCGTTGAAGTGTTGGACCAGCACCGACTCGAGACCCATCAGGTATACGCCGGGCAGGAGTATCCAAAGCAATGCGGTAGCGTCAGTGAACGCTGGTCCATAGATCAACGGCAACAACAAGCTGAAAGGCACCGCCCCCAGACAACACACGAACATTATGAAGGTCGTGTAGCGGCTAACCTGGCAAGTGGTTTCGCCGCGCGCGTCCTGTTCGCTCGTGACGCGTGGAAAAAGGAGCGTCGCGATCACGCCCGGCAACAACATCAGCAGCAACGCGAACTGCGAAGCAACACTGTAAACGCCGGCTTCCGCCGCGCCGCTGAAATGATTCACGACCAGCAGGTCTGCGCGAATGATGATTGTGCCGGCGAGAATTGAGACGTGAAATTTGAGGCCGTAGGTAATCATGCGCCGCAGCAGCACCATATCTGCTCGCCATTTCGAGGAGGCGAGCTTCTTTGCTGAGATCGCGACCAACACTGCAATAACAATTCCCGCTAACACACTTGTAACCGTGTTCCAGACCACGAGCGTGAAGAGATCTCCCTTAATCACCAGCCACACCAGCACGGCATTGATGAGTACAAACGATTGACTCGCGAGATCGAGGAGATTGAATTGTCGAACCTTACCAACCGCCAGCAGGATGTTTAGACCAATCAGCGTGAGCAGTTGAAATGGGATGGAGACACAGGCGATACGAATCAAACTCGCTGACCTGAGACCAAACCATGCTGGTCGCGTGGAAGCTGCAACGCTGAGCGCAAGCGCCATGAGAGAACCGGCGCAAAGAGCAAACATCAAGGAATTGAGCGCGGCGGCGCGAAAGTGTGCCTGGTCCTGCGCGATGAAGTAAGTGTTGGATGAAGGTAGGCCGAAACTGCCAAGCTGCACGATCGTCGCGACGGCAACGTTGATGACCGCCAACTGTCCCACGCCATCAGCGCCGAGCCAGCGCGCGATAATGATCCCCGCCGCCACGCTGTTGAAGATCATCAACAGGCGAGTCGCGAAGGTCCATGCTACCTGGGACGTGAAGCGCATAAGTTGTCAGAAAGAAGTTTCACGCAAAGGCGTAAAGGTTTTTCTTGGAGCCTTTGCGTCCTCTTTGCGCCTTTGCGTGAAACAACTCTTACGAATCAATCCATCTCTCGTACCACAAACTCAAATTCAACAGCGCCCAGAGATGAAATCCCCAATCCTTCGTTCGCTTGCGATGCTCCTCCAACATGCGACTCACAAACCCGTAGTCCAACAACTCCCGACGGCGCATCCTCGAGTTCATCAAGTGCTCGTCAAACCACCCGCCCAAACTCTCTCGAAACCACTCACGCACCGGCGCACCAAACCCGCGCTTGCGCTCGTAAAGTAGATCGTGCGGCAGGATCTCTTCGAGCGATCGTTTCAAAATATGCTTGCCACTCGCACCCTCCACCTTCAACGCTCGCGGCAACGACAACGCATACTCAACCAGGTGATGGTCCAAAAACGGCACGCGTGCCTCGACACTCGTCGCCATCGTGATCTTATCAACGCGCATCAGCAGCAACTCCGGCAAGCGTAGTTTCAACTCGAGATACGTCATGTGCGCCAGAAACTCCGCGTGCGGCCGCTCCTGCTCGATGTGTTTAAGGTACGACTCGACCACGCGCAACGACGACAGACCATTCAAACGCTCGCGCACCTGCGGCGCGAGCACACGCGGCTTGAACGTCTCGTCGTAAACCACGACGCCGCCCCAGAACAACGGCTCATCGGCGCCGAGACGCCGTATCAACTCGATCGCCGCGCGCTTTCGCCCGGTCGCTTCGAGCGCCGGACGCGAGAGGTTCGAGAACGCACGGCGCAACGAAAGCGGTAACGATTCAGCGTGCCGCCAGAAGTTTTCGTAAATGCGCAGATGGCGCACGTAGTTTTCATAACCGCTGAAGATCTCGTCTGAACCTTCGCCGACCTGGACCACGATCGTGCCCGAGTCGCGCGCCAGTTTCGAAACGTAGTAGAGCGGCACACAAACAGGATCCGCGATCGGCTCGTCCTGGTGAAACACCATCTGCGGCAGAAACTGGTGCATCTCTTTTTCGGAGATGATCACTTCGTGATGGTTGGTCCCAAACTGTCGCGCGATGCGACGCGCGGGCTCGAGCTCGTTCAGATACTCCGCATCGCTGAAACCAACCGTGAACGTCTCGACCGGTCGCGACATCTGTTCCGACATAAGCGCGACGTTCGCAGATGAGTCGACGCCGCCCGACAGAAACACACCGAACGGAACGTCAGACATCATTCGCTTTCGGATCGAGTCTCTCAAGAGTTTCAGAATTTCCGCACGTTGCGCAGCTTCCGTGCCTTCTGCTGCTTGCACCGGCGGCAGTGCGTCCCAGTAGCGCTGCATGTTTAAGGTGCCGTCCCGTTTCACGATCAGCATGTGGCCCGCGGGGATCTTTTGTATGTCACGGAAGAGCGTCGTCGGCGCCGGTGTGGTCAGGAACGTCAGGTAGTGATAGAGCGCTTGCTCGTCGATGTCGGGCGTGACCGCGGGATGTTGCAGGATCGCCTTGATCTCGGAAGCGAAGATGAAGCGGCCGTCCTTGTGATAGAAGTACAGCGGCTTGACGCCGATGCGGTCGCGCACGAGGACGAGTTGCTCTTTGTTGCCGTCCCAGAGCGCGATGCCGTAGTCGCCTTCGATATCGTGAATGAAGTCGAGGCCGCGTTCCTCGTACAGGTGCAGGATCGTTTCGGAGTCAGTGCGAGACGAATACTTGTGACCGCGTTTTTCGAGGTCCGCACGCAACACCGCGTGGTTGTAGATCTCGCCGTTGAACACGAGCCACGTGCGATCGTCGCAGCCATGCATCGGCTGCTGTCCCGCTGCCGTGAGATCGATGATCGAGAGCCGTCGAAAACCAAAGCCGCCCTTGCGCTGATCGAAGATCAACTCACCCGCGTCGTCGGGGCCGCGATGCGTCATCTCATCGCGCATCCGTGCGATCAGCGACGACTCAATCGAGCCTTCACTAGCGCCGTATTCCCAGACTCCACAAATCCCGCACATCTTAATCCGCGTTATCCGCGTTCAACTCTTATCTCCCACCTTAGTTTCCGCGGCAACCCTGAAATACGCCAGCACGCCGAAACACTCTCACTCATTTGACCATAGTCTCTCGATACAGCCTGCCGCTCCAACACCGGCTGAACGTCTGTGCTCAAACTTCTAATCGTCAACTCCTGCATCTCGACACCTGGTGCGAAATGAAACCGCACCTCGTAAAGATGCTCACCGTCGCCAAAAAACTCGTCGTCAATCATCCACGCGCGCTCACGTTTGTTGAAGACGATCGTGCGACGATGAACGACCGGGTATCCATAGTGTTCGCCAACTACCTTGTCAAAGTCGCCGCTGGTTTTCCATTCCAGCACACGCGGCTTCGCTTCGTTGCCGATGACGAACGGCTTGCGCACATCGATCGTGTTCTGTTCGAGTCCGTCGATCTGCACTGTTGAGTGATACGCAGTCGAGCGAAACTGATGGCGCTTCTCGAGATCGGCGGAATAAACATACGTGCCCGGATCGACGATCACCGCACGGCCACCTGCCGAGACTTCAATACTCAACGCGTCATTGTGTCCGTGCGAGCCGCGTCCGTTAATGCCGACGCCACTCGCGTTGAAGCAGAGATAGAGATCACGATGGCGCATGATGTAAGTGCCGGCGTCAGGAAAGGCTTGCGAACTCAGGCACGGAGTATTCAGTTCAGGATCGTCAAAGACGTGCGCGCCGATCTCGAGGAGATAGGCATGATCATCAGCGCGACGACGCACGAAAGGCAACACCTGCCCACTATCCGTGTCGCCGATCAAAGGCGCGAATCCATCTGGACGCAGATAACCGCGGATATAACTCAACATCTGATGAAGCTTCGTCCAATACCGTTGATCGATCTCGACATTGTTGGCGCGGCAGAGCATGAACGAGTAAAGGAAGAGTTCGGTGATGAAGCGATGGTAGCCGGTTGAAGCCTCGAAGTCCGCTCCGTCGGCGAGCACTTGTTTGTCCATCTCGCAAAGCGTTTGGGCCAGGCCAAAGTCACGCCACTCTTCCGCGTCGCGAAGTTCCGGAAGAAGCAGTCCTAACCAGAGGAGTCCGACGACATCGGAAAGGTAATGGTTGCTGGTCGCGATGTAAGAGAACTCGAGATTGCGCCGGATGTAATCGCCGTGTTCTTGAAGTAGTTTCAGAAAAAACGTCAGGAAATCGAAATCCACCCTTGGCGAATGCCGAAACGCATCAAACGCTGCCAACAAATTCATTGCTCGCAACGCCACTTCCATCGCGCAGCTCCAGTTTGGACCACGCCCGTATGGATTTTGCTCAGACCAGCTTCGTAACTGCGCAAAAAACTCTTCCGTGTAGCGCTCATCTTTCGTTAACGAATATGCACGCGCGAGCGTGAGCAAATGACCGAGGCGGTTCAGCTCCCAAAGCACGCGCACGTCGGAACCGTCAGTGCGTATCAAATCAATGTCGCGGTGATAATCAAGCGGCCAAACGTGGTTGGAAAGCGGATCGCGCCGCCACTCAATAACTCTGCCGAAACTGGGTTCGAGGCCGGCGGTTTCAGGGGCGATCCGCAACTCAAAAAACTTCGCTTCACGCGGTCCTCTAAAATGGGCCAACAACTCGTCCGGGCTCATGCGGTCGAACGGGCGCCGGAAGGCTAACGGCTTATTCTCGTCCAGACTGGCCCGTTCCTTACGTTGCTGAAGCGAGGCGCGACTTCGCCGCAACGCTTCGCGCACTACGGTCGTGAGCTTTACGTCGCCGCGAACTGCGCGTTTGATTTTCGTGAGAACTGACATTAAAGAGATTCGAGCGCGTCGAGAATACGCTCAGACGTTTGACCGTCCCAGAGAGGTGGTTGGCGCAACGTTTTTTTCGCCGAGCCGTTGAGCGCGGCGTTTGCGGCGGCGACGATCTTCGTCGTGTCAGTACCGACGATTACGTTCGTGCCCATTTCAACTGTGATCGGACGCTCGGTGTTCTCGCGCAGGGTCAGACAGGGAATGCCGAGCGCCGTTGTTTCTTCCTGAATGCCGCCTGAGTCCGTCAGCACCAGGCGCGCACTGCTTGAGAGATTGAGGAAGTCGAGATAACCGAGCGGCTCGACCATTCGCAGATCTTTTATCGACTGCACGCGCTCACTCAAGCCAAGTTCGGAGATCGTCTTGCGCGTGCGCGGATGAACGGGAAAAATGATCGGCAATTTTGCGGCGATCGCTTCGAGTGCGTCGAGGATCCGTTCAAATGATTCGCGGAGATCTACGTTTGAAGGACGGTGCAGAGTCAACAGAGCGTAATCGACGCCATTGAGGTTCAAGCGTTCGCGAGTGTGTTGTGCTCGCGCTGCGGTCAGGTTGTATTGCAGCGAGTCGATCATCACGTTGCCGACGAAGCAGATGCGCTCGGGAGGAATGCCTTCGGCCAGGAGATTCTCGTTGGCATCCTGTGATGGTGTGAAGAGAAGGTCGGCAATTTGATCGGTGAGCAGACGATTGATCTCTTCGGGCATCGAGCGATCGCGACTGCGCAGTCCGGCTTCAACGTGGGCCACCTTCACTCCGAGCTTCACAGACACGAGCGCGCACGCGATGGTCGAGTTGACATCGCCAACGACCAGAACCCAGTCGGGTTTCTCACTCAGGACGACGGGTTCGAAACGTTCCATAACTGCCGCAGTCTGGGCGGCGTGCGAGGCGGAGCCGACGCCGAGGTGTGTGTCAGGTTGCGGGAGCTCGAGGTCGCGAAAGAACGAGTCGGACATCGACGCGTCGTAGTGTTGCCCGGTGTGGATCACGAGCGGCAGGAACTTCGCCGGGCGCCTCCTCATTGCCGCCACGATCGGCGCCACCTTCATGAAGTTTGGCCGCGCCCCGACGACATTAATGACTTTCAGCATTTTTTTTAGCCGCGGATCAACGCGGATTATAAACGGATAATCCGGGCGCTGCTCTCGCGTCTGACGTCGCCGTTGAGCGCGTTGCGTGTGTCGACGATCAGCGGCGCCAGCGAGCACACGCGCTTGTAATCGATCTCGCTGTGGTCCGTAACGATGATCACGCAGTCAGAAGACTCGAGCTCTTCGTTGGTCAGCGGCACTGACTGCAACGATTCATCTTCAAAACTAAGATCTGTCACAAACGGATCGTGATACCGAACGTTCGCACCCTTCGCCCGCAGCCGATCGATGATCGAAAGCGCCGGACTCTCACGCACGTCGTTGATGTCTTTCTTGTAAGCGACGCCGAGCAGCAACACGTTCGAACCCTTCATCGCCTTGCGTTCATCGTTCAACCCGTCGGAAACGAGTTGGACCACGTGCTCGGGCATCCGCGAATTCACTTCCTCCGCTAGACTGATGAACCGCGAATCAAACCCGTGCTGGCGCGCCTTCCATGACAAGTAGTGCGGATCGAGCGGAATACAATGACCGCCGATTCCCGGCCCCGGATAGAACGGCATGAACCCGAACGGCTTCGTCGCAGCCGCGCGAATCACTTCCCAAGTGTCGATGTTGAGCGCGTAGCAGAGGCGCGCCATCTCGTTCGCCATGCCGATGTTCACTGCGCGAAACGTGTTTTCCAGCAACTTAGCCGCTTCCGCAACTCTCGCTGAACTCACCGAATAAACATCGTCAACGATCTGCGAATAAAGATGCGCAGCAACGACGGTCGAGTCAGGGGTCACGCCGCCAACAACCTTCGGAATGTTGTGCGTGAGAAACTTCGGATTGCCCGGGTCAACACGCTCCGGCGAGAACGCAAGCATGAAATCCTCGTCGAGCTTCAAACCACGTTCCTCAAACTTCGGCAACAACACTTCGTCCGTCGTTCCGGGATAAGTCGTCGACTCGAGAATGATCAACTGCCCACGACGCAAACGTTTCGCGATCTCCTCCGTCGCCGCGAGAATGTAAGAGACGTCCGGTTCCTTCGTTTTGCGCAAAGGCGTCGGGACGCAAATGATGATCGCGTCACACTCGCCGAGGTGATCGAAATCGGTCGTGGCCCAAATTCGCTTTGCATCAACCGCTTCCTTGACGCTGCGCGATGGCACGTCGCCGATGTAAGAACTGCCGGCGTTGATCTGCGCCGCTTTGGTCTCGTCAACTTCAAAGCCAGTGCCCTTGAAACCTTTGCCGGCGAACTCCACCAGCAAAGGCAACCCGACATACCCAAGCCCGATGACACCCACGTGGGCCTGCTTGTTTGTAATGCGACCGATCAGTTCATTTTTCATATGAGTGCGTCCAGAACTCGAAAGACTAGTGACCGCGTTGAGCAGTGTCAAGCAAGCAGATCTGTGGCACTATACGCAACCGCGAATGTCCAAAGAAGCTCCCCAAAAACTGGTCCGTGGCCTGAGCCTGCTGGACGCCACGATGATCGTCGTGGGATCGATGATCGGCTCGGGAATCTTCATCACATCTGCCGAATCTTCACGCTTAGTCGGTTCGCCGGGATGGCTGCTCGCAGCCTGGGCTCTCGCAGGCGTGCTCACGATCACGGGCGCGCTGTGTTGCGCTGAGCTCGCGGCGATGTGGCCACGCGCAGGCGGTCAATACGTGTTCCTGCGCGAAGCGTATGGACCATCGGTTGGGTTTCTTTTCGGCTGGGGATTGTTTCTGATTATTCAGAGCGGGACCATCGCCGCCGTCGCGGTCGCGTTCGCAAACTTCAGCGGCGTACTGACTGATCTGATTTCGGGCGAACGATATCTCATTGCGCCGTTCGTGCTCGTCAAGCCGTTCACGATCAACCAACTCTCTTTCAACGGTTATGCGTTGAGTTTGTCGACTCAGCAACTGCTCGCCGTCTTGATGATCCTGTTTCTCACCTTTATCAACACGCGCGGGCTGCAAACCGGCAAGCTCATTCAAAACACGTTCACGTTTACGAAGACCGCTGCGCTGCTCGGACTGATCCTCATCGGACTGCTGATCGGTTGGAACCAAAACAGCGCTGCGTACACGTCATCGTGGTGGCAACCGTGGCAGAACGGTTGGAAGGCTTCGGCGGCGCAGGTTTGGTTTGACCCGGCGAGCCATGGTCTGTTGGTGCTCGCGCTGCTGATGTTGTTGGGTCGCGCGATGGTTGGACCGCTGTTCGCGCAATCAGCGTGGAATAACGTGACGTTCACGGCGGGCGAAGTGCGCGATCCGGGAAAGAATCTGCCGCGCTCATTACTGCTCGGTTGCGGCATCGTGGTCACTCTCTACCTGCTCGCGAATCTCGCTTACGTCGTGACCTTGCCTTTGTCAGGCATTCAGAACGCGCCGCAGAATCGCGTGGCGACTGCGGTGATGCAGGCAGCGCTTGGACCAAGCGGCACGATCATCATGGCTGTTGCGATCATGATCTCGACGTTTGGCTGTAACAACGGATTGATACTGGCGGGCGCGCGCGTCTACTACGCGATGGCACGCGATGGGCTGTTCTTCAAACGCGTTGATAGCGTCAACGTGCATCACGTGCCGGCGGTCGCACTGCTTGCGCAGGGTGTGTGGGCGGCGCTACTGGTGTTGCCGCGCACGGTGACGGTTAATCAACAGACGGGCGCGTTCACGTTTGGAAATGTTTACACGCAACTGCTCGAGTACATCGTTTCCGCGGATCTGATTTTTTACGTGTTGATGGTCGGCGCAGTGATCGTGATGCGACGCAAAGCGCCAGAGATCGAGCGGCCGTATCGAACGTTTGGATATCCGATCGTGCCGCTGATTTATATTTTGATTGCCGGGTTGTTTATTGTCGATTTGGCGATACTCGCGCCGTCGACCTCGGGGATTGGATACTTGCTTGTATTCACAGGCGTCCCCATCTACCTCATTTGGAGCCGCAGATGAACGCCGATGAAATCCGGATTTTTATCCGTGTTATCCGCGGCTCATTTTATCCACTCGTCTGCAATCTCCGTCTCGACTTTGACGGGGACAGTTTTTAAGTATTCTTCAGCTGCGGCGCACATGAGGCGCTCGACTTTCTCCGCTACGTCCTGAGCTTCGTCCGCGTCAGCTTCGACGACGATCTCGTCGTGAATGATGTTGACGATCTTCGCGTTTGTTTCGCTGAGCTCGTCCTT
>DATDFT010000263.1:0-5162 GCA_036522475.1 Pyrinomonadaceae bacterium | reverse complement strand
TGTTCGCGTCCAAGGGTCGCAGCCTTTGTGTCTTAGAGATGGAGCGATCTTCTGACAAGATTCTGCTGAGGATCAATGAGGGTTTCTCGTTTTAAATCTTCGCAGGCCGAATTCATTCGATATGATATCGCTTATTTGAAGCATGTTCTTTGCGGCAGGTAGGTGAGAGTATTCAGGGGAGACGTAGTGGTAGCTCCTGTACGACGCCCCATTCAATTCCGTTTGATGCGGCGGCGAATGGATTGGCGCATTCGTCACGACCAGACCGCGAACCAGATCTATTTCGAAACCAGTGCTAACGATAATGTATGGCTAACACGTAAGACGGTTACACCAGGATTCTCGTTAACGAGTTCGGCCATGTTTGGGAGACTTGGCAGGGTCCATCGGTAGTGATACTAATCCCAGGACGAAACCCCGAAGGTACCATGACAAGCAAATCGACAAAAGCGAGAGTGTGTTGGGTGAAGAAAGAAGGCGGAGAACGCCCGAGTCCCCCTCCAGGACCTCGGTACTCAACTCCAGCAAGATTTGAAGATGAGAAAGATAACTGGCCGCACGAGGCTTGGAGTTTAGTGCTTGAGTTTAAGGCGCCCCCCGACGACTCATTCTGCGTAATTGCAGACGTGCATTTCCTAAATCCACAGGGCCCGACAAGGCTTCTGCATTCAGGCAGTGTGTTTGAACTCTTCGAGGGCTATCAATTGGTCGCTAGAGGAGAGGTGCTTTAAACCTTGCTTAGCTTGTCTGGATCGACGTTTGTGCGACACCCTACTTGATCTTAAAAATCTGGTGGTGATACTCGTCAGCATAAACGGGTTCGAGAAATTGCTTCTGGTACATCGTGAAGGTGGACCAGTTTCTGAGTAGCTGATATTCGGGTCCCAAACGGCGCGCCTCCTCAGAGCGATCGTCTTTTCCGGAGGCGATCATTTCCATGCCGCCCGTGCCTTCAGTTCCCATCAAAGCGGCAAACTTGAATAACTCATCGGAGTAAAGCACGTGCGTAAAACCCTGTCGTTTCAGATCATCGTTAACTTCCTGAAGCGATCCGTTTCGCGCTAAAAGCCGGCGCCACTTAGTCGCAAACCAACTCTCGTCGCCCAGATAGTCACGCTCGATGCCGTAAGTTAGCTGTACACCGATCACGAGAATGCGGGCGTCCGGAGGAAGTTGCGTGTTGATGAATTCGATGGGCCGATAGTAAGTAAACTGCGCGAGTGTTTCGTGATAGGACTTTTTCCCTTCCAGATAACTAAGCAAATTAAACGCTCGCATCGACTTGACTCCACCCGCAATCACGAACCCCAAACCGGCTGCAACCGCATACAGCGGCAACTTCTCGAGCAAGGGAAGATGGAGTTTCAACTTCTCCGAAAGTGCGACCAACGTGTAAGCCGCGACTATCGTGAGCGTTGGATACGCCGGCAAAAGATATCTCGCGATCCATGAAGTCAAAGTCACAAAGGAGATAAATCCAAGACTCAATATCAACAACCAAACTATCCAGCGAGGCCTTTTCACAAAAACCAGCAACGGAATCACGAGAAAAAGGTAATTAGGATAGTGGTACGGCTCGGCCATCAGGTACTTTTGTGGCGTGAAGAAGTATTCCCACCAGCGCAGTGGATGCCGTTCAGTGCGAGCGTTGATGAAATTCGTTAGTTCCGCTTCCTGAGCTTTTACAACTTCAGGCATCTCGGTTCGCACTGTATTGAAGTGCGTATCGAGTCGCCGCTCGTCATTCGCGTCGAAGTAGCGCACGCCTTGTGTCCCAAAGTCCGCCACTTCGCCAGTCAGCAGCGGATACACCGGATTATGAAACCAAACATAATTTTTCAGGTACCAGGGTGAGGCGATGGCAAAGGCCAGCAACGCATATGCGACTCCGGATCCAAGCACAGCCATGACCCGATCGCGATTACTCGCAAGACGTTGGACCAGGTACATCACTCCGACGAGCGCCAGCCAGATCACGGCGGTGTGCTTTATCCCGAGACTGAAGCCGGCCAGCAATGCTGAGATCCAAAACCAACCGCGCTCTCGACCATCGAGATAGTTCACCATCGCGTAGGTGCACATGAAGAGCATTCCCGCGAGCGAAACGTCAACGCGAGATGTAACGCCGACTTCCACCACCATGCCCGCGGCAAAGAATGCAAACATCGCCACCGCTCCGATACGTGATGTCAGATAGCGAGCGCAGAATCCGAAGATTCCCAAAGAAGTGCCGACCGCAAGAAATAAGCTGAATATTCGTGCTGCGATCTCAGAACCAGCGAGTTTGCCGATTGCATAGACCATGTGAATGAGAAAAGGAAAGTTGCCCAGCGAGTTATCGAACAGTGGAAAAACGCCGCCGTGCTTCACAAAGTCATTCGTGACTGACAAGTGGTAGATGATCTCGTCTGGAGCATTCGGCGGTGTTGCCGCGCGCATCACCAGAAACGCGATGAAGAGAAGGTAGATCATTGCTGCCACTTTTGCTTCTCGCGACCGGCTCAGTTGTTGCTTGCTTTCAGCGATGAGACGAAACAGCCTGGGCCAACTCTGGCGCGTAAGTATGATCAAAACAAGCATCATCAACGCGACCGGCAGCGGGCGCCACAAGCCTGCAAGCCCAAACAACAGCATCATCAGCCCGATGATTCCAGTGCCTACAAACAGTGAGATCCCGATTGCCTCGCCGAAGTTTGCGAATCTCATTCGGAGACGGCCACAGATCGTATCGCCAGTAGAGATCGCAAGCGCGGCAAGCAGCAGTGCCACACCCAGATCGTAGAAGTGATCGAGGACAGCCAGTATTCCGTGCGCGTCTTCCGGTTTATCGAGATAGAAGTGAGCGACGATCCCGGCGAGAAACAGACTGATACCGGCTGTAATGATCGTCTTGGGCAGGTTCATGAATGGGGGATTAGCCTTTGGACTGACAGATCAGTATGAATTGATAACCGAAGAGTGTTTTCCTGAGTCTCGTAATGCCCCAGTTCAGAGCGTGAAGAAAACTCAAGGGCCGTCCTTTGCTGGTCGCGGGCAGAATCAAAGGCAAGGGAATTGGCGTGACGTTTGTGCTGAGAACTTCGAGACCAGAATCTCGAGCGATTTTCTTTGAAGTCTCCAGAGTAAAGAACCTCAGGTGCGATTCGTCGAGAATTCCCACGCGGCTGTAGTTGAAGCGACCGAACAAAAGATTGAGACGCACCCAGATGTTCGCCACGTTCGGAAGCGAGATCAGGATCTTTCCGTTCTTGTTCAGCAGCTTGCCGGTCTTTCGCAGAAACTCGCGCGGATTGCGCAGATGCTCCACTACGTCTCCGAGAATGATCGCGTCGTAAGTTCCGAGCTCGGACATGTCTAAACTCTCGACATCACCCACGACCATTTTCTTGCAGTACTGCTCGGCGATTTTCGCCATCTGCGGATCCTGCTCGATGCCCGTGACCTCGCAGCCGCGTTTGACCATTTCCGAAGTCAGATAGCCGGTTGCCGTTCCGACTTCCAAAACTCTTTGCGGACGTTCCTGATCGATCCATTCGATGATGCGTGAGTGGCTGCTGTATGGATCGGTGCGTTTGTAAGTGTACTGCGCGCCGTCGATGTCGTACTTCGACTCGTAACTCAGTTTCGCTTTGTGCAACCGGTATTTCATAGCCGAACGAACGCAATTGAGCGCGTAGACAGTGCCGTTAACGTAGCAGATCTCGTCGCCATAATACGTGGGTATTGGTCGTTCACAAATCCTCAGCCCCGCTTCGTGGAACTGGATCAGAATGTCTGTATCGAAGTGCCACTCGTTCGAGTTTTGTTTGAATGGAATCTTCTTGAGCGCCGCGCAACTGTAGAGCCGGTAACCCGAATGGAACTCTGACAGTCTCATTCCCGTGATGCGGTTTTCGAACCAGGTAAGAATTTTGTTGCCGACAAACTTGTAGAGCGGCATTCCGCCTGCGAGCGGATCGCCACCGTCTGCCATGCGCGAGCCGAAGACCATGTCCGCTTCGTCGCGCTCCAAAGGTTCGAGCAGTTGGGGCAACACTTCAGGCGCATACTGGCCGTCAGCGTGCAGCATCACGACGATATCGAGATCGCGTCCGATGGCATACTCGTATCCGGCTTTTTGATTGCCGCCGTAGCGCAGGTTTTTCGAGTTGCGGTGGACCGTGAGTTTCTGCACGCCCTTCGCGTGCTTGTAACCGATGGCGGCGTAGTAAGTGTTGTCGGTTGAGCAGTCGTCAAAGAGAAATACTTCGTCAACTTTGTCCCACACTTCCTGTGGGATGCGATCGAGAGTCCAGTCGAGTTTGTTGACCGCGTTGTATGCGATAACAAAGATGCCGATTCGCTTTTTCTTTCGATCAGTCATGACTGTTGGTTACTGAAGCACTCAATGCGTTGTGTGTTTGCGAGCGCGTAAAGATGATTGCCTGATCGTCTTCGTAGACTTTCGACCACTCACGATCGTTGCGAAGCAGGCTCGCCAGAGGAGCGTCGGGCGAGATCAACACGGTGCGAATTGACAGCCGATCGAGAGGTTCAAACCATCCCGTCCCGCCGTCGTAAGTATTGAATGCTTCGTACATGAACTGATCGCCGTAAACGTCAGCGCGACCGTCGATGTACACAGGATAGGCGCCGTGAAACCGGCGTATGAGATAACCGCCCCAACCGTACCGGTTAAAGATCGGACCAGGCAGTTTCTTCGACTCGAGAAAATTCACCGCCGCCTGCGGATAGTTCGTTGCCTCGTACACGGACTGATTCGTGACGAAGTGTTTTATGAGAGCAAAGTCCAGGACGGCCGGCGCCAACAGAAGGAGCAAAGCAAATAGCGCCGCCGTCCTGGGTTCGGACCCTTGTGGAGCAGTCAAGCGAAGCTGCCAACCTCGGTCCAACATCAGTTCCCAAACTTGTTGTGCAAACATCGGAGCCGTGATCAACGCAAAGATCGGTATGTGTCGCGCCGATCGCAAAGCTGCGAGACCCGTGATAAAGAGGAGAAACACTTCGCTCGCCCGCAAGCGTTTCGACGACAACGCCAGCACGGCGACGAGGAGCAAAAGATACAACGCCAGCGGCAGAAACATCGGCTGGTGGAAGTTTGGTGAGGCCCACTCCTGAATGAATGTCGCCATCGAAGGCGAGCGAAGCGTCTCGAGCGGATA
>DATDFT010000262.1:0-4110 GCA_036522475.1 Pyrinomonadaceae bacterium | reverse complement strand
AACGAGCGGCATCTGGCGTCCCGTTTCGCTCGAAGCATGGGACCAGGTTCGCATCAACGATGTTCAGGTGGTCGTCAAAAGCATTACGCAAACCGCGGCTGACCTGACCGCGAACATCGAAGTCGAAGCGAGCGAGGTCGGCACGGCCACGATCGTGTTGGACAACCTGCACGACAAACTCGTCGCCGAACAACGACGGGTCAATCTCAACCCGGGAATTAACAAAGTCACTTTCAACTTCTTCGTCGCGCACCCGGCGTTGTGGTGGCCCAACGGACTCGGCGAGCAACCGCTCTACAGCTTCCGCGCACGCAACCTCGTTAACGGACAAGTCACGGATGAGCGTACGACGCAAACCGGAATACGAACTCTCGAACTGCGCCGGCAGCGCGACGAAGCTGGTCAGAGTTTCATGTTCGTTATCAACGGCATTCCCGTCTTCGCAAAAGGTGGAAACTGGATTCCGTCCGACAGTTTTCCGACGCGTATCACCAAAGACAAATATCGGTTTCTGATCAAGTCAGTACACGACAGCAACATGAACATGCTGCGCGTGTGGGGCGGCGGCATTTACGAAGCAGACGAGTTTTACAAACTCTGCGACGAGATGGGAATTCTTGTCTGGCAGGATTTCATGTTCGCTTGCAGCATGTATCCGGCGACGCAGGAGTTTCTCGACAACGTGCGCGCCGAAGCAATCGACAATGTGAAGCGACTCCGCAACCATCCGAGTATCGTGCTTTGGGCCGGCAACAACGAAATCGAGACCGGTTGGATGAACTGGGGCTGGCGGAAAACTCTGCCGGCGTCGTTGTGGGACGACTACAAGAAGATCTTCCACGGCGTGTTGCAGGAAGTTTGTGCGACTTACGATCCGTCGCGCACTTACTGGCCCAGTTCGCCGCACGGCGGACTCCCCGACGATCCTGATTCATTGCGCAGCGGCGACGTACACTTCTGGCGCGTGTGGCATGCGGCGGAGCCGTTCAGCGATTACGAGAAACAGACGCCGCGGTTCATGAGCGAATACGGTTTTCAGTCATTTCCGAATATCGAAACGGTGAAGGCGTACACGGTGCCGGGCGATCGCGACATCGAGTCGCCGATCATGCTCGCGCATCAACGGCATCCGCGCGGAAATCAACTGGTGCGAGAATACATGTTGCGCGACTACGCGCAGCCGAAAGATTTCGAGTCGTTCCTGTACGTCAGCCAGGTTTTGCAAGCGGAGGGAATACGCCTCGGCGCCGAGCACCTGCGACGCATCATGCCGCACAACATGGGTTCGCTTTATTGGCAGATCAACGATTGCTGGCCCGTCGCTTCGTGGTCCAGCATCGACTACTTCGGGCGCTGGAAGGCGTTGCAATACTACGCGCGGCGGTTTTACAACGACCTGCTGATCAGCCCGACGGTGCAAAACGGATATCTAAAGATGTTCGTCGTTTCGGATCGAGTAAAGCCGGTGCCGGCGCAGATCAGAGTCACGCTTATGAACTTCGAGGGGGCGACGTTGAAGAGCTTCGTGCGCGAGACGACCGTTGCGCCGTTGACGAGTCGCTCGTACTTCGATCTCAGGGTGGCGGAGTTGCTCGACGGCAGCGAAGGCAAGAATGCGGTTGTTTATGCCGAGCTGCTCGTGAACGGAAAACCGGTTTCGACTCACGACTACTTTTTCGCGCCGTTCAAGGAGCTGACGTTCTCGAAACCGACGATCAGTTCCGAGGTGACGCGCACGCGTGGCGGTTTCAGCGTCAAGCTGACGACGGATAAGTTTGCGAAAGCTGTTTATCTCGCGGTCGCGGAGCATGACGGTTTCTTTTCGGATAACTATTTCAATCTCGCGCCCGGCAGAGAAGCGACGGTTGAGTTTCATTCGCGTGAGCCGTTGACGTTGGAGCAGTTTAAGGAGCGACTACAGATCCGGTCTGTGTTCGATGCGTTCCAATGACGGATAAAGTTCGTTGGGGAGTTGTAGGTACGGCGAAGATCGCGTTGACGAAAGTCATACCGGCGATGCAGCGCAGCCACGCGTGTGAGATCGTCGCGATTGCCTCGCGAGATTTTGCAAAAGCTGAAGAGACTGCCGAGCGATTACACATCCCGAAAGCTTACGGCAGTTATGAAGACCTCCTGGCGGACGACTCGATCGAGGCAATCTACAACCCCCTCCCGAATAACCTGCACGTCCCATGGACCATCAAAGCCGCTGAAGCCGGCAAGCATGTGCTTTGCGAAAAACCGATCGGAATGAATGCAACCGAAGCCGGCACACTCATTGAACTGCGCGACCGCACGGGTGTGCGAATCCAGGAAGCGTTCATGGTCAGAACGCACCCGCAGTGGCGCGAAACACGCAAGCTGATCCACTCGGGCCGCATCGGTTCGTTGCGATCCATCACCGGCTTTTTCAGTTACTTCAATCCTGACCCAACAAACATTCGCAATCATCTCGAGCTCGGCGGCGGGGCGTTGATGGACATCGGCTGTTACCCGATTAACATCTCGCGCTTCGTGTACGACACCGAGCCTCGACGCGTGCATGGGCAAATCGAACGCGATTCATCAACGGGAACAGATACGTTAACAACCGCACTGCTCGATTTTCCAAATGGTCATTCAACCTTCACGTGCAGCACACGTCTCGCACCGTACCAGCGCATGATCTTTCACGGCACCGAAGGACGCATCGAAGTTCTTATTCCGTTCAACGCGCCCAACGATCGGCCAACAGAGATCCTGGTCAACGACGAAAAGATCGATTTTCCGATTTGCGATCAGTACGAGATTCAGGGAACGCTGTTCGCGCGCGCGATTCGAGGACATCGCGAACAAGCAATCCCGCTCGAAGACTCCATCAACAACATGAAAGTGATCGACGCGGTGTTTCGCTCCGCACAAACAAATCGGTGGGAAGAGCCACAAAAAGGCACAAAAGGCACAGAATGATCTTTCTTAGGAAATTCGTTTTGTGCCGTATGTGCCTTTTTGTGGCAAAGGAGAATTCATTATGAAATTGTTCGCCGCTTCAATCATCATCGCCTTACTTTCGCTGTCAACTCTCTCACAAGACAAGTTTGTCTACGCCGATTTCGAGAAAATGGAGAACGGCCGGCCCGTCAGTTCCAACGGCGGCCTCGTCCAGATCTACACGGGCCAGGAATCGACACCAGTGAAGTTTAAGGGGCTGGCAAATGCATCTCCGGGCGCGCCGGAGCTGATCGTCCTGAAAGACGCCCCACAAAACCACCTCGCGTCATTCGAGTACAGTCTCTTTGGTCCTAACCAGTGGGCCAACGTGACGTTGGAAGTTCAGGGACGACCGATGAAAGAGGGAAAACCGGTTGCTGACGACGTGAGTGGGTACAAACAAATGGCGCTGCAACTTTACGCGACCGGCGTCGACTCGTTGCGCGTAGAGTTTATCAGCCACGGACAAGGCATCAATCTCGACGCGGGCTTTCCGCAATTACCGATACGCCTCAAGCAAGGACTCAACACTTATGTGATTCCTTTGAAGGGTCTGACACAGCCTTCGTGGGTGCAGGACCGCGTGGACACGAAGGACGTGCTGAAGAAATTAACCGCCATCAGCATAAGTGCTTACTGCGAGCAATGCACACCTAAGAACGGCATGGTCCTGGTCGACAATGTGGTCTTTCAAAAGTAGCCGCAGATTAACGCCGATTTAAATCGGATTTTTTATCCGCGTGATCCGCGGCCCCAATTGAACGCTGTTGCCGCGCTTCATACGGACCCGAGTTGTTTGATCTCGATAACGAACGTGGCAGTCGGTGCCGGTGATGCTCTTTATTGTGGCGTGGTCCAGTGCGCCGTTCTTCCAGACGATATCGACTTCGAAGCCGTCACGAGCGCGCAAACCTTTGACGGACCCATTCGGCCAGGCAGTTGGTAGAGCGGGCAGGAGCTCGATCTCGCCCGTGTGACTCTGCAAGAGCATCTCGACAATCCCTGAAGTCACGCCGAAGTTCCCATCAATCTGAAACGGCGGGTGAGCGTCGAACAGATTGCGATAGACGCCGCCGCCACCCGCAAACTCTTTCGCGTAAACCGGCGTCAACGCTCTTTGCAGCAATCGATATGCGCGGT
>DATDFT010000261.1:0-2814 GCA_036522475.1 Pyrinomonadaceae bacterium | reverse complement strand
GTCGCACTGTTTGCGAATCAAAAGACTCTGCGAACGCACGCGAAACGGATCCTGGATCAAGCTGGTCGCCGGCCGGGTCACATTTTTAATCTTGGCCATGGCATCCTGCCGGAAACTTCGGTCGAAAACGTGATCGCGCTGGTGGAAATGGTGCATGAGCTATGACGCTTTGTTAGTGGTCTCGTTCGGCGGGCCGGAAGGGATGGACGACGTTCTTCCCTTCCTCGAAAATGTCCTCCGCGGCCGTAACGTGCCTCGCGAACGGATGCTCCAGGTCGCCAAGCATTACGAGATGTTCGGCGGCGTCAGTCCAATAAATCAACAGAATCGCAACCTCATCGCTGCGCTCGAAAAAGAGTTGGAAAGAAACGGGCCGCGGCTCCCGATCTACTGGGGCAATCGCAACTGGCACCCGCTGCTGACTGATACTGTCGGTCGCATGACTGAGGATGGGATCAAGAACGCGCTCGCGTTTGTGACTTCGGCTTACAGTTCGTATTCGAGTTGCCGACAGTACCTGGAAAACATCAGCGACGCACAGTCGCAGGTTGGACCAGACGCGCCACGCATCGAGAAGTTGCGCGCGTTCTACAATCACCCGCTCTTTATCGAGGCGAACGTTGCGCATGTGCGGGCGGCGCTCGCACAAGTCAGTGACGCGCATCTCGTTTTTACTGCGCACAGCATTCCGGAATCGATGGCGGTACATTGCGACTACGCGATGCAGCTTGCTGAGACTGGCGGTTTGATTGCGCACGAGTTGAATATAGATAACTGGCAGCTCGTTTATCAGAGTCGCAGTGGTTCGCCGATGCAGCCGTGGCTTGGACCGGATGTTTTGGATCACCTGAGAACCTTGGCGGGTGAAGGAGTGAAAGAAGTGGTAGTTGCGCCCATCGGGTTTGTGTCGGATCACATGGAGATCGTTTACGATCTCGATTTCGAGGCGCAGAACGTCGCACGCGAGCTGGGTCTTAAAATGGTGCGCGCGGCGACTGCGGGCACGCATCCGTCGTTCGTGAAGATGATCAGGGAGCTGATGCTGGAGCGAATCGATATTGCGCCGGCACGGTTCGTCGGTTCGCATCGCGCGCGCAATAGTCTCTGCGCGCCGGATTGCTGCGTTAGTTGAGACAGGATTTACAAGATTCTCAAGATTAACAGGATGAATCTTGTGAATCCTGTAAATCCTGTGCATCCTGTCTGTGATGTCTCACATCATCATCATCGGTGGCGGCATTTCTGGTCTCGCGGCGGCGCACCGTCTCAGCGAACAACAGGTTCGCGTCACGCTACTGGAAGCCTCGCCTCGACTCGGGGGCACGATCCAAACCGAGCATCGCGACGGATTTCTTCTCGAACGCGGACCGGATTCTTTCATCTCTGAAAAGCCTCAAGCTCTCGAACTCGCTAAACGACTCGGACTCGAATCGCGGCTGGTCCAAACCAACGAACAGTTTCGACGCAGTTTCATCGTCAGAGACGGGCGGCTGCGCGCTGTGCCCGAAGGGTTTCAGTTGCTCGCGCCGTCGCGGCTCTGGCCTTTCATCACGAGCGATATTTTCAGCGTCGCGGGTAAAGCACGGATGGCGGCGGATCTGTTGTTGCCACGAAAGAGCACAAACGGTGACGAGAGTCTTGCGAGTTTTGTGCGTCGCCGGTTGGGAACGGAGGCGTTGGAGCGAATGGCGCAGCCGATGGTTGGCGGTATCTACACCGCCGATCCGGAAACGCTCAGTCTGCGCGCGACCCTGCCGCGGTTTTTGGAGATGGAGCGTGAGCATCGCAGCCTGATACTCGCGATGTTGCGGCAGGGACGGGCGCAAAAGGTCGGCACGAGCGGCGCTCGTTACAGTCTGTTTCTGACGTTCGATCAAGGGATGCAGGTGTTGGTCGACGCGCTTGCGCAACAGGTCAAGGCGGACATTCGTCTCAACACGCGAGCCGTTCGGTTGAAACACGACGGCTCAGGATGGACCATCACAACCAGTAAGGGAGTGATTAATGCCGATGCGATCTGCGTCGCTCTGCCGGCTTATCTCGCGGCATCGCTGCTGGATAATGTCAACGAGCGGCTGGCTGATAAACTGCGACAGATCAAATACGCGTCCACGGCGACGATCAACTTCGCTTACAGGCGCGCAGCAATCACGCATCCGCTGAACGGATTCGGTTTTGTCGTGCCTTTCGTCGAAAAGAGATCTTTGATCGCGTGTACGTTCAGCAGCGTGAAATTTTCGGGACGCGCGCCGGAAGGGCACGTACTGCTGCGCGCGTTCGCGGGTGGAGCGTTGCAACCGGAGATCTTTGCGCTCGATGAGGGCGAGATGCGCATGAGAGTCGAGAGTGATCTTCGTGAACTGCTGGGGATCACTGAAGAACCGCTGTTCGTCGAAGTCGCGAAATGGAAAGACTCGATGCCGCAGTACGAGGTCGGTCACCTGGAGCAAGTAAATGCGATCGAGAAGCTGGTGGGTGAGATTCCAGGATTGACACTGGCCGGTAACGCCTATCGCGGCGCGGGCATTCCGGATTGTATTCGCAGCGGCGAGAGAGCGGCTAATACTATTTCGCGAGCGCCTCGATCCACTCCGCATTCCCTCGCATGAACGGTCGAAATGCCTCGCGCGGCACGGTCATCTCGATGTGCATGTTGTCATCCGTGTTGATCTTCGCGCCCGCGACTGCCGGCCCGAGTTTCGTCTCGTCACAAACAAACCACGACCTGATCTCTGCGTCCTGCGGTAAGCGATCGGGAGTCAGCGGCCGGTTACTCCCGACCAACAGCAAATCCTTTCCCTTATTCAACCCACC
>DATDFT010000260.1:0-16782 GCA_036522475.1 Pyrinomonadaceae bacterium | reverse complement strand
TACTTGCCGGTGCGCGTGAACACGGTTGAACTGCTGGGAACTATTGCCGTGCCGGTCGAGATTTATCTGGATGACTATCGCGAGGTTGATGGGGTCAAGTATCCGTTCAGTCTGACTCAAAGTTTCCCGAAGCTAACGCTGGTGTTCACTGTGAAAGAGATCAAACACAACGTGCCGATCGACGCGCGCATGTTCGAACCTTAGACAGGATTAACAAGATTTTCAAGATTTCAAGATTGTCCTGTCCATCGTGAAAATCTTGTTAATCCTGACTGACACTACTCACGATACAAGTTATCAAACCGCATACTCGATGGTGTGAACCGCAAGTCAACCGTACCTGTTGGACCATTTCTCTGCTTCGCGATGATCAACTCGGCGAGGTTTTTTTGATCCTCAGGCATCGCCTCCCGCTCGTCAGGTGTTTTATAGACTTCCTCACGATAGATGAACGCCACAACGTCGGCGTCCTGTTCCAACGCACCCGACTCGCGCAGATCTGACAGTTGCGGCCGGTGATTGGTACTTGAACGCGATTCAGGCGCGCGCGAGAGCTGCGACAACGCCACCAAGGGCACGTTCATCTCCTTCGCCAACCCTTTCAACTCGCGCGAGATCTGCGACACCTCCTGCTGGCGCGATTCAACGCGCTTGCTCGAACCCGACATCAACTGCAAATAGTCGACGATGATAAGGTCGAGCTTCTTCTGCTCAGCCGCGAGACGACGTGCCTTGGCGCGCATCTCCAAAACGCTCAACCCAGGCGTGTCATCGAGAAAGATCTTAGTCTCAGCCAGCACGCCAAGCGACTTGGCAATCTGCGCCCACTCGAGTCGCGAAAGAAAACCGTTTCGAAAACGCTGCGCATCGATGTTGCCCTGCGAACACAGCATGCGCATCACGAGCGACTCTTTCGACATCTCGAGTGAAAACACGCCAACGACCGCGCCCGTATGAATCGCCGCATTCTCCGCCAGCATCAACGCGAAACTCGTCTTGCCCATCGACGGCCGCGCCGCGAGAATGATCAGATCCGACTGCTGCAAACCGGACGTCATCTTGTCGAGATCGGCGAAGCCGGTGGTGAGCCCGGTCAGGACCGCTGCCCGGCCTTCCATCTCCTGAACTTTTTCCAGCAGTTGCTCGGCAATCGGCTTGACGTGGATGAAGCCCTGGCGAATACGTTCATCCGCGAGCTGGAAGATTGCCTGCTCGGCGTGGTCCAGAATGATTTCCGGTTCGTCTTCTTCGGCGAGTGCTTCCTGCGTGATCTTGTTGGAAGTTTTGACGAGTTGGCGCAGCATCGACTTGCCGCGCACGACTTTCGCGTAGTGAGCGATGTTGGTCGAGTGCGGTAAACCGTAAGTCAGATTCGTGATGAAACTGACGCCGCCGACTGCTTCGAGAGCGTTCTCTTTTTTGAGCTCTTCGCCGATCAGGATGGGATTAATCTCAGCGCCACGCTCGAAGAGCGCGATCATCGCGACGAAGATGCGCCGGTGCGACGGGACATAGAAGTCTTCCGGACGAAGCTGTTCGATTGCCTGGCTAATTAAACCGTTGTCGAGCAGGATTGCGCCGAGAATCGCGCGCTCCGCTTCAGAACTGTTGGGCAAAGCACGCTCGAATGGTTGTTCGCGAATGAAGTCAGGAGTCGCCATTAACTAATTATGCATTTCGATTTTCGGTTGCGGATAATTTCTATAAACGAATGGCGCCGCAAGTTTACGGGAACCCGCGGCGCCAGACTATATGTTACGCTGTTTTATCTAAGCTTACTCAGCGGCAGGTTCTTCCTTCTGCGCGAGTTCTGCCTGCTGCTCCGGTGTCAGGTGGCCAACGATAACCTCGCCTTCCGGCGCCACTTTAATCTTCAGATCGATTGTGACGTCACGATGCAACCTGACCGGCACGCTGTAATCACCAACTCGCTTCAGTGGCTCGCGCAAGTGAATGCGATGCCGATCGATCTCGTAGCCACGCTGCTGTAAAGCTTCCGCGACGTCCATCGACGTCACGCTGCCGTAAAGCGCGCCCTGCTCACCGGCTTTACGTTTAAACTCGAGCTGAAGCGCACCAATCTGTTGTGCCTGACCCTCGGCGGTCGAACGCTCCTTCGCTTCCTTCTTCAACAACGCAGCGCGCTCGGCTTCGATGCCTTTGACGTTGCCCGCAGTCGCCTCAACCGCGAGATTGCGAGGCAGCAGGTAATTGCGCGCGTAACCGGCCCTCACCCTTACAATTTCACCGCGCGCTCCGAGGTCATCTACATCCTCGCGCAAAAGTACTTTCGTGTGTGCCATCTTCCCTTCTCCCTAAAAACCTTTAGTCGGTCGTGTACGGAAGCAGCGCGATGTTGCGAGCGCGCTTGATTGCTTCCGCCAGCATGCGCTGATGCGTCGCACAGGTGCCGGAGATTCGTCGCGGCAGGATCTTGCCTCTTTCGGGGAGGTAGTTCTGCAACAGCTTCACGTCCTTGAAATCGATCAGGTCTACCTTATCGATACAGAAGCGACAAACGCGCCGTCGGTGCATGCGGCGGCCACCGCCGCGGCCACCCATCGGCCGTCTATCGCCATCGTCATCAGAGTCGTAACCACCGCGATTGCGGTCTTCATAGTTCGCTGACATAAATTATCCTCTTAACTGGTCGATCAAGTTCTATTCGCCGGCTTCGGCAAATTCCATCGCTGGACCACGACGTGGCCCGGACGATCCGCCGTGCGACGGACGCTTCGCGGCCTTGCGAGCGCGACGGTCCTTCAACTTCTCAGCGCGGCGACGATCTTCGTCAACGCGCACGGTGATGTATCGCAGTACGCGATCGTTCACGCGCATGCGGCGCTCGAGCTCGGCAATCTCACGGCCTGAACCTTCGATTTCAAGCAGCACAAACGTTCCGTCCTTGTGGTGCAGGATCTCGTAGGCGAGCTGGCGTTTGCCCATCGTCTCAGCCTTGACCACCACACCACCCTGATCGGTCACGATCTGCGAGAAGCTCTCGGTGAGTTTCGGCACTTCCTCGTCGGCCGTCGGGTCTACTATGAAGACCACTTCGTACTGTCTCTTGTTATCCAAATCAAACCTCCGTCACGTCACTATCAATTAAATTCGCTCATCGCTTTCAAAGCGCCGTCCCTGATGATCGTTCGTATCGCCTGCGCACTCTGTTCCAGGACTTCGGCCACTACCGTTCGCTCACTGCGCGGAATAGTGTCGAGCACAAACTGCTTCGTGTCCGAGATCGGGTGTTCGGGTTGAATTCCGATCCGCAACCGCACAAACTCGTTCGTTCCGGTGGCAGCGATGATTGACTTGAGCCCGTTGTGTCCACCCGCTGAACCACGTTCACGAATGCGAATCTTTCCGAGCGGCAGCGCGAGGTCGTCCGAGATAACGATCAACTGATCGATCGGCGACTCACTCTGAATCTTCGCCAGCAGACATGACACTGCGTGTCCACTAAGGTTCATGAAGGTCTGCGGCTTGGCAAGCTTCGTGGCTTTGCCCTCAACCTGCCCGCGCCCGACGAGCGAACTGCACTCGCGACGTCCAACCACGATCCCTTCTTCCTGGGCCAACTTGTCAATCAACATAAACCCGAGATTGTGCCGCGACCACTCGTACTCTTTCCCGGGATTGCCAAGACCAACGATAAGCTTCACAGGATTTACAAGATTCTCAGGATCAACAGGATCTTTCAAATCTTGGTAATCCTGTAATCCTGTCTAAACCAACTCTACGCCTGTTCGTTCTCTTCTTCTTCCTTCTTGCCCTTACCAATCACTTCCGGCTCAGCAGGCTCTTCACCTTCAGCCGGCGCCGCCACAACCTCTTCCTTCACGATGCCGATAGTCGCAATCACGAGCTCGGCATCATTCAGGATCTCAATACTCGCGCTGACCGGGATATCCGAAACGTGCAAAACGTCGTGCACGTCAAGATGCGAAACGTCAACATCCAGCGAGTCAGGAATCTCACGCGGCTCGCAACGGATTTCGATTTCGCGGACGACCTGTTCCAGCACACCCTGCTTCTCTTTCACGCCAAACGGTTCGCCGACGAGGTGAAGCGGCACGGTCACTTCGATCTTCTGACCTTTAACGAGTCGCGTCAGGTCGGCATGGATCAAGCGACCTTTAACCGGATCGATCTGGCGATCGTGAAACATCACTTCACTCGCGCCGACGCCTTCGACGTCGATCGTAAAAATCGTGTTTCGCCCAGTTTCAGTGCGAAGGATTGCAGCCAGTTCGGCAAGCGGAGCGACGGCAGCGACTGTCTCAGCGCCGCCGCCGTACACTGTGACGGGTACCATGCCATCCCGTCGCGCACGTCGCGCATCGTTTTTGCCGCGACCTTCACGCACTTTTGCCTGCACCTTGAAATCTTTTTTCTCCGCCATGATTTTCTCCCTCACACAAACTTTCAGCGACCCGAGCAGGAAGCCCAGGTCGCTGATGGTCTTCGTTTAAGCCATCAGTGTTTGCCCTTCGTTTTATACGAAGAGCGAGGAAACCGAAGTCTCCTCATGGATCGACTTGATCGCTTTCGCCAGAAGCGGCGCGATACTTAGTACTTTAATCTTATCAAGCTCGCACGCGTGGTCGCGTAGCGGAATCGTATTCGTAACGATTATTTTTTCAATGTCCGACTCTTGCAGCAGTTCCACTGCCTTGCCGGAAAACACCGGATGCGTGAAGCACGCATGTATTCGTTCAGCGCCCGCGTCTTTCAGAGCGCGCGCGACTTTCGTCAACGAGCCGCCGGTGTCGCACATGTCGTCAACAATCAAACAACTGCGGCCACGAACATCACCGACGACATTCATGACTTCGGCTACATTAGCCTTTTCGCGACGCTTATCGCAAAGAGCCAACTCCGCATCGAGCCGCTTGGCGTAAGCACGAGCGCGTTCGGCACCGCCCGTATCGGGAGCCACGACCGTCAAATTGGGCAGCGGATGCTCCTGATAGTAGCCGATAAAAACCGGTGCAGCATACAGGTGGTCCACCGGAATATCAAAGAAGCCCTGGATCTGCGCGGCGTGCAGGTCCATCGTCAACAAACGATGAGCGCCCGCCACGGTGATCAAGTTCGCAACCAGCTTCGCCGAAATCGGCACACGCGGCCGATCCTTTTTATCGGAACGCCCATAACCGTAGTACGGAATCACGGCCGTGATGCGCTCGGCTGACGAACGACGAAAAGCGTCGAGCATCACCAGCAGTTCCATCAGGTGCGCATCGGTTGGAGGGCAAGTCGGTTGCACGATGAAAACATCGCCGCCGCGCACGTTTTCATCGATCTGAAAGTTGAACTCGCCGTCAGAGAAGCGCTCCGGAAACGCTTTCCCCATGTCGCATGTCAGATGCCGACAAATCTCTTCCGCCAACTTGGGATTTGCATTACCGGAAAATATCTTGATACCGCCGGTTGTGCTCATAGCTGTTCAGCGTAGAAAGTTTGGCTGGGGCGGGTGGATTCGAACCAACGAATGCCGGTTCCAAAGACCGGTGCCTTACCACTTGGCTACGCCCCAGTATCTGTTTATCTGTTTGCAGTTTTAAGAGAGCGTAAAAAGCGGGAACCCGGATGAATTCATTGCCCTGCGGTACTCGTCGCGTGAAATCGTTTCGCAGGGAAAAACCTTCCATCCTGCTTCACATCTCAGATTCTCGAGAGCACTATTTCTCGCCGCCTCACTATCAAAGACACCAAACACGCTCGAACCGCTTCCAGCCAACAAAGCGCCCCGCGCACCTGCCTCGAGCAACGCGTTTTTGGCGCGCCCGATTTCAGGCTCTATCTCAAAGATCACCCTTTCAAAATCATTGTGCAGAGGCCACTGCACGTTGTCGGCGGAATTCAGGTCCGCTAGGGAACTTGAAAGAATAGAGGCCGATTCGGAAGTTGTCAAGGAAGGAGCATTTAGAGATGCGTACGCATTTGCAGTCGAGACTTTCGCGTTGGGAGTGACGACGATCAGGTGCTGTTTTGGGCCATCCGGAAGAGGTCTAACGTTCGTGCCGGTGCCGGTTGCGAGACACCGACCACCATGAAGAAAGAACGGAACATCGGCACCCAAAAGACCGGGATCCATCAACTCTTCAATGCTCAAATAACCGCCGCGCCACATCACATTTAACGCCAGCAGCGTGACGGCCGCGTTTGAGGATCCGCCTCCGAGACCGGCCTGGATGGGGATTCTTTTGCTGAGATGAACGTCAGCCTTGTACGCCTGCTGATAACAGTCCCACAAAGCCACTGCGGCCCGGATAATCAGATTGCTGTTGTCGGTTGGTATCTCCGGATCATTGCAGCTAAGCGTGATCTTGCCTTCCCGACCATCGACAGTCAACGAGATCTCGTCGTGAAGTGAGATGGTTTGCAGGACGGTTTCCAGCTCATGATAACCGTCAGGTCGTTTACCCAGAATGTGAAGGGACCAGTTGATTTTTGCGAAGGATGGAAACTTTGCGTGGGTCGTAATCAACGGGTAATGAAAGTCTGTGTAAGATAAACCGAACCGTCAGGGGCAACAAAGGCGCCAATCGCCATCGCCCGAAACTCCGTAGACAAAATGTTGGCGCGATGCTTCTCAGACGCCATCCACCGCTCGACCGCAAATGCTCCGGGGTCTTCGTAGCCCTGATTGTACGCGATGTTCTCACCAAGGACGACATATCGCAGAATGCCGACTTCTCGTGCTCTGTCTCGCAAGCGCAAACCTTCGGGTGTCACGTGCGAAAAGTACTGCCGGCGAGACATGCTTTCCGAGTGAATCCGCGCCATTCGGCAAACGTCGCCGTCCCAGGCGAGTGGCGGCAGGCCGTTTTGGACGCGGACGACGTTGGTCTGTTCAAACGCGCGCTTCTCGATGTCGTTCGGCTCGACCGCGGCGGCAGGCGTCGAGGCGCTGGTTACAGGCGCTAACGAGGTAATCAGGCGGGCGACCGGCTGTGACTTACCCTCCTGCGCGAGGGTTAACTGGCAACAGGCGAGAATGAGTGCGGAAATTGTGAGTAGACGTGACATGGGTCAACAAGCCCACGTCCAGAGTACCAAAGTACACAAACATAGATCAACAAAGTTGTTCTGAGAAATTTCTCACGCAAAGGCGCAAAGACGCAAGACGGACTAAACGCTCTCGCTGGCAGGCTTTTCAGTGAATCGGTAGAGGGCTCTTAGCCACGACTGCCGGGTCGGATAGCAGTAGATAAATACGATGATCGCGATGGCTCCGGCCCAGTAGGTGTAACGCTCGTTGCCCGTCATCAACGTAGCTATGAACCCGATGGTGGCTATCGCAGCCCCGAGCAGGGCAAGTTGAATGGTGGTTTTTTCCAAGGTTTTCAGCAGACCTGTGACGCCGTCCAGACCAGTGATATCCTGCAATCTCATGGTCTGAAACTTCGTCCGTCTCCAGACCACCGCTCCCAAACCGAGAATCAGGATCACGATCCTCACGGCCATATCCAGCACCACGTTCGGGTTTGCGGTGAAGTAAGGCTTACCGAGGAAGGCCACGACAGAGAGGAGGATCGTAGCCACCACCAGACCCAGCACGGTGGTGGCTGCGGCCTTATGCCTTCTGGCCAATTCCGCCTGGGCTTCTGGCGAGGTTGGATCCAACCGCTACAGTCCTCTTTTCGAACTAAGGCTTGATTACCGCCGGTGACGGCGTGGGTGTCGACGCCGTTGGCGTGGCACCGTTCGTCGTATTTTTGCTCTTAGGATCAGTCGCTGTCACGGGTTTGACTGTGCGCTGGGTTGGCGCGTCAGGCGTGGTCAACGCCGGCAGCGTGCCGTTATAGCGCAGCGCTTCGTCGATTAGGTCAGTACCTTCTTTGCCGTCCTTGCTGATCAGGATTCCGTCTTTATCCACCGTGACATCGGCGCGACCGGAAACCTGCTGCATGAGATTGCCCATAAAACTCTGCGGCTGCCGTTTTGAGCACGTATTCGGCGTGCTCTTCTCGGGAATCGGCGCGCCGATGATGTTCAGTTGATCCTTTGCTTTCTGGGTGTATTCGCTGTCCGGATACTCCTGCACCAGCTTCTGGTAATAACGCGCAGCTTCGTCCGGCTCTTCTTCCTGCTGGTACGTTGACCCCAACCGGAAAAACACCTCGTCATTGTAAGAGAAGCATGGATACTTGTCGGCAATCTCCTTCAACCGGGATTGAGAGCCCTTCAAACCGCCTTTGTGACCCAGATATTTAACGTCGTAATAGAAGCGCGCGACCTGCAAGTTGTGCATTGCCAGGTTCTCCTGCACTTGATTCAGGTGCGCTTCGACAGTGGGACGCAGCGGACTGTTCGGATACTGCTGCAATAGAACCTTGAGACGTTGCTCAGCCTTGCGAGCGTGCGAGATGTCGCGGTCGGACAGTCCCATCTGCCTCATCTCTGCTTCCGCGACTTTCAGACTCGCGTCGTCCGCAAGCGGATCTGTTGGGAAGAACGTGAGCCAGTCCTGATACGCCTGAGCGGCTTGAATCAAAGAACTCGTAGTTCCCTCGAGGAAGAATGAGTCGGCAATAGCCAGCTTCGCGAGCGGCAGAAACGGCGAGTCGGGATAGGTATTGATAATGGTCGAGAAGAGCAAACGGCCGGTGTCGTGATGTCCTTTGCGAACTTCTTTCGCAGCTTCTTCAAACAAGACGCGGTCGCGGCCGGCGACGGCTGCGCCTGTCAGGTCCGCGTATTTGTCGTCACCGCCACCAAACAGGCCGAAGAGTTTTCCTTTTTTCTTCTTCTTGTTACTGCTGCTGGCGCTCGTGGCCGCGGCAGAATTTCTCAGTCCGGCAGTTTCCTGCAAAGTGCTCTCAACCCGCGTGCTCAACTCACCGACTGTACCCTCGAGACGATCGACTGCCGTGGTATCGAATTTCTCTGCCTTGTCATTCTTCGTTCGGATATCGCTCACTTCCGAGGACACCGATGAGACTTCCTTTTCCAGGCCCTTCAATCGCACCACAGGATCGTCTGCGTTGGTCTTCTTATCCTTGTTGTCGGGGCTCTTGTCCTCCATCACTTTAATGGCGCTACTCAGCGAACGGCGCATCAAGTCGAGTTTTGAGGACATGACGTCTAGCCGCTGGGCGGTTGACAGCTCGGTCTGGCCGCTGGGTTTCTGTGCGAAGCTCATGTTTGGCAAGCCAAAGATGAGGGCGCAGAAAACCGCCAGGATAAGAAAGCGAGACTTCATAAAAAAACCTCCAATAAAACTGTTTTAGCTGCGAGTCGAGAGACTTACCGGTATCGGATTCAATTTTTATCGATCCGGTTGGCTTGCCACAAAAAGGCACAAAAGACACAAAATCATTTACGAGTCTTTTTTGGGCCTTATGTGCCTTTTTGTGGCTCAATTCGTCTGTGCCTGTATGTGGCTAAACCCACCGGATCGTTGCATCGCGGAGCTCTTTCACCGCAGCCTCCGCGTCGGGTGTCCCGAAAATAGCCGATCCGGCCACGATAATCTCAGCGCCGGCCGCGACCACTGTCTCGATGTTGTTGCGATCGATGCCGCCGTCAATCTCGATGCGGACGTTTAGTTGTCGCTCATCGATCAGGCGGCGCAGTCGTTTCACTTTGTCCACTGACTGCGCGATGAACTTCTGCCCGCCGAAGCCAGGGTTAACAGACATTACCAGAACATAGTCCGCAAACTGTAATGCTTCCTCAACTGCTCCGACCGGCGTCGCGGGATTCAACACGACTCCCGCCTGCGCTCCCGCGTCCTTGATCGACATCAATGTTCGGTGCAGGTGCGCATCTGCCTCGACGTGAACCGAAACCATTTTTGCGCCCGCGCTGACAAACTGTGTCGCATAAAGCCCGGGTTCCGTAATCATCAGGTGTGCATCGATCGGCAAACGCGTGAAACCAGCAAGCGACTTAACCACGGGCAAACCGACCGTGATGTTCGGTACGAAATGACCATCCATCACATCGACGTGCAGCACACCGGCGCCACCACGTTCCACCGCGCGGATCTCGTCTCCCAAACAAGAGAAGTTTGCAGAAAGGATCGACGGCGCGATTTCGATATTTCGATCTCTATTCACGATTACTGATTCGGCGTAGGTCGAAGAACCGGCGGACGTCTGTTGTCGTTGGTTGTCGCCGGCCGCGTATTCGTATTCGAATTGCGCACTTCGGGTCGATTCACATTGCCGCGGGGAGTTGCGTTGACGTTGACGCCGCTGTTTGTGTTGGCGCGATTAATGTTTGACGATCTATTTGCGTTGGCGTTGATGTTGCTGTTGCCGTTAGCGTTGTCGTTTGTGTTTTTGGGTTTGGGACGCCTTGGCTTGTTCTCGTTAGTGTTGGACGCTGAATTCGTGTTGCGATTATCAGTTGGTTCGTCGGGTGTAACGGTCTCCGGCGTCTCGCCTTCTTTGGCAGCGCGACTGATATCCATCGCGACTGTTTGACCTGTCTTTACGACTTCGCCGGCTCGAGGCAACTGGAACAAAACCGTGTCAGGCTTGGATTCGTTAGTGGGCCTCGTCGAACGAACGCGAAACTTCAGATCAGCCTGACCAAGGATTTTCTCGGCCTCAAATCGATCCTTGCCGACGATATCCGGGACCTTCACCTCTGGACTGCGCAGGGACAGATAGACTGTGGTGGCCACACCGAAGAGGAAAACAAGCCCGATCGCAATCACGATTGCGATACTGCGGAAGATGGATAAGATTCTGGTAGCTAAACTCACCAAGTTGCGAAGTCTAGCACATAACAGCGGTCTTTCTCACTAGGCATGCCGTTCAAAGACCGCCAAGAAGAATCCGTCACAACCCTGCTCGTTTGGCCATGTCCGCAGGACGCGCAACGGGTGAAAACGCCGGTCGTTTGTCATCACCTCTTCAATCACTTCCTCGTTCTCTTCACTCTCCACCGAACAGGTCGAATAGACGACGCGGCCACCCGGTTTCACCGTCTCGATGGCGTTGCGAAGTATGCGCTTCTGCTGTTCGGCAAGCGCTGGAATATCAGCGGGCGTGAGACGCCAGCGAATCTCCGGATTGCGTCGCAACGTGCCGGTGCCCGAACACGGTGCATCAACCAGCACCCTATCGAACGTTTCCGGCCTGAACGGTAACTGTTCAGTCGCGTCGAGAATCACGGGCCTGATACTGTCAAGCTGGTGCAGCTTGGTCATCGCAACAACTGTTTCCATTCGTGTCGGCGAACGATCGGCAGCAACGACGATGGCTCGATCAGCGGTGCGATCGGCGATCATCGTCGTCTTACCACCTGGAGCGGCGCAGAGGTCGAGCACGCGTTCGCCCTGCTTTGCATCGAGAAGTTGCGCGACCAATTGCGACGCTTCGTCCTGAAGGTAGATCTCACCAGCAGCGCTCAGTTCCCGCAGGAGCGGTGTCGTTCCGGAAACACGCCATGCACCCTCGACGACGCGCGATGATTCCAACCACGCTCCCACAGCCGTGAGCTTCGCCACGATTTCAGATTCATTGCCGCGCTTCGTGACCACACGAAAAGCAGTTGGGGGCACAAGATTATTCGCGTGTGCAAACGACTCCACTTGATCGAGACGCATCCACCTGGCCCAACGTTCAATCAACCATGATGGATGTGAGGTTCGTACAGCGAGCTTCTCGAGCGGATCCGAAACTTCGGCAGATGCATCGTACTCCGGCTCACGTGTCGCTCGCCGCAGCACCGCGTTCACAAACGCCGCCGCCGAGCTCAAACGCGCGGCACGAACAAGACTGACCGATTCATTAACAGCAGCAGAATCAGGTATGCGTGTGAGAAAACGAAGCTGGTACAAACCAAGCCGCAGCGCAATGCGCACTGCGCGGTCGAGGCTCTCGATTCGTCTTTTCGAAAAATGCTCGACGATCTTGTCGAGTAATAACTGCCAACGCAGCACACCCAGCACGAGCTCGTGACACAGCGCTCGATCGACTGCTTGCAACCGCGGCTCTTCCGCCGCCAGCAGTACTGATGAATAACCGCCATCCTCGACCTGCTTCAGTATCCTGAACGCGGCCAAACGGGCGGGCGAGATCTGTAAACGCTTATTCAAACTGGTCGCCGGTTTTCAAGTGCATGCCGTTTCTCAGGTCGCGCGCAGTCATTCTCTTCCGACCTTCGGGTTGGACCTCGATCAACTCCAATAACGTGTTTTCACCACAGCCTACCACCAGATGGTCACCCCAAGCATGCACCACCTTGCCGACCGGAGGACATTTAGGCGCCATCTGAATCGGTTCAGCCCGCCAGATTGTTATTCGTTTTGAGTGCAGGTTCGTGTAAGCGTTGGGCCATGGCTGAAACCCTCTGACGCGACGTGCAATCGCCGCCGCATTCATTGTCCAATCAATCAACCCGTCTTCTTTTTTCAGCACCGGCGCAAACGTCGCATCGCGGTCGTGTTGCGGACGCGGCGTGAGATCATCAAGACGAACCAGAGTCTCGCTCAGCAATCCGGCGCCGATCTCCGATAGTCGTTGCATCAACTCGGGCGCAGTCTCAGTGTCTCCGATTTCAGTTTTGCGTTGTAAGAGAATGGGACCAGTATCGAGCGCAGGTTCGATGAACATCGTGGTCACGCCCGTCTCGGTTTCACCGTTGACGATCGCCCAGTTCGCAGGCGCTGCCCCGCGATACAGCGGTAACAGAGAGAAGTGAACGTTGATGCAGCCACGTCGCGGCGCACGCAGAAACTCGTCCGGCAGGATCCGTCCGTACGCGACAACTACCGCCACGTCCGCATCGTGTGAGGCAAACAGTTTTTTCGATTCTTCGGTCCTGATCTTCGCGGGTTGGACCACGTTCAGTCCATGAGCAAGAGCGAATTCCTTGACCGGCGAGATGGCGATCTTCTTTCCGCGGCCGGCTGGTTTATCCGGCTGCGTCCACACCGCAACGACTTCATGCCCATCCTCAACACACTGCCGCAAAGTGGGTACGGCAGCCTGAGGTGTGCCCATGAAGACAATCCGCATCGCGATCATTTAGCCACAAAGAAGCACAAAAGGCACAAACGAAGCTGATTTCAGTTTTGAGCCTTTTGTGCCTTTTTGTGGCTGATACTTTCTTATTAATCCGTAGCCGTCCCGGCTTCGGCTCGCCTGGTCGTCGCTCCCACTCTCTCCGACGCAACCTTCGCTTGCAGGAACAGCAGCAGGTAATCGCGACCGCCGGCCTTCGAGTCAGTACCCGACATGTTGAACCCGCCGAACGGATGCACGCCGACCAGCGCGCCGGTGCACTTGCGATTCAGGTAAAGGTTGCCGACGTGAAACTCTCTGCGTGCACGGTCCAGCTTCGCTTCATCCCGGCTGTAAACCGCACCCGTCAAACCAAACTCGGTGTCGTTCGCGATCTTGAGCGCATCGTCGTAATTCTGCGCCTTGATCACAGCGAGCACTGGTCCAAAGATCTCCTGCTGCTCGATCGTCGCACCCGCTTTGACGTCCGCGATCACGGTCGGTTCGATGAAAAACCCCTGCTCGCCGTCTGAACCACCGCCGATCAGGACGCGCCCGCCTTCACTCTTTCCTTTTTCAATGTACGAGTTGATGGTCTTAAATGCTTTCTCGTTGATAACAGCGCTCATGCTCGTCGTTTGATCGGTCGGGTCGGCGAGCTTGAGTTTTGCAGTACGGTCGACAATCTTGTCGAGCATCGTGTCATAAACTCGCGCATCGATGATCGCGCGCGAACAAGCCGAACACTTCTGTCCCTGAAATCCGAACGCTGACTGCACAACCCCAGTCGCCGCTTCTTCGAGATCCGCATCGTCTGCGACGATGATCGCGTCTTTGCCGCCCATCTCCGCGACGACGCGTTTGATCCATATTTGGCCCTCGTGAACTTTCGCAGCGCGCTCGTTGATTCGCAGTCCGACTTCTTTCGATCCGGTAAACGCAATATAACGCGTCTTCGGATGGTCCACGACGACGTCGCCGACCTCCGCGCCCGAGCCGGTCATGAAGTTAACAACGCCCGGCGGAAGTCCTGCTTCTTCGAGGATCTCGAAAAACTTGAACGCAATTGCCGGCGCATCCGATGAAGGCTTCAGCACCACTGTGTTGCCCGTGACAACGGAAGCGACCGTCATGCCTGCCATGATCGCGAGCGGAAAGTTCCAGGGCGGAATCACTGCGCCAACACCCAGCGGCACGTATTCGAGATGATTCTGTTCGCCCGGAATGTTGACGAGGGGCTGGTCGCCTGCGTAACGCAACATCTCGCGAGCATAGAACTCGCAGAAGTCGATCGCTTCGGCGGTGTCGCCGTCGGCTTCGGGCCAGGTCTTCGCCACTTCGTGGATCATCCATGCTGACAACTCATGTTTCCGTTCGCGCATGATCGCTGCGGCGCGAGTCAACAACGCGGCACGCTCGGATGCAGGCGTGTTTTTCCACGTTTCAAAAGCCTTTGCGGCTTCTTCGACCGCGCGATTCGCGAGTTCTTTGGTGGCTTTGTTAAAACGTCCGACTACCTGCGTGCGGTTTGCAGGGTTGATACTCTCGAGCAAGTCGCTGGTGGTGATTCGTTCACCGCCGATGACAAGCGGATACTCGCGTCCGAGTTCGCTTTGGACCTTCTTGATTGCATCGCGCATCGCCTGCGCGTTCTCTTCTTTAGTGAAATCTGTAAACGGTTCGTTACGGAATTCTGTCGGCATATTCCTGCTCCTAAATTTAAGCCGCAGATGAACGCGGATGAACGCAGATCTGCGTTCGTCCGCGTTCATCTGCGGCTTCTCTTAATCCCACTTACCTGCTTTTTGCAGTTTCTTGATCTTGCGCTTTACGATCTCGCGTTTGATGGTGCTCATCTTGTCGAGAAACACGATGCCGTCGCAGTGATCCGTTTCGTGCAACATGCAGCGCGCGGTCAGTTCCATCCCGTCAAGCTCGAACCACTCGCCTTTCACATCCTGCGCTCGCACAATCGCGCGCAGATTTCGCTCGACGGGTGTGAAGATGCCGGGAAAAGACAAACAGCCTTCGTCACCGTTTTGAGTGCCTTCAACTCGCAGGACTTCGGGGTTGATGAGCGCGACTCTTTGCTGCGGATCCTTGCCGCCCGAGCAGTCCATCACGAACAGTCTCGTCGGAACTCCAACCTGCACCGCCGCCAGACCCACACCGGGCGCGGCATACATCGTCTCGAACATGTTGCTGACGAGCTTCGCGAGGTTTTCGTCAAACTCCGTGACCGGATCAGCAGGTGTATCGAGCACCGGCGCCGGCCACTTAACGATTTCCAATAAAGCCATGACTTGATTCTACGCTATTGCTGCTTTTTGTGGCTAATAGCCTCTCAGTTGTTCGCGATAGCCTTCGAAGTTGCGCTTCATTTCTCCGAGACTGTCGCCGCCGAACTTCTCGCGCATCGCTCCGGCAAGCACGAGTGCGACCATCGATTCACCGATGACGCCTGCCGCCGGAACCGCCGTCACATCAGAGCGTTCAAACGCCGCTGCTTCTTCTTCCTTCGTGTCGATGTCGACTGAACGCAGCGCGCGGCGCAAGGTCGAAAGCGGTTTTAGATGACCGCGAATGCGAATTTGTTCGCCGTTCGTTATGCCGCCTTCGAGACCCCCGGCGCGGTTCGTTTCCCGAATAAACTCGCGCGTCTCGGAGTTGTAAGCGATCTCGTCGTGAACTTCAGAACCGGGCAGACTGCTCGCCTCCGCTCCCGCGCCGATCGCGACTGCCTTCACTGCTGGAATCGACATCACTGCCTGCGCCAACAGTCCATCGAGTTTGAGATCCCACGACGTATGCGAACCCAAACCCGGCACGACTCCGCGTGCAACGACTTCGAAAATGCCGCCCAACGTGTCTCCCTGCTTTCGAGTTTGGTCGATGAGTTCGATCATTCGTTGCTGCGCTTCGTTATCGGCGCAGTGCAACGGCGCGTCGTCGGGAATCGCGGCGATCGCGTCCCAATTCAACTCGAGCGGCGTGTCGGGAATGCCGCCGAGCTGGATCACGTGACTGCGTATCTCGACGCCGAAGACTGCGAGCAACTGTTTCGCGAGTGCGCCACACGCGACGCGCGCCGTGGTTTCGCGAGCCGAAGCGCGCTCGAGGATATTGCGCAGGTCGCGCACGTCGTATTTCAGCCCCCCGGGCAAATCTGCGTGACCCGGACGCGGACGTTTGAGACGGCGCGATTTTTCCGGCGCGACATCACGAGGCTCAGCAGCCATGACGTCGGTCCAGTTGGCCCAATCTTTGTTTTCGATCATCAACGTGAGCGGCGAGCCGAGCGTGAGGCCGTGTCTGACGCCAGTCAATATGTCCGCATGGTCGCGCTCGATCTTCATGCGCCCGCCGCGTCCATAACCAAGCTGCCGGCGGCGCAGTTCGTTATCAATCAGGTTCTGGTCGATGGGCAATCCGGCAGGCAAACCCTCAACGATCGCGACGAGCGATCGTCCATGCGATTCTCCGGCTGTGGTGAAACGAAGCATAGTGGGCCAAAAAAGCACAAACAAAATACAAGAACTAAGCGACTTCCGCGAGTAGCTGCTCGGAGAAAATATTTCCCCTGCCGAGAATGCCGTTTGGGTCGAGAGACTTCTTTAACGCTGCCATTTCGCGGAGCTGCTGCTCGCTGTAAAACAGGCGCAGATATTCGCGTTTGAGCTTGCCGACACCGTGCTCGGCTGAGAGGGTGCCGCCAACTGAGGCTGCGTACTTCAGGAACTCAACATACAGCTCGCGCGCACGGCGACCCTCGGCGTCGTCGCGCGGCAGGATGTTGACGTGGACGTGGTTG
>DATDFT010000259.1:0-4846 GCA_036522475.1 Pyrinomonadaceae bacterium | reverse complement strand
CCAGTGTCGCGGTCTTCCACGACGCTGGCAGATTGAACCGTGCCGGCCTGACCAAACAACTGCTCGAGCTCCTGATTGGTGGTTTGGAAAGCAAGGTTTCCAACATAAAGTTTTGTAGACATAGAGATATACCTTTCCCCTTGTTGGGAATGAAAAAGAAGCTGCGAATCGGATGGGCTTCGGCGAAACGGTAGCGGTCGAAGGACCAGGTTCGGATGCTCTCAAAAGAGCGGCTTCGAAGTGTGAAACAAGCCTGCTCTCGAACTTCCAAACGCCGGCGCTGATCGATTTTTGCGCGGGGCGCATCACCGTCGATGCGCGAGAGAAGGATTAACCGCAGCTATCATGCCTCATGGATAGGGTAAGTTGCAAGCTCACAAAAAGCGTTATATGTTTCAACTACAGAATATATTTCAAGTCGACAATATATTTTAGATGTGGTAAATATGAGCTCCCCGAACATGATTGTGCCCAGGCTTGATAAAGTATTGGCTAAGGAAAAGCACACCTTCTATTGGCTGGCGAAGGAGACCGGTGTCAGTCACACAACTCTGTGGCGATTAAAAAAGGGCAAGGCAGTGGGAATTAATTTTGAAACGCTGGAGAGAATCTGCCGCGCCTTGAGATGCCAGCCCGGCGACGTTTTGTTCCTTACAAACGATAAAAGTCTTTCGCGACGTCAAGCTTCGAAAAAGGGTCGGAAGTCCTGAGCTGAAACAGTAGCCTTTCGGCAATACCAAATTAGACCGTCGCACTGACTTGCATCGAAACAGAGACTGGCTCGTCAGGTCGTTATCTGACCTCGCGTAGACTAACTATTGGCAACGTATTTCGCTCGCGAATCACACAGCATGAGAATCTTACTGTACAACCCAGACAACGGAGTGACGCGGAATTTCATGCCTCACTTGTGGATGTTTCTGCTCAAGTCACTCACTCCAACGGAGCACGAAGTGTTGCTGATCGACGGCAATGCCAAGCCCATGAACGAGCAACAACTGGTGCGGTTTGCGCGGCAGCAACAGATCGGTCTCGTAGGTATCGGAGCAATGACGCGAATGATTGCTCGTGCTTACGCTTTTGCAGACGCACTCCGCGCGGCCGGCATTCCGGTAGTCATGGGTGGCCCACACGTTACCGAACTACCTGCTGAGGCGCTGGGCCATGACGGCGGACCGCGACACGCCGATGCAGTAGCACTCGGTGAAGCCGATGAGACTTGGCCCAAAATCGTTGCGGACGCGGCGCAAGGCCGGCTGAAGGAGATTTATGAACCGGTCGACAACCATGGAAAGGAACGAAAGCCGAGCCTAAAGGAATATCCCGTCATTCCCTGGGATACGATCGATCTCGACCAGTTTAACCTCGTGCCCAATATGTTTCGCCGCTTAACTGAGCGACATGGGTCGGGATGGAAGAGTTTCAACCTGGTGCCGGTCGAATCCGGCCGTGGTTGTCCATATGGATGTGAGTTTTGTACGGTGACGGGCTTCTTTGGCGATTCCATCCGCTTTCGAACTAATGAGAGCGTAGTCGATGAACTGCTAATGCTGAAACGGCGCGCGCGCACAGAACGTGGGCAAGTCTCCGTTTTCTTTATCGACGACAATTTTGCGATCAATATCAAGAGAACAAAGTCGTTACTGCGAGATATTATCTCCGCCAAAGCTCAACTACCTTGGGTGGCGCAGATCAGTGCGAATCTTTTGCGTGATGAAGAACTGGTTGATTTGATCGCGGCGTCAGGCGGCAAGTGGATTTTTATTGGGATGGAGTCGCTCGACGCGGCGAATCTCTCGGACGTAAACAAGAGTTTCAATAAGCCGGGAGAATACGCTGCCGTCTTGAAGCGACTAGCCAAACGCGATATTTATGCGATCACGTCATTCATCTTCGGGCTTGATAATGATACGGCCGGTGTTGCAGAACGTACTCTCCGGCAGATAGAAATGTGGCCCCCCGGACTGCCCGTCTTCAGTGCTCTCACTCCATTACCCGGTACGCCGCTGTACACCAGACTGGAAACTGATGGACGCCTTACGCGCCCCAAGCACTGGTTAGACTTCGCTCCTTTCAAACTGTCCCATTCTCCATTGAAAATCACAGTGACTGAAGCAGAAAAGGAGATCAATAAAGCATGGCGAATGTCATACAGCCCCGAGCGCAATGAGAAGGTAATTAACCTGCTAATACCGGAAAATCTTGACAGCGCTGCCATGCACTTGCTGGCGAGACTTTGTTTTCGCGGCATTTATGTGCCGCAGATGACGAGAATTGCCTGGTTCAATTTGATCTTTCAAAACCGACGATCGATCCTCAAGTTGTTACGAACCGGAATTGCAAAATACCGCGAGGCGCACGGCCGACAGACTGAGAAAGTCGCTGACAACTCGAGGGTCCATGCATCTTAAACGATCTCGAGGAACAACGAGGACGAAGAAATTAAACTGCGACACTGCCGGCTATCGTCCGCGTTGTGGTCGAAACGAGCGGACCGTGCCTTTGTAAGCCCGCCCAAAGGGTACAAATGATTTTCCTGCACTTGGAGCCGACACCTGCAAACCACCAAAGCCTTCCGGCACGATGCGCTTTACCGGTTGCCCAATCAGCCGTTCAATTGCTTTCATCGACAACTCGTCGATAGGAGTGACGATCGTGATGGCTTTTCCTTGCTTACCCGCCCTGCCCGTCCGGCCTACTCGATGTACGTAATCTTCGGGAACATGCGGCACGTCATAGTTAATTACGTGTGAGACGGCATCGACATCTAATCCACGAGCCGCAATGTCGGTAGCCACGAGCACTCGCGTTTGACCATCGCGAAATGCGCGCAACGCTGCCTCGCGTTGTGGCTGACTGCGATCCGCGTGAATGCGATTGACGCTGTGGTTACGCGCTTTGAGAATATGCGACAGGCGCTCGGAGCCGCGTCGAGTGCGCGTAAACACCAAAACCTTTGCGAGCGCTTCCTGCTTATTTTCTCGCTCAAGTAGATCAAGCAGTAGCGCTGTTTTGTTGTCCAGCGAAACGGAATAGGCAGTCTGCTCCACCATCTGTGCTGCCCGCCCGCGCTGATTTACTTCAACCAACTTTGGCTGTCTCATCGTAGAGCGCGCCAAACTCTCAATAGTCGGAGACATGGTCGCCGAGAACAAAAGCGTCTGTCTTTTTCTCGGCAGCATTGCGAGCACTTCCCTGATCGCCGGCAGGAAGCCCATATCGAGCATGCGATCTGCTTCATCCAGTACCAGTACTTCAGTGGTCGAGAGATCGATTACGCCGCGTTCGGTGAGATCCAGCAGGCGGCCGGGTGTAGCAATGACGATCGTTGGGCGACGACGCAAGTCATCGATTTGCGTCTTCATATTTGCGCCCCCGATGACGAGAACACTGCGATTATTTTTCAGATGATTGAGTTCGGTGTAATTCTTTTGAATCTGGAGTGCCAGTTCGCGGGTAGGAGCAAGCACCAGGACGCGAATGCCTGGTCGTGTTTGTGAGCTCAGATTCTGAATGATGGGGAGGAGAAATGCGGCCGTCTTGCCAGTGCCCGTTTCGGCACAGCCAATTACATCCTCGCCGCTGAGAATGAACGGAATGGCTTTGATTTGTACCGGTGTGGGATTTGTGTATCCAAGGGATTCGCAAACGCGCAATTGTGTGTCTGCTAATCCTAGTTGAGAAAAATTCATAAGTTCCTTTGTAAATTTGACGGCTCGCGTGTTGAGGGCTCGTCGTTGAGATAAATTTCAGGATTGACAGGGCGTCGGGTAAATCCTGCCAATCCTGCTAATCCAGTGACACTGCGCACTACCAGCGCGGTTCAGAACGCCGACCATGGTTGCCACCGCCGCCACCGCGATTGCCGCCATACCCGCCGCGATTGCCGCCGCCGAAGTTACGTCCACCGCCACCGCCGCTGCGATTTTCGCGTGGCTTGGCTTCGTTGACCTTCAACATGCGGCCAGCGACTTCCTTGCCGTTGAATTGATCAATGGCTGACGCGGCTTCTGCCTCAGTCGACATTTCGACAAAAGCGAAACCCTTCGATCGTCCGGTATCGCGATCTTCAATTATGCTCGCTGATTCAACCGTGCCAGCCTGAGCAAACAGCTCTTGCAGGTCCTGACTGGTGGTTTGGAAAGCGAGGTTTCCAACATAAAGTTTTTTGGCCATAGAAATACCTTTCCTCAAGGGGAATGAAAAAGAAGCTGCGAATCGGATTTGGCTTCGGCGAACGGTAGCGTTCGAAGGATCAGGTTCGGATGCTCGATCAAGAGCGGCTTCGAAAGTGTGAAACAAGCCTGCTCTCGAACTATCCAAACGTCCGGCGCTGATTTGTCTTGTGCGCGGGGCGCATCACCGTCGATGCGCGAGAGAAGGATTAACGGAACTCATGATGCCTTATGTGAGAGGCAAGTTGCAAGCTCATGGGCCGCTGCCACACTCCAGGAGGCCCAATTCAAACAATGTGATATACTGCGATCCGCATTTCATCAGTTCTTTAAAACCACTCTCGACATCGGGATCCGCGCTTAATTTGCCCCTCCTTGTGCCGTCTGTTTGTTTTTCAAACCTGACTATGCCAAAGGATCCTGATGCACACAGCCACTAAAATCACAATTGAATACCAGGAGCAAACGGATTTCTGTTTGCGCTAGTGTGTTTCGACGTCCGTTCGGGAGTAAAGAGAATGAGCGAGAGTCCGCGGGAGATTGGACCACGAGAAAGCTCACGATTCCGAGAAGTCGTGTTAGCTGGATTGAGAGCGAAGCAACTTCTACGCGGTTCAAAACCGCGGATCGAGCCGCATCCTGACAAGCACAAAAATACGACCATTGCAGTG
>DATDFT010000258.1:0-13498 GCA_036522475.1 Pyrinomonadaceae bacterium | reverse complement strand
GTGCTTTCACCTGACGATCTCACGCATGTTGTTGCCGTGCTTGATTGGGAGATGGCGACGATTGGAGATCCGCTGATGGATTTTGGGACAAGTCTTGGTTACTGGGTTGAAGCGGAGGATCCGGAAGAGTGGCAACGATATGGCTTTGGGTTGACGGCGCTCACAGGCAGCTTGAGGCGGACGGAGTTGTTGGAGATTTACTCGCGACGAACGGGGCGCGAGATTGGTGAGCCGGTATTTTACTTTGCGTATGGCTTATTGAAGATCGCGGTGATCGTGCAGCAGATCTATTTTCGATATCAGAACGGACTGACGCGCGACCCGCGGTTTGCGCAACTCGGCGCGCTTGTAAGGGCGTGCGGAGAGTTGGCGCAGCGCGCGATTGAGCGAAGACGGATTGATACATTAAGTTAAGTTTCACGCAAAGGCGCAAAGAAGAGTAAAAATCTTTGCGTCTCTGCGTAACCTTTGCGCCTTTGCGTGAAACTATTTGATGAGTTGCTGTGTGCCGGGTTTGAAGCGGAACAGTGCGACCGAGATTGCCAGTCGACCATCATCGACGAAGTGCATGAACGCGGGGGCCACGCGTCCCTCGTACGCGGAGATACTGCTGTAGTCACCGAAAAACGTTCGCGAGTTCGCGGCGAAGGGTTGCTGATCGATCTTGTAATTCACAAACGTTCGACCACCATCAACGCTGCGCGCTAAAGTCAATCGTGTTTGCGTGCCCGTCGTGTCGCGTCGATCGTAGAAGACGATGTTGATCGATCCGTCAGCAGGATCAACCGCCATCCACGTAAAGAACTGCACCTTCCCATTCTTCAACGGATCGTCATTCACACGCACTGGAGTGCTCCACGTGTTGCCACCGTCGCGCGAAGACATGACAAACACATCCGGATCGCCGTTGCGCGCGTCGATCCAGTTGACGTAGAGCGTCCCTTTGTTTGGTCCATCGCTGAGATCGACGCCAGTCACAGGCATCCCATTCGCACGATCCAGACCCTCGACCGCAAAGTCCCAACCACCGGGAAAGTCGCTGATGACTTTGTCTTTTCCAAATGTCAAACCACCATCGAGTGACTTGTCGAAGACGAGTCCGAGCGGTCCGGCCCAGACCACGTACACCTCGCCGTTTGGTCCAACAGCAGGCACCGCGCCTTCGACCGTGTTGTCGCTGTCCACACAATCACCGCCCGTGTCGGAAATACGAAACGGCATCGAGAAGGTCTGTCCATGATCGACGGAGCGCGTGAAGTAGATCTGTGAGTGATCTTCGGGATTGCTGCTGCCGTAAACGTCGAATCTGGTCCATGCCATGTAGACGTTGCCATTCCAGCGCGAACCCGGTGCGTTATCGACGATCAAACCGGGCTTGTCTTCGAAAGGAATGACGCTGTTGATGTGATCGATCGCTGGAGTGCCTTCGGTCCAAGTGTTACCACCGTCTTTCGAGACGTTCACGATCATTCCGCTTTCGGCGCGCACCGGACGCGCCAGACGAATGCCGTCGAAAGACAGGTGAGCGTGATATGCAATGCCGTCCTGACTAAAAGCAACTACATCGTCGCCTTGCACGAGATTCGTTGGATCGGGCGTGGGCACAGTCGTCCACGTTTTGCCGCCGTCGAAGGTGACGTAGTGATAACTGCCCGCGCGTGGTCGCGGCGGGTGTCCGGTTTGAAACGACGCGGCGATCATGTTGTCGGGGTTTTTCGGATTTATCGCGATCGAGACTTCAGCCGGGTTGATTGCATTCGGCTCAGTGATGCGCACCACTTGCTGTGCGGAAGTGAAAATTGTGCTGAAGAGAAGGAGACAAAGGCTAATCCAGAGTTTCATAATGGTCCTTAACAAGTTTTCAGAACTGTTGACACAAAGAACGGACATTGATCTTAAAGCATAAACACCTACAAGAGGTGAATTATGGCTGAATCATCTGAATCAAAAGTCACGACCAATCATGATGAGATTCGTCGTTGGGTAGAAGAACGAGGCGGACATCCGGCAAGGGTCAAGGACACGGAGAGCAAGAACAGTCCGGGGTTGTTGCGCATCGATTATCCGGGGTACTCGGGTGGCGACTCGTTGGAGGCGATTAGCTGGGATGAGTTCTTCATGGGGTTTGATGAGAACAACCTGGCGTTTCTTTATCAGGAGAAAACGAAGGATGGGAAGCAGAGCCGCTTCTCGAAACTGATCGATCGCAGCTCGGAAGGCCATTAAAACAGAGCCGCGGATAACACGGATTGAAATCCGGATTTTTTCCGTGTTATCCGCGGAGGCGATTTACTCGCTGAGCAGGCTCGTGTCTTTCTTTTTAAGCGCGGCAACTAAGCGACTCCATTCTGGGCGTGCCTGGGAGAGTTTGCTGAAGTCGTCGGCCTTGTCAGTTTCCAAACCACTCAACATCTCATTCGCCTTGCCGGTCGTGATCGCTTTTTCCGCGGCGCTGTTGAGCGCCTTGAACGCTGCGGCGCGGTGCGAACCCGTCACTGCTAACTTCGCGCGCTCGTAAGGAAAGCGGTAGTCGCGCGGATACTGCTTCTCGACCTTTGCAAGAGCTTGGTAGATCCGCGGGCGCTCTGAAGGCTTTGCGCTCATCCGTTTCTCACGAAGCTTCTTTAATTCATCATCAGGACTTGCAGCCTGCTGCGTCGTCGTTTGCGCGGGCGCCGCACGCGACACTTCAGTCGTGATCGGCACACTCGCTTGTGGCTGAGGCTGGGTCGCAGCTTGCTCAACCGGTGTCTCGACTGTTGCCGAAGCCGTTTGCGTGCTCGAGCGCAGCAATCCAAATAGACCAAGCGACACGAGGGTAAACGCAACCGCGGCGATCGCGATCAACTTCAGCACTGATCCACGCGTTGAGCCATGGCGTTCGGACGTGCCTCCATTGGTCCACGAAAACATCGTCGAACTCATCGGACGTGATTCGGTTTGCACGGTGAGCTCGTCGTCGAGATCAAGTGCTTGCGACGACATCATCATCGGCGGCTTAGTGTGGTGCTCGCTATCCATCGAGTTGCCGCACTTCCAACAGAACGCGTATTTCGATTCAATCATTGCGCCGCACTCGGTACATGCTCGCGTGCCCGGCTGCTCTTGTTTGGGAGCCGGTGCGGGTGTGGGAACAGGAGCAGGCTCCGGTTTCGCGATAGGCGGGTTGATCACTGGCCTCGGCTTCGGTTGCTGCTGGATCACGTCGAGCAGGCCAGTCGCAGCGAGGGTCCAGCCGTTTCCCGTACGTGTGACCAGCGCTGGTTGAATGATCTGCACGTCGCCCGCATCTGGATTCGCGCAGTGATAGTAGTCCTGGTAGTACTCGTAGAAATCACGCTTCGCTGCGAACTTCGTCGTGCGCGGTAAAACGATCGGCTGATCGAGACTTGTGATGACTACAAACTCGCCGTCCTCAACCGGCACGAATGCTCCTATCTCGTAATCAAACGTGACGTTGATCTTGTTTGCGGCTTTCGTTCGCTTCAGGTAGTTTGCGACTGTCGACGGAAACGCCGGCGCGAGGTCGATTCGTTCGTTGCAGATCGGACACGTGCTGAGTCCGGTGATGAACGAAGCGTTCACATCGTCACAAGTGTGCTCGTGCAAGTCAGCCGGCGCGGCTCGCAGGCAGCCGGGACAGGAAGGCTGCGGTACGCCCTCGGCAGTCAACGTGAAGTTCTTGGTCTGGAGCGGCGTGTTGGATTCGAAACTGATCACGTAGCACTTGTCGCACAGGTAAAGAAGCGAGCTTCTGCGAGTGCAAACCGGACAGCGCTGCAAACCGTATTGGTCGAAATCGACAGGGCAGAAGTGTTCGCAATTGCAGCAGTACTGCCACTGGAGCTCGACCGGAGTGTTGGCTTGGCCTTCGAAGTCGATCTCACCGAGCAAGTGGCCGCGATTCTCACACTTGATGGGACTTTGACGAGGAGCGAAGAATCCTCGTTTGTGTTCGGGGCAAAATACTCTCATTTTCGAAGCTCCCTTCAAAGACGGGTGACCGTTCAAGTTGTACCGGGCACGTAGCATGACATGTGCTTGGGGGAGATTACGGACTTAAAGATGAAAAAAATCGGAGAGAGGTTTGCGTGTGCGCATAGATTAAGGTCATCCCGTAAATTTTGCAATGGTTTAGGTCGCATATGATAAGCTGTCGCGGTTTTGTACTTCGGGGCAAACCGGAGGACGCCGCTTATGAGCGACAAGAAAGGGTGGGCATCGACCGTCGCAGGCTGGTTTATCGAGCGCGACGAGGCTCCGATACCACCCGAGACCGATTTCGGACGTGCTCCTGATCCAGCACCTCCGCCAGCGACAGATAATTACGCCACACCATCGCCGACTCAGACGGTCTTTCAAAAAGCGCCGCCGCCGCCGACCGGCGGTCAGGTCGACTTTGCCGCCGTTTTCGCAGCGGCCGGCGTCGACACGGACGAACAGCAACGAGTTGGAAGGACTACCGACCTGTTGCGCAGTTTGCCCGCGGGAACGGATCCGGCAGTCAAGAAGCAGATCGTCGAAGCCTCACTGAAGGCGTTTGGAGTGCCAATCGAGAAGATCATCGAAGCCACGGTCGAAGAGATCCAGGCGCTCGACGGTTACATTCGAAACGGGGCTGCCGACAACGAGAAGTTGATCCAGGAATCAGAGTCACGCATCAAGCAGTACGAACAGGAAATCGAAAATATTCGTAATGTGATGCAGCAGAGCGTCAATGAGCAACAAACCTTAATCAAGACGTGCAACGACAAGAAGCTCGAGGTTCAGCAGGTGCTGGAGTTCTTCGGCCAGGAGACAGTTGCAAAAGTTGTTCAGGCTTCACCGAAGCTCCACGATCCTTCAGCCCCGGCCACCACTGCTAACTAACGCCCGGCTAGTTTCGAGAGAAAGGAAGAGAACCTATGTTCAAACGGTTGGCTAACCTCTGGAAAGGTTTCCTATCGTTATGGATTTCGGATATCGAAAAGGACCATCCGGAGATCGCTTACGAGAACGCGATCAATTCGATGGTGGAGAAGTATTCGAAACTCAAGACCGCCACGGCCGGAATCATTCGCCGGCGCGAAGACATTGACGAGCGTTACAAACGCGCGAGCGCTGACTTGGCCCAAACTGAAGCTGAGCTCGATACTGCTGTTTCCACCAATCAGGATGATCTGGCTCTCATTCTCATCCAGAAGAAGAACCAGCTCACAGCCGATGTTGCCGATCTCAAGACGGAGATGGATCAGGCGCGCGGCGATGCCGACTCCGCCAAGACTTCGTTGTTGGGAGTGCAGTCGGAGATCAGAAAACTTCAGGGCGAACGCGATTCGATGCTCGCGAAAATGGAGTCGGCGCAGGCGCGTATCAAAGTTCAGGAACAACTCGACGGATTGTCAGTTGACGCAGAAGTCAAGGCGCTCGACAACGTGCGTCAGCACATCAAGACAACCATTGCCGAAGCGAACCTGGGGCAGGAGCTTTCAGAATCCTCGCTTGACTCCCGGCTGGCCGCACTCCGCACGCAGACCGGCGACGTTCAGGCCAAACAACAACTGGCCGAGCTGAAAGCAAAGAAAGCCGCGCAACAAAGCGCGCAGACAAACAAGACAATGTAAAGCAGGCGCTGGTTCAGCATAGGTCCTACAGGACCAATATGACCTATACAAGATTTCCCTGACTCGAGGTGACAAATGAGACTGACTCCCCTGGCGAAAGGTTTTATTGCTGTAGTTGTGTTGTTGGTTATCGGTTTTGCCACGTGGCATTACAAAGGTGAGGCAATTAAGAGGTGGGCCGGCGGTGAGAAGGCTTCCGGCGAAGACGCAAAAGGCGACTTTGACAAGTTGAACAACGCGCCCGGCGATCCGGCGCGCAATGCCGGTTCAACTGGCGTCGGCAGCGCCTCAGTCGGCACCGGACGTCTGAACCGTCCGCTCGTCGTCGGTATCAACACGTGGGCGGGTCACTCGCCCGGCATCGTCTTCAACAACGGTATGGAGCCAAACGCCGGCTCGCAGTACAAAACGAAATACGGTATGGACGTGAAGTTCGTGCTGCTCGAAGATCCGGCTGCCAAGCTCGCCGCGTTTCGCAGTGGCGAAGTCGACGTCATGTGGAACACTGTCGACAACTGGGCGCGTGAAGCGTCAGTTCTCGCCGAGCAAAATCAGAAAGCCAAGTCGATCATCATGCAGGACTGGTCGCGTGGCGGTGACGGCATCGTCTCGCTTGCGTCGATTAAATCAGTTGAGGACTTGAAGGGTCATAAGATCGCCTGCACTCAGTTTACGCCGTCGCACTTCCTGCTGCTTTACTTGTTGTCGCAGTCCGGATTAACACCTGACGAGCGAGCCGATGTTGAGAAGAACATTATCTTCATGACTGACGCGCCCGCAGCGGCCGCAGCGTTCAAAGCGAAACAGGTTGATGCGGCAGTCACCTGGGAACCGGATCTTTCCGGCGCAGTCACCGCGCGTGGCGCTGAAGCGCACGTGCTTGTCTCAACGCAGGCTGCGACCAACATCATCGCTGACACGCTTTGCGCGCGTCAGGACGTGATCGATAAAGCGCCTGAAACAGTGCGCGACTTTGTGCGCGGCTGGCTCGACGGCATTCAGATGATCAAGGACAATCCGAATGCGTCGTACGAGATTGTCGCTCGCGCACTCAAGCTCGACACCGATACAGTCTCGGGGATGCTTTCCGGATTGAAACTCACTCCGTTCGCCGACAACGCGCAGTTCTATGGTCTCACCGGCGCTAAAGCACACTACGACACTCTCTTCGACACCGCGTTCGTGATTTGGCGTAAGAAGGGTTTGGTAACGAAAGCTGTGGACGCCAAGAGTTGGGCTGACACGCGCTTTCTGCAAGCAGTCGCTTCGTACTATCCGGGTCAAAAAGTTGAAGAAGCGGCCGTTGTTGCAAAGGCGCCGTCAGAAAAAGACGTTCCGATTCTTCACCAGCAGATCCAGATCCAGTTCACGCCCGGTTCCGACGAGATCATGCCCGGCTCATATCTGCTGCTCGACAAACTCGGCGAGACGATGACTTCGTTCGGCAACACGGTTCTGCGTATTGAGGGAAACACCGACACCACCGGCTCACAGGCCGTTAACATGCCGCTCTCGGAGAAGCGCGCGCTGTCAGTGAAGAACTACATCGTTAAGAACTTCCCGAATATTCCGCCGACGCGGTTTCAGACGATCGGACGTGGTTCGAGCAACCCAGTTGCTGAGAACACTACCGAAGCCGGACGCCAACAAAATCGTCGCACGGATATCAAGGTGATCCTCGCAACTCAGTAAATTAGCCGCAGATGAACGCAGAAAAACGCAGATCAAAAAGCACTTTGTTCTCGATCCGCTCGCCGCTCCCGAAACGGACGGCGTTCCTGCTTGGATTCGTCGCACCCGCGCTGGTTCTCGGCGCGTGGTGTGTCGGCAGTTACACCGGCTACGTCGATCCGGACTTTCTTCCGAAGCCCACCGAGGTTGTGCGTGGAACGTTGCAACTCTTCATCCAGTACGACCTCGGCACTGCGATCCTCGTGTCCACGCGCCGCATCGCGATCGCATTCCTGCTCGCTTCCGTGATCGCACTGCCGCTGGGTGTTTTGATGGGCGCCTTCGATCCGATCAATCGTTTCTTCGAACCGATCATGGCGCCCTTGCGTTACATGCCGATCTCAGCATTCATTCCGTTGCTGATTCTCTGGTTCGGCATTTACGAAAAACAGAAGATCGCGTTTCTGTTTCTCGGCGTCTTTGTTTATCTGTTGCCGGTGGTGGTGTCGTCGATAAGACTCGTGCCGGAGGAGTTGGTCCAAACTGCTTTGACTCTTGGCGCCTCGAGGTTTCAGGTGATCAGGACGGTCCTCTTGCCTGCCGCATTGCCGGAAATCTTCGACAGCTTTCGCGTGATGAACGCGATTGCATGGACTTACGTGATTCTCGCTGAAGCAGTCAATCCGGAACACGGCCTCGGCTACATGGTCGAGCTCGCTCGCACACACCAAAAAGCATCGTGGTCGTTTGCAGGTTTGTTAGTGATCGGCGGCATCGGTCTTCTGACTGACTTTATCATTCGTATGATCTCGAACGTGCTCTTCCGTTGGCGCGAAGCAACATAAAAATGGCCGAACACGAGACTCTTCCACAAGCCGGCGAGCCCGGCACGATTGCCGTTGACGTCGGCGTACAGAAACTACAGCACGTCACGTATCATCCGGATCAAAGCGGAGACCCGCCGAAGCTGCGCGTGTCTGACTTGTGCGTGACGTACATCGATCGCGCCGGTAACCACACGGAAGCGGTGCGCGATATCTCGTTTGACGTTTATGACAAACCTGATTCGGGCGAGGTGATCGTCTTTTTAGGACCATCAGGTTGCGGCAAGTCGACGATCTTGAAAGCAGTCGCGGGATTGCTACAGCCGACGCAGGGCGAGGTTTTAGTTGACGGAAAATTAGTGACGGACGTCGGTCGTGATCGCGGCATGGTCTTCCAGGCCTATACATCGTTCGGCTGGCTCACGGTACGTGAGAACGTCGAATACGGTCTGAAACTGCAGGGCATGAAGAAGTCTGAGCGTCGCAAGATCTCAGATCAAATCCTCCAGCAGGTTGGACTGGCTGATTTCGCAGACCGTTATCCGAAGGATCTTTCCGGCGGCATGAAACAACGCGTCGCGATTGCGCGCACGCTCGTGAACAATCCGCGCGTGGTGTTGATGGACGAACCTTTCGGAGCGCTCGATCCGCAGACGCGCTGGGGAATGCAGAGTCTCCTACTTGAAGTCTCGCGAGCGGAAAACAACACGATCCTGTTTGTGACGCACGACGTTTCCGAAGCCGTTTATTTGGGCGATACGATCTACGTGATGTCGTCACGACCAGCGCGCATTCTCCACCAGGTCGACGTCCCGGCGTTTCCGGTGCGCGGCATTGGGTTAAAATCGGCGCCGGAGTTTCGTGCGGTGGAGAAGCAGTTGCTGGACCTGATCTACGCTCCGAGCAAATCCTGACTTACAATTCGTGTATGGGGACAAGCGAAAAGCAGGGCGTGCCCAATCAGCCGAAGACGGCGCTCCGCAAGGACGGTGTGCCGGTCAACGTCACGCCGCTGCGCGATGACACGCTGGCTGCGAGCCAGGCATTCATCAGGCAGAAGGTTAACGAGAAACGTTCATATCTCAAGGCCGCGTTCGCCAATCCTTACAATCTCTCGCTGCTCGCAGGTGGCCTGGCTGCTTCTGCCCTGACACTCAATCCGTTACTTGCGATCATCACTGTCGGACTCGAGATCCTCTGGGTCGTCAACGCGCCCGGATCGAAAAAACTCCAGGAATGGCTTTGGGATCCGTCGTTCGATCAGCAGCAGCAAGCGCAGGTACAGGCTGCGCGTGCCGAACGTCTGAAGAACCTCGAAGAATCGGATCGCGAGCGAGTTGTAGACTTACTCAATCGACAGCAGGAGATCAACGCGCTCGCAGCGCAGAACCCTTCCTTCACCGGTGAACTGCTACGGTCCGAACTCACGAAGACCGATCGACTCGTCGAAGCCTTCATCGACATGGCAAACACGTGCAGCCGTTATCAGGCCTATCTCGACTCGATCGATCTGAGTGAGCTCGAAAAAGATCGGCGACGCTGGGAATCCATCTGCAACCAGAATGATAGCGGCGATTCTGAAACCGAAATCGCCAAGAAGAACCTCGCCATCATCAACAAACGTTTCGACAAGATGAAAGAGATTCACCACTACCTCACCATGGCGCGCGGCCAGCTCGATCTGATCGAGAACTCGTTTCAGTTGATTGCGGATCAGATCGTCACGATGCAATCACCGCAGGAGCTGACGGGCCAACTCGACGAGTTGCTCGACGGCGTCGAGTCGATCAAGCAGACGGCTGCCGACACTGAGCGGCTGCTAAATCCACTGGGCTTAAAGGATCTCAACATATGAGCGAAGCGCGCGTGCTTCCTGCATGGGCCGAGGATCTGCGGCGTCGTTACTTGCGTGGTGAAGCGTCGATGTTTGTGCTGCACGGCAACGTTTATGACGTGGTGCTGTGCAATCGCAAGATGATGGGCCTCACGGAATTCATGACCGACGTTTTGCTCAAGGATTCCAAAGACACGATTGCGGTTTACAACGTCGCGACTGGCGTGCGCTTCACCAGGCGCGACGACGAGGTAACCGGACTTGACGATCTGTTACTGTCCACTGAGAAGGATCGCGTGTTCGCGGCACTGGAACGTCTGCTCATCGGTTCGACGAAGACGGCGGTCATCATGGAGTACGCGGAAGCGATCGCGCCGGCTGGTGATCCGAATTTCCAGGGCGAGGCTGATCGCGCCGCGATCGTGACCCTGCACCGCTGGTCCTCGCTGCCGGAGATCGAGCGTGGTGACAACGTCGTGCTGCTCATTTCCGAGAACCTCACCGAGCTCGCGCCGAAGTTGATCTCGAATCCGAAGGTGGCAGTGGTTGAAGTGCCGATGCCGGAAAACGACACGCGCAGGGAAGCGGTGAGTCTCGCTGATTCTCGTCTCACGGAGAAAGACGCGGAGCGCTACGCGGGAATCACGGCGGGTTTGAAGTCGATCCAGATCGCATCGATCCTAACGCCGCAGCCTGCTGCTGAAGAGGAGCTCGCGAATCGCGAGGGTTTCATCGCCGGTCTACTCGGCGGTGGTGCGGACGCGGCGAGTCGAGCTCACAAGCTTGCAGCGCTGACGAGTAATTTGACTCGTGAAGAGGTGAGGGAACTGGTCGCGCCAACCGCTGCGATGCCTGCGCCGGACGCGTCGCTGCCGAGTCCGATCGAACGGGCGCGCAAAGAGACCGATCGTCTGATCGCAAAACGAAAGCGCGAGATTCTCGAGCGCGAGTGTTTCGGGCTTGTTGAGTTTGTCGAGCCGTCGCACGGGTTTGAAGTCGTCGGCGGCATGGAAGAAGTGAAGAAAGACCTGCTCGTGATCGCCGAAAGCATTCGCGAAGGACGGACGAGCCGTGTGCCGATGGGCATTCTGTTTACCGGCCCGATGGGCACGGGGAAAACTTTCGTCGCCGAGGCGTTTGCGAAAGAGTGCGGCCTCACGACGATCAAGTTGAAGAACTTCCGTTCGAAGTGGGTCGGCGCAACCGAAGGCAATCTCGAAAAGATCCTGAACGTGATTCGCGCTATCGGGCAGGTGGTCGTGATCATCGACGAAGGCGATCGTGCTTTCGGCAATACGGATGGTGAAGGCGACGGTGGCACTTCGTCGCGCGTCATCGCGAGAATCAAGGAGTTCATGTCCGATACGTCGAATCGCGGGCGCATACTATTTCTCGTGATGACCAATCGTCCGGACAAGCTCGACGTTGACCTGAAACGCGCCGGTCGTCTCGATCGCAAGATTCCGTTTCTTTACGTGCAGACTGCGGAAGAGGTCGAGCTCGTGGCGAACGCGTTGCTGCGAAAGAACAAGATCAAGACTGACGTCGATCTCGTTTCGATCCGCGATAGTTTTTCGAGCAAGCTGATTGGCTACAGCAACGCCGATATCGAAGCGGTGATCTTAATGGCGAATGATGAAGCGGCGCGTGAAAGTGACAGTGATGCGCCGGTGCTGGCGAGTCACTTTCAACAAGCGGCGATCGATTACTTTCCGAGTCGCGATGCGGAGTTGTTGGAGTACATGGAACTGCTCGCGGTTTTTGAAAGTTCGAGCAGGCGATTGTTGCCCGCGAAGTACGCGTCGCTGTCGCCTGAAGATCTAGACGCGCGGCTAAGACATCTGCGCGTGATCGTCGGAACGCGGCGGTAGTTTAGGACAGGATTAACAAGATTTTCAGGATTTACAAGATATCCTGTTCATCATGAGAATCTTGCAAATCCTGTCCCGGATAACCTCTCGAATACGAGCATGCCCGAATTGCTCTGGCTCAAGATTGTCTACACGCTTTTTATCTGCGTTCTGGTGCCTGTCTACTGGGCCCGCTATGGACCAGGTAACTTTCTCTGGTTCTCGGATATAGCTTTATTTACGACTGCCGCGGCGCTCTGGCTCGAGAGCTCATTGCTCGCGAGCATGATGGCGGTCTCAGTCGTTGTGCTTGAATCAGTCTGGATAATCGATTTCTTGATCGGCTTAATCGCTGGTTCTTCAGTGATCGGTCTCAGCGCCTACATGTTCGACTCGAAGATCTCGCTACCGATCCGCGCCTTATCGCTGTTCCATATCGCAATGCCCGTGATACTTGTTTGGCTGCTGCATCGATTTGGCTACGACAGACGCGCTCTCATCGCTCAGACAGTGCTTGCGTGGATCGTGTTGCCCGCATCTTACTTCCTAACTAGTCCGTCACAGAATATCAACTGGGTTTATGGACCAGGGAATGGACCACAGAAGTGGATGCCCGCGCCGCTGTATCTAATCCTGTTGATGCTTGCCTTTCCGCTCGTCCTTTATTTACCGACGCACTTTCTGCTAAAGAAACTCTTCAATTAGGCAACTTTCGACAGGCGTCGCGCACAGCATTGAACGTCACCACATTCAGGTTCGCCGGCATCTGATCGGGTTGTTCGTGAATAAACCTGGTGACAATCGATGCGAGTTGTTCGTCCGACATCTTTCCGGTACACGCCTTCAGCCAATTCAAATTTTCTTCCGGCGCGCCGAAGAAGGGCGCGACCAGCATCCCGTTGATCTCGCCCGTCGCGTAGGCACGTTTCTCCGTGTCACTCATGTCGAGATAGTCCTTGCCGGTAAAAAATCCGGGACTGATCTTTACTCGCTGCTGGTTTGCGTAAACAGTGACGAAGGCGAGAAGTGCAATTAGCGGCAGTAGGCGTTTCATGATCATAGTTTAGCCACAAAAAGGCACATGAGGCACAAAAATTAATTCACCTTTTATGCCTCTTGTGCCTTATTGTGGCCAAAACTACTTCGTGATCGTGCCGCAGGCGATTCGCGCACCGGAATTTCCGGACGGATCCGTCATCATGTCATCCGCTTTTTCATGGATGACCAGCGACGTGCCGCCGTTCGCGAAGAGCGAGTTGGCGCCGTTGCCCATGTTCACCATCATATCGGTGATGGTCATGTTCGCGGTGCCGTCGGGCTTCACCATGAAGTTGTTCATGTCGCCGGCGTGTGGTCCTTTCGGATTCTTCGTGCCGTGCATTTTGTTTTCCGGATTGAAATGCGCTCCCGCGGTCTTGAAGTCAGGACCTTCACATTTCGCGACCTGGTGAATGTGAATCGCGTGCTCGCCCGGCGGCAGGTTTTTCAGATCGAGTTTGATTCTGACTCCCTTGCCCGACTCGGTTATCGTAGCAGTCCCCACCGAGTCACCGTTTGCGTTCTTCAATTCGACGGTGTGTCCGCTGTGCTGGGCGACTACATACGACAACATGCATCCCATGACGATTCCAGTTACAACCCATGCAATGAATTGCTTCTTTAACATTTCTCCCTCCCTGTGAAGAATGGATTTTAACTCTTGGCGCTTTCTGGCTT
>DATDFT010000257.1:0-16180 GCA_036522475.1 Pyrinomonadaceae bacterium | reverse complement strand
TAAGAAACTGATAGCGGTACCAGCAACTTGATCCAGCTCTCGTAAGGTTCTTGGGAATCCTATTGTTGGATTATGATGTTATTGCAAAATGGTGGCAATGGAGGTCTTTGCCCATTCTTCTGGCAGGATCCTGTAGTTTTTTGTGAGATAAAGGGGGGCAGGATCCTGCTAACAGCGTGCCGGAGTTTTCCGGCAGGTTGATCACTTCGGCATTTTGGCGAGGCCGTGGCGGAACGCATATATGATCAACTCCAGGCGGTCAGAAACATCGAGCTTGGAAAACACCGAGCTAAGGTGATGCGTGACAGTAGTTTCGCTGATAAACAGTCGTTCACCAACCTGTTTATTCTTCAGTCCCTCACCAACCAGCGCGATGACCTCACGCTCGCGATCAGTCAATGACTCGATCTTCGTTATCTCAGGATCAACGGTGTTTGGTTTGTTGAGCTCCTGGATCATGCTTCCCATCATCGAGCGCTCGATCCACACTTCGCCGTCGTGCACCTTCAGGATGGCCTTCAACAACTGATCTGCCGCATGTTCTTTCAACACGATGCCCATCGCACCGCGACGTATCGCGCTGCGATGTGCATCCGGGTTTTGCACGCCAGTCAGCACGAGCACTCGTGAAGTCGGGCTCGCCTGGCATAACTCCGGTAGAAACGTCAATCCATCTTCGTCGCCCAGCACCAGATCGAGAATGATCACGTCCGGACGAGTGGCGTTTGCACGTTCGAGTGCTTCAATCCGATTGCCGGCCTGGGCGACGACCTGCATCCGTTGATCGTGCTCGATCAACATGCGTAAGCCGCTTCGGATTACGACGTGATCGTCAACGATCATTATTGTGATGGGGCGTTGAGTCATTTATGAGGCTCCAAACTACAGGGGGATTCCGACACTAACTACGGTGTAGTCCTTATCATCTACAAAAACCTGGGTCTCGCCGCCGAGAGCCGCGGCACGCTCGGCAATCGAATGAGGCCGAAACGATTTGACGCCGTCCTGTCCGTCGCCACGTTCACCATCCGGATTTCCGCCGCTGCGCGGACGGCTGTTCTTAATCTGCAGCAGAAGGGAACTGTCCCTACACGATATCTCAACGCGCGCGTCGCGACAAAAGGCATGGCGACGGACATTGCTCAGACCTTCAGCAACGATCTGAAACAACTCCGCCGCGAGACGATCGTTGACCTTTATCTTGCCGTAAGCGGCGACGTCGACCTTGATTCCGGTGACGACCGAGAATCGTTCCGCGAAGCGTTCGATTGCCGGCACGAGAATGTCGCCGCGTTCTTCAGTCGCCTTCAGGCCCCAAACGAAGCGTCGCAGTTCGGCGAGCTCGTGATTCGTGAGCTCAAGCAACTCCTGCACGTTGCCGCGAATGGCAGTGTTACCGGCTTCGAGCTTTTGATCGAGTGCAGAAAGCCCGAATTGCAATCCGAGATACGGTTGAATAACGCTATCGTGAATGTCGTGCGCAATGCGGCGTCGCTCCTGCTCGGCGGCATCGGAAGCGAGATTATCGATCAGCCTGATGTTCTCCATTACCGGTGTGACGTGGTCCATCAACTGCAACACGAATTCCATGTCGGTGCTGTCGAACTTGGTCGGACCATCGGTAATGTAAAGGCGGCCCACACCCTGGTGCCGATAATAAACCGGAACTGAGAGATATCTTCCGGCTTCCAGCATGCCGGCGAGTTTGTCGCTGTTGACTGAGTCGCTTTCGAGGAACAGTTGTGTCTTCAGCTCGAACAGACGCGTATGCGACGACTTGGCTTTTTGATAAATGACTGCAAAGTCGAGTGAAGGAGAAAGAAACTGGTCGGCTGCGTCGCGCCCGATCTCGGGTGGCGCCGACCTGCTCGGATGAACACCGCGTGCGACGCGATACATCAGGTAGCTTTCGGCGTCGCCCGGCTTGCCAGGAATCACGAGCACACACGTTTCGGCGTCGTAGAAATCACGGATGCTTTCGAGGATCGCCTTGATCGTCCGATCGATGCCGAAGCGAGGATTCGAGAAGATGGTAACTTCCTTGAGCAGTTTGAGACGGTTCTTCAGTTGAGTGTGATAGCCACCCCAGCGCGCGATGATGTAGCCGAAGATGAGAATGCCGATAGGCGCCAGCAGGAAGTAATTGAGATCGATCGTGGGTTCGCGGGTGGTCAGCAGTCTGACGATTGTAAAGATGCAGGCGGAAGCAAGTGTCAGTTTCAGCCCGTGGCTGAGTCCCCAGCTAAATGATGCGACTGTGATCGAGAAAAAGAAGAAGTAATAAAAAAGATTGTTGGTGTCGCTGGAAAAAGCGATCAGCGGGATGTACCAGACCGCGTCGAGCCACGGAATAATCTTGTGGGCCACGATCGGATTGCGGCGAACGGACAGGTGATAGATCAATAAGCCGTAGAGCGTGTAAAGAATGAGGGTGAAATAGATCGGTATGTGAAGCGCCGAGTTTTGCTGGATCACAACGACGAGCAAGGCGGACGTGCCGAGTATGACTCGCATGCCTGCGATCAGTCGAAGATCTATCCACTGTTCCGAGAGTGGGTCGTTGGAGTGGCCCGGTTTTTTTACTGACTCCCTGTTCAAGACACTTCGCTAACCCTTGAGCTTCAGCAGTTCCTGCCACACTCGTTCGGCTTCTTGGCCGAAGAGCACGACCTCGTTCTGCCGTTCGTCAAGATCGAGGCCCAGGCGGTGTTTGTGATCGGCTTCCGCCTGGCGATAAGTCGCACTGGTTATATGGTCCACATGCACCAGCATGCGGCCGCCCTCGGGGTGGGGAAATTCGATGAATCTCATCGCGGATGGCTTCCTTTTATAAATAGTCGAACGATAAAAACGATTAGCGGCCGTAGGATCTCGGTGATCTGTTTCCAACGTGGATGTGAGGTCCGGTGGCCACGCCCGGAATCGGACCGCGAAAGACCAGGAACGGGATCGACTCGGCGCGCAAAAACTCGATCAAAGCGCGGCCTTCAGCGCTGTCGGGATGCAGGTTAACGTCCATGCCGTTGCGATGGTCCAATCCCCAGCGCGTGTGCAAATCTGATTGTCCAAAGGCCGAAAGCGGCAAGGGCCTGTTGAACTTAGCCTGAAAGAAGTCCTTGACCTTGCCGGCGTCGGCGAGTCGCCAGCGTGCGTTGCTTTCGGTTGGACCGGCGGCAGCGTCGTCGCCGGCGAGCTTTGGATATTCGATGCGAGCGACTCGGGCGCGGTCGATGAAGGTCGACATGTTGCCGCGCTTATACCAGTAGCCGTCGTTGCTTTCAGTGACTTCGTCGACGACCATCGGGCCACTGCCGACGAGCACGATCGTTACGGTGCCTGTCTCTTCAGGTTTTTTGTCTGCGTCTTTTGTTTGCGCGTAGACACACGAAGAAGTTATCACCAGGAAGAGTAAGCAGCGGGGCAACATTCTGCTCAACATGGAAATTTCTTCTCTGCGGTATCTTTGCGATCTCTGCGTTTAACGCAGAGATCGCGGAGATACGCAGAGGGCCGCAGAGAAAACCTAGCCCTTCGGAGCGAAGTAGCCGATGCGCGTTTGCGGGTGGAGTGCCGGATTGATCGTTTCCACACGCACGCGGCGGAAGCTCCCGTCGCGAGCCTTGTTCAGCGGCGTGAAATAGAGCGCGTACTGATGTCGCAGCTCGTCCGCCACTTCGGCATAGGTTGATTCAAGCGCGTCAAACGAAGTTGGCTTATACAAACGGCCGCCGGTAGCCTGCGCGAGCTGGGCCAGGTTCTCCTCGCTCTGGTCCAACGCCATTATCTCGAGCTTGAGCCGATCGATGTTTACCTGGTTGAACTTAACCGCCGCCGCCGTACCACCCATCAAGGTGTCGAGCTCCGTCAACTTTTCCGCTCGCGAAATCTGAGTATTCGAAACGATGTACACCGCGACCTGCGACCTGATTAATGCCTGCAAAGCGGTTTCCAATGTCGCCCCGGATCGTTTATCGAGGCCGTCAGACAAGACGATGGCCGCGCGGCGCGATTTCGTTACTGGTCCAAAATGGTCTTTCGAGGCCAGCAACAAAGCGTCATTAAAACGAGTAAAGACGCCCGGCTCGATCCGGGTCAGCGCACGGTGAAATTGGAACCGGCTCTTGGTCCAATCGAGCAACAACTCGACTCGATCGTCAAACTTGATCAGGCTGATCCGATCATCTGCTTGCAGCTTGTCTGCGAATCCTTCTGCCGCGCGCCGAAAGTCATCGATATTCTTCGCCACCGAAGACGACGAATCGACCATCAACACGACGTCGACCGGCACCTGCCGCAACGCCAGATCGCTCAACGGCTGTTGACTGTTATTTTCGAAAACTCGGAAATCGCTGCGAGTAAGATCACTAACGAGGTGTCCGTTGGAATCGCGCACTGTCACTGGAAACATGACTTCGGTGGTGTCGACCGAAACGACATCGCCCGGACTCACTTCCTGCTCGGGTTGCTTTTTCAACGTGGGCACAGGAGGCGGCGCGCCCATGCTCTCGAGTGCGGTCTTCGGGGTCGGCGTAGCAGCCGGCTTGGCCTGAGACGCAGTGCGTCGCTGGCCTTTACGCTGCCCACTCGCAACAGAAAATAAGAGCGCTGCGGAAACCAGCAGCGCGACCCACCGAAATCCTTGTACTCTCATCTGCGTAATCTGTGTTTATTTGTCTTCGCCCATCGCAGCCTTCATCGCTGCAAGGACCTTGTCCGTCACTCGCTTTTTGCGTAGCGCGTCCAGCTTCTCCGGCGCCAGATCAAAGTTGACTGGCGATTGCTCGATGCGACGAATGATCGTGCCTTCAGAAAAACCCGCATCCACGAGTTCGATAATTGATTCGTTAGTCAAACTCTTCGTCTTCTCGAGCTTCGCTGGACTATCAGAACCATCGGCCTCGGTCGGCGGCCTCAAAATGCGCACCGTCGCACTGCCCGTCAATTGACTGTCGCCGGACTGCGAACCGTTGCCGGTGCGGCTGCGACTGCTCTGTTTCGAGCCCGCACTCGAACCGAAGATGTTGGTTCCCGGATCGGAGTTCTTACCATCACCCTTCGGATCGCCCTTCGAGTTGAAGAACGGATCGTCAGCCCACGAAGTATTATCGTCGGGCGAGACGTCGTTTCCGTCCATGCGCGTCAGCATGGCAACGATGATGTTTTCGCTGACGCCCGCGCGTTTGAGTTGGATCATGCGATCTGAAGTGAGATCGAAACCCGGAAGTCGCGAAGCAATAATCAGGATGATCGTTCTTTCTTTGAAGCCGGCTTTGACGAGTTTCATTACTTCGGCGTTAGTCATCGGACCCTCGTCCTTCTTACTTTGTCCGTAAGCGACGGCGCCGCCGAGTAACAGGCAACAAGTGATTAAGATTGCGGGGAAAAAGGATTTCATTCGCGCACCCCCTCAGCGTTGTGGTTCCGGCACTTCATCTCCCGCAGGTTGCCGGCCACTCAATCCGTAACGTTTTCCGATCGTTTTTACGTAGTCGCGCGTCTCGCGATAGGGAGGGACGTTGCGACCGTATTTGAGCACCGCGCCCTCTCCCGCATTATAACTCGCCAGCACCAGATCGACTTTCCCGCCGAACATGTCCATCAGTTCCTTCATGTACTGCGTGCCGGCCCGAATGTTTTCAACCGGATCGTAAGGCTTGCGGACGCCCAAACGCCGCGCCGTTCCCGGCATTAACTGCATTAAACCCATCGCTCCCTTGGGGCTGAGTGCGCGCGGGTGGAAACGCGACTCCTTCTCGATTACTAAAAAGACCAAATAGGGGTCGATTCCGAAACGGTCGCCGTTAATGCGAATTAACTGGTCAATCACGGGGCTTCCGGAAGTCCAGTCACGATTGCGGCTGCCCGGGGGGACGGGCGTGGCCGGCGTCTCGTATTCGATGCTCGAAATGCGTTCCCTGGCAAGAAAAATCGAGACGTTGTTGCGCGTATACCAGGCGCCGTCGCTCTCTTCGCGCACCTCGTTAACACGGAACTGAGCCCCGTCAACGAGGTGAATCAGGATCGTCTCCGGCGACTTTGTCGCGGGTTGGGGGGTGGCAGCTTTAGCAGTCTTTTCCGAGGAGGCCGGCTCGGGCTTGACCTTTTCGAAAATCGGCTTGACCGATTTAACGGGCTGCGACAGTTGTTTTCTGACGTTGCCGATGCGATACCAGGTGTCGTCACCCTGTTTCCAAACCTCGTCGACTTCGAACGAGTAGCCGTCAACGAGCGTGATGATGTTGCCTGTGAGCTTCTGTCCTACTTGGAGCTCTGTTTGTTTGGGAGTGTTCTGCGCGTGAACGGTGAGGGCGGACAGCGAACACAATACGAGAACGAGCTTTATCTGTTTCCACTGTCCGCACATTTCTTAATGACTAATCCGTCTTTCCTATCCGTGTAATCCGTTGCCCCCAACTGTCAATGCCTCGGGAGCAAAGCCGTGGGACGTACCGAAGTAATTGCCCCACGCCAGGTCAACCAATTCTTTCGTCAACTTCATCTCGCGCCCCTCGAAGAGACAGATGTCGTTGACCTTGTTCAAGAGGTCACGCGGCTCACAGCCCTTCATCACGCGATTCTCGTCGTTGTAGCGCTTGATGATGTGACGCAGGCAATCCTCGTCGATCGTGACGCCACGCACCTTCGCGGTCCGTTTGAATATCTCTGTAAACGCAGCCGGACTAGGTGGCTCAACGCGCGCGCGATAACCCATGCGGCGCAGAAACGCTTCGTCCACCAGATCCTTCTCGTTAAGGTTAGTGGAGAAGACGACGAGCTGTTCGAAAGGTACTTCGATCTTCTTGCCGCTATGAAGCGTCAGAAAATCGACGCGCCGTTCGAGCGGCAGAATCCAGCGATTCAATAGATCCTGCGGCGCCACTCGCTGACGCCCGAAATCGTCGATCACCAGTGTGCCACCATTCGACTTAACCTGGAAAGGCGCTTCGTAGAACTTTGCCGTTTGCGAGAACGAAAGGTCCGTGTTGTCGAGCGTCAATTCGCCGCCGACGATGATCAGCGGTCTTTCGATCTCGATCCAGCGTCGATCGTGTTCGATGATCGACTGTCGCTCCGCTGCCGGACGATGACAGTGAGCATCGAAGATGCGGATAATGTTGCCATCCACTTCGATCGCATGTGGGATCCAGATTGAGCCAAACAGGGCCGCGTTCATGCGTTCGGAAACGGCAGTCTTTCCGGTTCCGGGCAGGCCGGTCAGGAAGAGCGACGAGCGCGAGTTGATCACGCAGCCGAGTGTTTGCAACAGCGACTCCGGCAGCACGAGATCCCTGAATGCCTTGCGAACTGTTTCGATTGACGCCGGCTTCGAGGGCACGGCTTGGAGTCGCATCATCAGGGAGTAATCGTTCAGTGAAACCGGTGCTGGTCCAAGGTAACCGCTTTGGGCCTGGAGTCGAGCAACGCGTTCCCAGCCGTGATCGAGCATCGCATAGCGCGTCGAACCGACCGCGCTTTGCAGACGCATTTCGATCAGCTTCTCGCGATAGAGCTGGTACAGCAACTCTTCAGTGAGCACGCGCGGCAGATGCAGCCGATCGGCTACAGTCGAGGTGCTCGGTTCGGGAAGCATGGCCACGTGTTTGAGTGCCAGATCACACAAAAACTGTTCGTGTATCCCGGAGTCAGCCAACTCCTCCAGCATAGGTGGACCTAAGCCTTCAATCTCTGAACGGCTGAGAATGCTAAGGTTTCCCATAACGATAGTTCCTCTGATGAGTGTTAATAGGTCCCAGGGGATCCTATTTGTTCGCCGCTTGCGAGCGCGCTGCGGTCAGCGCGCTGTTAGCCTCGGCTGCGAGTTGCTCGTTGCCGGTGCGTTTGTAAAGCACTGCCAATCTCAAAAGGATCTCCGCAGTCGGAGGACGCATCGCGCGCGCTTGCTCGAGATGCTTGATCGCAGTCTTGTCGTAACCCATCGCCTGCGAGCGGTTCGCCACGTTCATGTGACCTTCATATTCACCGACTGCATGAAGGAAACACTCGTATGCGTCGTCCCATTTCGCGCGCTGTGACTGGACCAGACCGAGATTGTTCCAGTAACGCTGCACATCGGGCGCTGTCTTGACTGCGCGTTTCAAGTACTTCGCGGCTGTGTCGTAGTCGCCGTTTTTGAAGTGCAGGTAACCAAGATTGTTCAGGTACTCCGCGTTATGCTCGTCAGCTTTCAAAGCCTTCTCAAACGACTCGAACGCACGATCGCGCATGCCCTTGGCTTCATAAGCAACGCCGAGCAGGCTGTACGCTTCGTGCAATTTTGGATCAGCCGAAGCTGCACTTGAGAGCACTGCGATGGCGTCGTTTATGTTGCCGTTGTTGAGTAACGCGCGGCCACGTTCGACGTTCTCCTGGGGAGAAGCAAGCGCAGGGTCAACCGGCACAGCGTTCTCCGCGGGTTGTGCTGCCGGCACTGGCGTGAAACCGGTAGTGCGAGCGTCAACGATCTTGTCCGCGCCGACAGTTTCAAACTTCTTCACGTCTTTTCGTGACAGTCGCTGCGGCTTGCTATCGTCTTTGTTGCCGCCCAGTCCGAAGATGCGACCGATCGCTTTGAAGGGGGCTTTCAAAACACGCACGAAAGTGTTGTCGCCTTTCGACTGGTCATCCTTTGCGTCCCTGGAAGCCGCATCGAGTGTAGCGACTTCCTCGGGCGTCATCAGGACGCCGTGGACGGGACGAGTGGGCACCGCGCTGATAACCAGTACAAGCGTGAGCATGGCAACGATTAGAGAACGCTTTAACATAACCGGATCCTCCTTGATTAGAATCCCAAGCCTCCGCCGAGCATGTCGGAGATGTTGAGCAGAGCTGGGCCAAGAATGATGATGAACATCGTCGGGAAGAGCAGAGCTCCGAGTGGCAGCAGGAGTTTGAAAGCAGCTTTCTGCGCTGCCTGCTCTGCACGCTGACGACGCTTGGTGCGTAAACTGTCGGAATAGACGCGCACTGCGCGCGCGATAGAAGTACCAAAACGATCCGCCTGAATCAACATACCGACGAGGCTGTTGAGATCTTCGACTCCGGATCGCTCGGCAAGATTTCGCAGTGCCTCACTGCGTTCACGACCGACACGGATTTCGAGATTCGCGAGTTCAAACTCCTTGCAGATGTCCGGATGAACGGTCTTCAGCTCATCGCAGACCTTGAGCATCGCAGCGTTCAGTCCGAGTCCGGCTTCCATCGTGATAACCATGAGGTCGAGCGCATCGGCGAGTCCCCATGTGATTCGCAGTTTGCGTTTCGCAACGAGCCGGTTGAGTATGAATCGCGGTTTAAGGAAACCGATTGCGAAAGCAGCTAACATCGGAAGTAGGGCGTCGCTCAATGGTTGAGCGGCCATGGCGTATCCGATAAACGCGATGCCGGGTAGGATCAACATCAAGCTGAACTGCGTGGCGCGATAAATGGCGGGTGCTGAAGGCGAGCGAAAGCCGGCCTGCATCAACTTCAATTGGAGTTTTTTTGCGTCCTTGGCGGAAGGAGGAAGCAACCGGTTAATCGGTTCGGCCACGCGCGCCGCCAGCGACTCCATCGAGTCGGCTTCAATACTCTGGGCCACTGCCACACGCGAATCATCAAGGTCGTGCAGACGTTGGGCAGTCGCACTCACCGGCCTAAACACAAGCCAGTAAATTGCCATCACAATGAAGGCGATAGAAACGAAGGTGGAGACAACAATAATCGTTAACATGATTTCACCTGTTCAAATTCATTAGATCCGGATCTTCATGATCTTCTGGACCATCAACATACCGAGCACCTGCATAATCGCTGCGAGCGCCAGCAGCCAGTGTCCCCGGGGATCTCGCCACATCACGTCCATGTAGCCCGGATTCATGAGCGACACGTAGACAGCGAGAAAGATCGGCAGACCGCAGAGCAGCCAGGCGGACCAACGCGAACTCAAGGTCAGCGTCTTCAGGTCTTCCATGATTCGGAAGCGTTCGCGGATCGTGTGGGCCACCTTCTCGAGTAACTCGGAGAGATTGCCGCCGGTTTCTCTTTGAATCAGGACGGCCGTAACGCACATTCGTAGATCGAGCAGCGGCACGCGTTCGACGAGATTCTCGAGCGCGAGTTTCAGTGAAAGTCCGAGGTTCTGCTCTTCGTAGGTCTTGCGAAACTCACTGGCGATTGGCTCGGGCATTTCAGTGGATACCATCTGCAACGCTTCAGTGAAAGCGTGTCCGGCTGAAAGTCCGCGGCTCATGAGATCGAGCGCGTCGGGAAGCAAACTCAGGAATTTGTTCAAACGTTTCCGGCGCTTGGCAAGGATGTGAAGTGTCGGTAACGCCGTCGCGAGGATCCCAAAGAAGAACGCCAAAAGCAGAGACGTGCTGACCATCGAGACAGCCAGAAATGCCAGCACACCGGCTGTGAGCGAAAACAACAGCAATCGCATCACGGTGACTTCCGAGGCAGCCTGGTCGATGATTTTCTTGAACTGCGTTACCAGTTGAACGCCGAGGAGAACGCGATTCACCCAGGGGATTTCGCTCAAGAGCTCGCGTCGCACCAACTGAACTTCGAGATCCTGCGAATGAATCGACGCACGAATCGCATCGGCAAGACGCTCCTTCAGAATCGCGCGCTTGGCTTCCGTCTGTCGCGACGTGATGAGGTAAATCGCGTACACCATGAACAAGCCCGCGAGAAAAGCAAAAAACATAATCAGTTGAAGCATTCTCTAAACCTCCTCGAAGAACGATCGCGGTAACTGCATGCCGTAGATCTTGAGACGTTCCGCGAATCGCGGTCGCACGCCGGTCGGGCGGAAGCGGCCCAAAACTTTGCCGTCCTTGTCGACGCCCCTGCGTTCGAAAATGAAGACTTCCTGCATGGTGATCGTGTCACCTTCCATGCCGGTGATTTCTGAGATCGACGTGATGCGGCGCGTGCCGTCCGTGAGTCGCGCGACCTGGATCACGAGGTTGATGGCGGAAGCGATCTGTTGCCGCATCGCGCGATCGGAAAGACGCATGCCGGTCATCTGGATCATCGTCTCGAGACGGGCCAGTGCGTCGCGCGGAGTGTTGGCGTGAATAGTGGTCAACGATCCATCGTGACCGGTGTTCATGGCCTGAAGCATGTCGATCGCTTCAGCGCCGCGAACCTCGCCGATGACTATGCGATCCGGACGCATACGCAGGGCGTTCTTGACGAGGTCGCGCTGCGTCACTTCACCCTTGCCCTCGATGTTCGGTGGGCGTGTTTCCAAACGCACGACGTGCGGTTGTTGCATCTGCAATTCGGCGGAGTCTTCGATGGTGACAATGCGTTCATTCGATGGGATGTAAGCCGAGAGCGCGTTCAGTAGCGTTGTTTTACCGGCGCCGGTACCGCCCGAGATGAGAACGTTCAACTTGGCGTTGACGCACATCTCGAACATCGAAGCCATGTCAGGTGTGAGAGCCTGGTTCTCGAGTAGTCGATTCATTTTCAACGGCTCGGCGCCGAAGCGACGAATCGAAAGCACCGGACCATCGAGTGAGAGTGGCGGAATGATCGCGTTAACGCGAGATCCGTCTTTCAAACGCGCATCGACCATTGGCGATGCCTCGTCGATGCGGCGTCCGACTGACGAAACGATACGCTCGATCACGCGCATGAGGTGTTCGTTGTCTTTGAATTCGATGCTGGTGCGTTCGAGTTTTCCGCCACGCTCGATGTAGATGTTGTAGGGGGAGTTAACGAGAATGTCCGAGATGGACGTGTCGGCCAGCAACTGCTCGAGTGGTCCAAGACCAAAGAGCTCGTGGCGGACTTCATGGATCAAACGCTCGCGCTCTACTGACGAGAGTGGGGTGTCCTCCTGCGCGAGCAGGCTGGAGGCGAGGCGTGCGACTTCTTCGTGAACCTGCTCCGGTTCCAGTTGGCCCAACTTGGTCAGGTCCATCCGGTTGATCAGCATCCGGTGCAGTCTCTGTTTCATCTCCTGGAAACCTTGCTGGTTGTTTTCGTCAGCCACGGGTCCAGTTAATCCGTTTTCTCTAACTAGTCTTTCGCGTAGTGCCATAATTATTCCTGCTTGTTAAAGCGAAGGGAAAGAGTTTCACACAAAGGCACAAAGAAGGACACGAAGGCGCAAAAGCGGAAATAGTGCCTTTGTGCTCTTCTTTGTGCCTTTGTGTGAAACTCTTTTCCTAACGGTTTCATTTTCACTGGTAAATCCTTGTTACTGAACTTCGCCGAGGTTTGCTCTTTCGAGGGCGGCGTTCAGGCCGAGGTCCTGCATGGAGGCGGAACTCTTACGAAAGAGGGAATTGAACGGGCGCTTACCGCCTGAATTCGGAGCTGAATACTCAATCGTGTCGCCGAACAATTTCCCGGCGAGCGAGTGCAGGTCTGCCGTCACCGTCGAGCTCGGAGCAGATGCGATCAACGGCTGGCCGAGGTTGATCGAATTCACCGCGGCCTTATAGTCACTCTGGATAAACGCAATCACGCGTTCGCCGAGAAAATCCTCAACCTGCTTCTGGTCCAACTCGATGTTCTTGCTGTAGCGATTCACCACGATCCGGACCTTCTTGCGCGGATAACCAAGCCGGTCGAAGATCTCGAGCGCCCGGCGAGTGCTGCGAATCGCGTGTATCTCGAGCGTCAACACCACCAGGATCTGATCCGCATGGTCCAACGCCGAGATCGTCACTGAGTCGAAATTGTGCGGCGTGTCGACGATCACGTTGTCGTAACGCTGCCGCAGCAGTTCCATCACTTCGTAAATATGCTTCGGCTCGATGTCTTCTGCGGACTCGGCCTTCATCGGCGCCGCGAGCAGCGAGAGATTTTTCGAATGCGGCGTGATGTAGCTGGCAAGCAGCGCATCATCGAGACGATCGCGATTCTCAACTACGTCCGCCAGCGAGAACTTGGGTTTCAAACCGAGCAACAATTCGAGGTCACCCGACTGGAGGTTCAGATCGACCAGGCAGGTCGGATTCTTTTGCGTCATCGCGAGATTAGTCGCGATGAGTGTGGTGCCGCAGCCGCCTTTGCTGGAGAACACTGCAATCACACGGCCCCGCTTCTTCGGTTCGTCATTCGCGTGTTCCGCGGCGAACTCGGCGGTTCGTTCAACAACAGTCGTGAGCTCTTCGTCGTTGATGGGCAAGCGGATGAAGTCGCGTGCGCCGGCGCGCATGCTGCGCAGGATCAGATCGGGAGATGAATCTCTGGAAGCGCAGATAACCGCGGTTGAGGAACACTCATTCACGATGCGCTGCACGAGCTTCAGCGCCGGTTCACCCATGTGATTCAGATTGATAACTACTGCGGAGGGACGCAGCCGAGATGTTTCAGTGAAGACCTGCTCCGCATCGTCGCTGGTCATCAAAAGACTCGCGCCCGCATGTGAGTTGAGCGCGCGACTCAGCTCTTTTGCGTCCACTGCATCCCTGCTGAGTACTATGAATGTTAACGTTCGTTTCATTGCTAATTAACCCTGTGTCGTTTCGAATTCTTTTACTCGCTGAGTATCAGTCAATGTCCGGGGGAATAACGCCGGCGCTCTCCGCCGGCAGTGTCGTTGTGTATGCAGGCATCGTTAATGTCCGACTGATCAGGGGAATGCTGAGATTAAATGTATAGTTCTGAATCTTTACTGTGGCGGTACCGATGTTTATTCCGTAGGAGCCCTGGTACGTGACAACCACGTTCCCTGACGTCAAGCCATTTATCAAAGGTGGACCAGTGGCGGCGCAGGTTTTCGGATCGATATGGGTTTCGCCGTAGATGACTACGTTTGTCACGCAAGGATCATTCAGCGGATGAAGAACGGCGTAGCGTGCGCCACGCCGGCTCGCGTCGGTCAACGCATTGTGAGTGTAAAGCAAGCGACCAAACTCGATGATGCCGAAGATGATCATGAAAAAAAACAGCGCCACGACCGAAAACTCAGCGACCGATGCTCCTTTTTCATTTCTTTTGTTTATCTTGGCGCGCATGACTCCCAAATCCTTTTGCTAATTCGTTACGTAACGCATCGTCGTCCTCGGACTGATCTTGGGGGCAAAGTTGAATGAAGTGCCCAGGAGCGCGCCGATATTAAAGAGTGGTTGGAAAGCGAGCGTCGCCCCGCAGGTGTCGGCAGGGTCGCGCGGAATCCGCACCGTAACAGTTTCGATTGTCGGCGAGCCGGTCGATTCAATACAGACGTTTGCGACGGCCAGCCCCGGGAGCAACTCCTCACCCGAAGCGCACGCCGTTGTTTTTCCACAGACGACGAGATTTCTCGCTTTATCCTTCTCCGTGTCAGTGAACGGATGGCTTGACAGGTAGCGGGCCGCACTCCGTGTCGCTTTCGTCATCGTCGTGTACTTCTGAAAGTAGCGTCCGAACTCACTCACTGCGGCCAGCATGAGCGCGAGCAGTGGTACGAGAATGGCCAGTTCCGCCATCGCAGCACCGCGCTCGTTACGTGCGAAGCGCAGCAGGTTTAGTCCTCTGGTCTTTTTGGCTTTCATAGTCTTATCGGTAGAGAACCGGAGTTACTACGTTTGTCGTGTTCGTGCCGCCGGGCGTCCGCCCGATGGCTGAAACGATATCGGGGCCGACGTATTCAGCCTGGATTGCGCCATCATTCCCGTTCCCGACTTTTTTCTGCAGGAAGAAAGCACCAAGTGACGAAACAGTCACTGTTGCGCGACCATTGGCGTCGATCCAACTGCTGTATGGAGTGACAGGCAATATCAGAAGTCGCCTACCATCCTGCGGCGGATGCGACGGTGCCTGAAAGGGACTTCCGGCTGTGTATTGATCGAAAGTGATACCCGTGTCACCGTTCGTCGCGATATTCGGATCGGGAGGATTATCTGTCGGATTCAGCGGAGGCGTCCCGCCGTTATACTCGTCGAAGCGCGTGTTTATGCCTTGTCTAACCGGTCCGGCGTTAATACCCGGTTTGGTAGTCGGCGTAATCTCATCTCCCGGATTTGCCGGAGGACACTGGATACAATCATTGCCACCTGCCAGCCGCTGTCTTATCCATTCGGCATCGCAAGTCTGGTTTGGACAACACAGACCGTGAAAGTTACCTGGTGCGGGGCCGCCGGCTGGCTCTGCGCGAATCGTATAAACACAGTTTCTGCAAAATTGCTTACTCGGATTGCAAGCCGTACCGTCAGGATTGGGTTTTGGACCACCAGTGTTGCAAACGCCGCCCAGCGATTGTGGCGTACCATCTGGTCCAAGACACTGCGGATCCGCGCCGCAGTCAATCACTGCCAGCGGTGCAGGGCAATAGTTCACATTTCCAGGCACTGAAAGACCGGCAGTAGCACGCGCGTTAAGATTTCGTGAGCTTCCAAGAACCGGTACCGCGAAGAAGACGGACACAGGCACGCTGGGCGTCCGCACCCGCACAAACCGAATGTTGTCGGGGTTAGCTGTAGCGTCGGCCTCGCTCATATAAGGATCGTCGTTCAGGTTAACTGCGAATTCGACAAGCGCTCGTTGGTTCGCTAACGATGTCACATCGGCATAATTTCGGTTGTCGAAATTATATTTGTTCAGGTTCATTATCTGGAGAGCGCGATCGACTGCCGTTGAAATTCGCGACGGCGTGGGAATGGTCAACGCGGACGCACCCGCGAGCGCGGCAGCGTCCGCTGTGTTTTGCAATTCGGCCTTTGCGAGATAGAGATGGCTAAGGTCTACGCCAAGACCAACCGCCATAAATAAGAACAAAGCGGAAACGACTGTGTATGCCAGCACGCTTCCGCGCTCTTTTTGCCGATAAGACTTTGTTGGTTTCTCCGCTTGAGTCATACATACTCCTTGATAACCTTCAGCACTGCTTGCATCTGACTGCGCAGTAGGGTGGTAACCAGTTTGCGCTGACCACCACCCTCTGTTGAAACTCACGCTGGTCGATTACTAAGTCGAGCCGGGTCCCTACGGCGTAAGTTTCGTAGCGCCGTTCGGGGCCGTGGTGGTATCCGTTTTGGCTTTCTCCGGTTTTGGGGCCGGCGTTTCTTTCTTTGGTTGCGGGTTTGCCGCCGGCGTCGCATTTCCCGAACCAGTGGAGAAACCGCTCGTTCCGGAGATGCCTTCACCTTTCGGTTCGATACCGAGCGGCGAACCGTTCTTCAATCCGTCGATGCCGCGCAGCGCCGGCAGGTCATCACGATCGACCGGCTTCACGAGGTCGGCGGTTACGATGAAT
>DATDFT010000256.1:0-7253 GCA_036522475.1 Pyrinomonadaceae bacterium | reverse complement strand
AAGTTGTCGTATCAACAAGAACAACTCCAATAACAAGCGCGCGTCTTCCGAGTTTTCAGCCACTGACGCATTCGCGATTTTTTGCAGTGCCGAGAGATCCGCGCCCGAGCAGAAGTCCTTCCCTGCCCCTGAAATCACGACAACCCTAACGCGTCCGTCCTTCGACGCCTTCTTCAGCCCGTCTTTCAGACCCGCGATAACGGCATCGTTCAGCGCGTTGCGCTTCTCCGGCCGGTTCAGCGTAACCCGCGCGATCGCGCCATCAACTGAGTAGAGAACTTGATCCGTATTCATCGTCCGTCAACTCGATCTCCATCCGCAGCAACGCGGTCGAGAACGTCTTTCCCTGCGCGTCGGTCATCAGCGACAACGTACCACCACCACCGAGACTCTCGTGCAACAAAAAGTTCAGTGCTCCCAAATTTGGTAACTCAAATCTCTCCACTTCTCCGTGACATATACCTTTGAAGTGCTCTTTGACGCGTTCCGCAGTGACCTCACGCACCAGTATCGGATAGAGCTCGTCATTGAACGCGATCAAGCCGATGTTTGCCGTATCGCCCTTGTCGCCTGAACGCGCATGGGCCAGTTTTAGGAGTTGTACTTTCACGTCTCGAGCACCTCAACAACCGGCGTGATCTCTTCCTTCGGAATAAGCGCCGGCCAGTAAGCAACGATCTCTTCGACTTTGGGCCTGCCACCAGCGAAACCTGTGACTGCCGGTGGTCCAGTCAGAATTAAAGGAGCAATCTCTTTTGTAAACCGTTCGATCGCGTTTCGATTCTGACCACGCACACCTACGCGCAGTTGCACTTCCGGAATGTCCGCGCTCGGCCTTCCGGCCAGTGGTCCATGCGTGGCGCTCACGCCAACAAACTCGGTCAACACCTTCTCAAACTTGAGTCCCAAACGATCGAGCCTCGCGCGCAGAATTCGATCTGCCGCCTGAGCTTTGTCGTAAGCATCCGGCCAGGAATACACCAGCGTGCCCACGGCTTTGAAACCAGCGGAATAACTGATCGACACTTTCAAAAACTCCGTCGCGGGCCGCCCTTCAATACCAAACACGCGAACACGATCGCGTCCCTCATACTCCAACTGAATCGTCGTGAAATCAGCGACGCAGTCAGGCGTGATGTACTCGTGCGGATCGCCCATCTCGTAGACGAGTTGTTCCTTGATACCGGGAATGATGATCCAGCCGCCGGTGCGCTCGTGCTTCGTGATCACAAACGTTCCGTCAGGCGATGCGTCGACAATCGGAAACCCAACGTCCGCAAGATTCGGAATGCTGCGCCACTCGTATTGGCAGTTACCACCGGAAGCCTGCGCGCCGCATTCGATGATGTGTCCCGCAATCGTGCCTGCGGCGAGCCGGTTCCAATCATTGTTGGACCAGCCGAACTCGTGAATCATCGGCGCGAGCGTCAAGCCGGTGTCGGTGGCTCGCCCGGTAATCACGATTTGTGCGCCCTGTTTCAACGCGTCAACGATGGGCCACGCGCCGAGATATGCGTTGGCGCTTTGAATGCGATCGCGCACGGTCGAGAGTGGCTCGCCCGTATCCATGTTGCGCAACTCGATACCGTGTTCGAGCAGTTCATCAAGCCGCGACATGATGTCGTCGCCGGTAACGATGCCGATTCGCACATCAAGGCCGAGCTCTCGCGCCTCCCTCATAACGGCATCGGCACACCCGCGCACGTTAACGCCGCCCGCGTTAGCGGTGACTTTTATGTCACGCTCGACACAGGTCGGAAGAATCCGGCGCATCAGCGGCACGAAGTCTTTCGCGTAGCCCGCATTAGGATCGCGTGCTTTCTGTTTCTGCATGATCGACATCGTGACTTCCGCCAGGTAGTCGAGCATCAGGTAATCGATTGGTCCACCTTCAACCTGGCGCACAGGTGCGTCGGGAAGATCTCCCCAAAAGCCTTGACCGGCTGCGATGCGAATTTTTTGTTTCATCGAAGGACGGATTATAGCCACAAGAAGGCACAAAAAGCACAAAAGGGATTAGCTGAAATCCTAAACTCCGCTAATCCTTTTGCGCCTTCTGTGCCTTTTTGTGGCCCACTTGTCCTACAGTCCAGGAGCTGGACTTGGACTGGGGCTCGGAGTCGGGCTTGGCATCGGCTCAGTCGGTGACGGCGACGCCGTCGGGGAAGGCATCGGATGTGGACTCCCACTCGGCGTTGGTGATGGACTCGGAGTCGGACTGGGCGAAGGAGTCTGCATCGGGCTCGCCGTCGGTACGGCGGACGGATTCGCTACTTCCGTGCCTGTCGCCGCGGGCGTCTTTCGACCCTTCGCTACCTTTCCCATTGCAAAACTACATTGCTTCGTCGCCCCTGGGACGGGTGACAGAGTCAACTTGTTACCACTCTTTTTTGCACGCATCGAGATAATCGTCGAGGGTGCATTGGGATCCGCTCCATTCACTTGCAGCGCCACCGCCGTGTAGCGATTCGTTTTCGTGGCGGTGATGCGACCCGTTTTTCCATCCGCAGTCGTAAATTCGTTCCCGTTTATCGTAAGCGTCGTGTCTCCGACCAGACCCGCCGGTTCACAATTAAAGGTCCCGGCGTAACTACCGGAAAGATCGACCTGAGTACTAGTAGCAGCAGTAGTCTTCTGCGGCTCAGCCTGCGTAGCTGGTTTCTGCGGCTCAGTCTGTGTGGCCGGCTTCTGCGGCTCAGGCATTGTGGCGGGCTGCTGGGGCTTCTGCGGAGCCGGATCCTGGGCTCGCAGACCCCATAAACCGCCGATTGCTAAGAATAAACTCAGCACTATCAACGACAACATCTTTCTGACCATAAACTCCTCCCATGCTCGTCCTCGCGCACCTCGCGGCAGGCGCGCCTTCGACCTAATAATCAGGGGTTTTGGCTTCAACAAGAAGGGAATACTGTTCTTGTACCACTCAGAGCCTCAAATCTCAACTTATAACGCTTTGTCTCGCGAACTCTTTGTGGTAAACATCTTTTGCGAACAACCCAAACTAAGTATCGAGGAACCCAATGCGACCAGAACAATTCCTGAGACCGATTTGTGCCTTCGTTTGTACGCTCCTGTTAACGTTCCTTTTCGCAAGCTGCAAGCCCAATACCTCAAGCGGCGGAACCGGAACAAAACACAAACTCGCCTTTGTCACCAACAACGCATCGCCATTTTGGGTTATTGCACGAAAAGGAACTGAAAAGGCAGTTTCCGATATTCCCAACATTGAAGTCGAGTTCAGGATTCCTTCGGACGGAACCGCCGCTGAACAGCAGCGCGTAGTTGACGATCTGTTGGCGAAAGGCATTCAGGGTATCGCTATCAGTCCGGTCGATCCGAAGAACCAGACCGAGATGCTGAATCGCGCCGCCACGCAAACCATCGTAGTAACGCAGGACAGCGACGCACCGAACAGCAATCGCGTCTGCTACATCGGCACTGACAACGTCGCTGCTGGTCGCCAGGCGGGCGAGCTCGTCAAACAAGCGTTGCCGAACGGCGGCAAGATCATGGTCTTCGTCGGCGTGCTCGACGCAGCCAACGCCCAGCAACGTTATCAGGGTTTGAAGGAAGCACTCGCCGGATCGAACGTGCAGATCGTTGACGTGCGCACAGACGCAACTGATCGCGTCCGCGCCAAGTCAAACGCATCCGACACGCTCGTGAACAATCCCGATATCGCCGGCATGGTGGGCCTCTGGTCCTACAATGGACCAGCGATTCTCTCCGCCGTCAAAGAAGCGAACAAGGTCGACAAAGTGAAGATCATCGCCTTCGACGAAGAAGACGAGACGCTCAGTGGCGTCAAGAATGGCGAGATTTACGCCACCGTCGTGCAACAGCCCTTTGAGTTTGGATATCGGTCGATGGAACTGATGTCAAAAATTCTGGCTGGCGACAAGTCCGGGATTCCGGCCAGCAAGCAGATCTTCGTGCCGACAATCGCCGTGAAGAAAGACAACGTCGTAGAGTTTACAAAACAGCTCAACCAGCGCCTCGGCAAGAGCTAATCGCCAAGAGCTAAGTGACCACCACCATCCCAATTCTCGAAATGGAGGGAATCAGTAAACGGTTCCCAGGGGTTGTCGCGCTCGACGGCGTCAGTCTGAGCGTCGGCGCTGGTGAAATCGTGGCGTTGATCGGCGAGAACGGCGCCGGGAAGTCGACGTTGATGAAGATTCTCGGCGGTGCTATCGCACGCGATACCGGGACGATCAAGATCAACGGCGCGCCAGTAGAAATAGGCTCACCACGAGGTGCAAGCGCGCTCGGCATCGAGTTTATCCATCAGGAGCTCAGCGTTCTCGATAACCTCGATGTCGGCGCTAACATCTTTCTGCGTCGCGAACCAACCACTGCCGGTTTTCTTAAACTGATCGATCGCAAACGGATCTATCGCGAGTCCGATGAGATTCTGCGCCGGCTCGGGGTTGACGTTTCGAGTCGCACTCAACTCAGTCAACTATCGCTGGCCCAACAGCAATTGGTCGAGATCGCAAGAGCGCTCAGCGCGGGCGCACGCATCATCATCATGGACGAGCCGACGTCGAGTTTGACGCTCACCGAAACTCGACGCCTGCTCGAACTTGTGAAGGACCTCAAGGCACAGAACGTCAGCATCATCTACATCTCGCATCGCATGCACGAAGTGGGAGAGATCGCCGATCGCGCGGTTGTGCTTCGTGATGGGAAGAACGCGGGTGAGATTCAGAGTGGCGAGATCACTCACGAGCGCATGGTCCGGATGATGGTGGGGCGCGACTTGAAAGAGTTCTTCAAAGGCGCTCCGACAAATGGTGATAAAGAACGCGCGGGTGGTTTGGAAGTGCGACGTTTGCGCACCTTGCGTTATCCGAAAGAACAGGTCTCTTTCAAAGTCGGCACGGGTGAAGTGCTCGGGTTTGCGGGATTAGTTGGTGCGGGACGCTCCGAAGTAGCGCGCGCGATCTTTGGTGTGGAGGAGTCGATCGAGACGGACGTCGCACTGGATGGAAAGGACTTGCAGATTCACGGTCCGCAGGATGCGATCACGCACGGCATTTATCTCATTCCCGAAGATCGGCGTCTTTCCGGACTGATCGTGGACTTCAACGTCCGCGAGAATATTTCGCTGCCGAATCTCGATAGTTATTCGTCAGCAAAAATCATCAACTTTAAGAAAGAAGCAACCGCCGCCCGCGAAGCGTGCAAGGCGATCAATATCAAAACGCCGACGACGGAGATGCGTGCAGCGAATCTTAGCGGCGGCAATCAACAGAAAGTGGTGCTGGCGAAGTGGCTGACGTTCAAGCCGCGAGTTTTGATCTTTGACGAACCAACGCGTGGCATCGACGTCGGCGCGAAGGCTGAGATCTATGAACTCATTCGCAACCTCGCCGCGAAGGGTGTGTCAGTGATCGTGATCAGTAGTGAGATGGAAGAAGTGCTCGGCATCAGCGACCGGATCGCCGTGATGCATGAGGGACGTCTGACCGGAATTCTCGATCGCGCCCAGTTCAGCGAAGAGGCCGTCATGCGTCTCGCTACCGGAACCTAAGATGGGCCACAAAAAAGGCACAAAAGTCACAAAAGATAAAATTTGAAAATCGTCGGCTCAGAAAATATTTTGTGCTTTTTGTGCCTTTTTGTGGCTAAAAAGGATTTCATATGAAAAAAGAGCTCGGTATCTTTGTCCTGCTAATCGTTCTCTGCATCGTCGTCTCCGTCATCAACCCAAACTTTCTGCTCGCGATTAATCTTCAGAACCTCGCGCGGCAGATTGGCGCATTTGGAATCTTCAGCATCGGCCTCGGACTCGTGATCATCACCGGCGGCATTGAGCTATCGGTCGGCTCGATGATGGCGCTGCTCGGCGTGCTGCTGTCGATGATGCTGACGGAATGGGGATTCGGTGTGCCACTCTCAATCCTGGCAATTATCGGCATCGCTATGGTGTTGACGCTCGGGCACGGGCTCCTGATCACGCGCCTGGACATGCAACCGTTCATCGTCACGCTCTGCGGTTTGCTGTTCTATCGCGGTCTCGCGCGTTTCATCACCAACGACGAAACGAAAGGTTTCGGCACGGTCGCAGGACTCGACTTCCTTCGCTTCATGGCCAACGGAAATCTCGCCGGTATCCCGATGCCGTTCGTACTGCTCATCATCGTCAGCGTGATTACGTGGGTTGTCCTGCATCGCTCGGTCTACGGTCGTTACCTGTACGCGACCGGCCGCAATCCCGAAGCCGCGCGTTATGCCGGCATCAGCACGAAATGGATCGTCACATTCACCTACGTCATCGCGGGCGGACTGACCGCAATCTCGGGAATCATTTTCGCCTTTTACACAAACTCCGTGTCGCCCGCGAATCACGGCAATGCTTACGAACTTTACGGAATCGCCGCAGCGGTGCTTGGCGGTTGTTCGTTGCGCGGCGGTGAAGGGTCTGTGGTCGGTATCGTGATCGGCACTGCCCTGCTCCAGGTCTTGCGCAACCTCGTCAACCTGCTCGGCATTCCGAGCTCACTCGACTTTGCGGTCATGGGAGCCGTGATCTTGATCGGCGTGATGGCCGATCAGATCTTTACCGAGCGCCGCAATCGCCGGCAGGTCACACTCATGCGCGAAACCAGCGCCCAGTAAAATGGAGAATCGAATGAAACTAGTGCAAAAATTTTCCGCGCTGCTGCTGCTATTTTTGTCCTGTGCTGTCATCGTCCAGGCTCAAGCCACTGTCACCACGGAACCCTTCGGCAGAACAAACGATGGTGAAAGCGTCGATCTCTACACACTGCGAAACGTCCACGGCGTCGAAGCTAAAATAACCAACTACGGCGGCATTCTCGTCTCTCTCAAAATTCCCGATCGAAACGGCAAGTTTGCAGACGTCGTCCTCGGCTACAACGATCTCGACAGCTATTTAAAAGGATCTCCATACTTCGGTGCGATCGTCGGGCGCTACGGCAATCGCATCGCCAAAGGCCGCTTCACCGTGAATGGCGTTGAGTACAAACTCGCCGTCAACAACGGCGAGAATACTCTGCACGGCGGTCTCAAAGGCTTCGATAAGGTTGTCTGGACAGGCAAAGAGATGAAGACGAAAGATGGACCATCAGTTGTGTTGACTTATCTCAGCAAGGACGGCGAGGAAGGCTATCCCGGCAATCTCAACGTGCGCGTCGTCTACACGCTCACGAACAATAATGAATTGAAGATCGACTATTCAGCGACGACGGACAAAGACACAGTCACGAATCTGACGCATCATTCGT
>DATDFT010000255.1:0-6663 GCA_036522475.1 Pyrinomonadaceae bacterium | reverse complement strand
TCGACGACTTCACCGCCGCGGCCGAGTGGCTGATCGCGAACAAGTACACGTCGCCGAACAAGCTCGCGATTCAGGGCGGCTCGAACGGTGGACTACTGGTCGGTGCGGTTGCGAATCAACATCCGGAACTGTTCCGCGCGGTGGTCGAGCAAGCGGGCGTGATGGACATGTTGCGCTTCCAGAAGTTCACGATTGGTTGGAACTGGATCGCAGACTATGGTTCAGCGGAAGCCAACGAAGCTGAATTCAAGGCGCTTTATGCTTACTCGCCGATTCACAACATCAAAATGGGCGCGAAGTATCCGGCGACCTTGATCACGACCGCCGATCACGACGACCGCGTCGTGCCTGCGCACAACTACAAGTACGCGGCTGCGTTGCAGGCAGCGCAGGGTGGTCCAAATCCGATCTTGATTCGTGTGGATACGAACTCGGCCCACGGCGCCAGCAACACGACCAAGGCCATCGAGCAGACACGGGATATTTACGCATTCCTGTTTGAGAACCTTGGTGTCGAATATAAATAAGCCGTTTATCCGCGGTTAAATTTTCTGATTGGATGTGCTTCGGTGTTGAAGATCACCTTATCGAAGTCGAGCGTGTCCGGTGGGGAGAAGAGCAGGTAGAAATATTTGAAAGTCTCCGCGAAGAGATAGCTCGGCATCGAGTCGGCCTTTTCCTTCGTCACCACGTTCTTCAGCGCCGCATAGCCATCCTCCGTGCGACAGTACTTCACGAAGTCGCGCCAGAGCTTCTCGCCCATCAACAGATACTTCTCATCCTTCGTGTAGTGATACAAGTAATATGTCGACTCAACGATTTCCGGCCGCAGCGGATAGCCCGGCGAAATGGTCTTGCGTGCGCGATAATCAAACTCTTCCGGCTCGATACCGTCGTGGTACCACATCAGGAACGACGAATCCTGCAATTCCTTCGCACGTCGCATGTCTCCCGACAACGCCAGCACCGCCGGAAAGAACGCGTCAAGCGCGCCGTATGTAGTCGCACGGCGGGCGCCAGTGTTCATATCGGCGTGGCCGTACCAGAGCTCACCTTGATATTTGTCTTCGAGGTATTTGTTGATCGCGACGATGCTGTCGTTCCACATGCGCCGGCAGTCCTGATCGCCAAACAGCAGCGAGCACTTCAAGAGATATTCGTAGTAACTGTCGATGGCGCCGCTGATGTGGCTGTCAGTGTTGGTCCAACTGCCCGTCTCGACGTTGATCCACTCGCCGACGAGGCCGATCTTCGAGCGGCGATTGTAAGTTTCAACGAGCGCGCGCTTCGCCTTTTCGTAGAAGATTGGTTTGCCGGTGAGTTTGCTGAGCGTGCCAAACTCGATGAGCAAGGTTCCTGTTTCAGCCGGATTGCTGATCGGCTTACTGACTTTACCGGTTTTTAAATTGACATAGCGATACGGCATGCCGGTCGGCGAATTAAAGACCGGCAGCAGACGATTGCCGAGATCTTCCGCGAGGTCCAACAGGCGCTTGTCGCCTGTAAGTTGATAGTTGGTGAGCAAAGCGCCGAGGAGCCTGATCGTGATCTCGAAGTTTTGGACCTCGATGTCTTTATCGAACGAGAGGTTCTCGACTATGTACTGGCGGGTTGCTGCGGCCTCGTCGTCCAGTCCCATGATGATCATCGTGTCGAGCGAGTCGACCGCGGTCATCAGCAGTGGTTCCGGGTACCAGTCGTGATAAGTCTTTGAGAGCGGCTTCAGGTCGTCGTGGCCCCAGGCGTATTTCCTGTAACCACTCCAGGCGTGCAGGAACTCTGCTCTTACTTCAGCGGCGAGTTGCTTATTTGACTGCTGCCCACAAACATTTGCAGACGGAGCGAGCACCAGGAGCAGGGCTATAAATCCGTTAATAATCCGTGTCATCTGTGTACCGGAAAGTGGGATTATAGCCGTATTGAGCGTTTTACCTGATACGAAATCGAAAATGCAGGATGCCAGGATGGCGCAGAGTTAGCTCCAAAACTCTGTCTCAGTTTCTTCATGTACAAATTTATCGTTTCGTGCTACTACTGGCCAACCGTTGAAGGTGGCCTTCGGCTCCGAGCCTCAATCATTAAGCAACTTACGGCGGACGGTCTTGATTACGCCCGACAAGGAAGACTGACCAGCTTGGAAAAACTAGCCTCATCAATCGAACGACGCAGACTGCGCAGGCTCAAAGTTAAGTGCGAATTTGAGCTGGTCGCGAACCTTTCGCTGTTGGACAGCGACGTTGACTGTGCCGATTCGTCGCTCATTTTCCTCGGACGCACGCATGACCTCAGCGCCGGGGGGCTCGGAATGGTGCTTCCGTCGACGATTATCGACGAGCGATTTTGCAGTGGCACGAACCGTCTGAATCTTTCGCTGCACGCGCCGGGTGGTGTGATCGATCTCGAAGTGAGCCCGGTGCGATGTGAACGTCTGACCAGTCCGTACGCCGGGAATGGTTACCTACTGGGAACGAAGATCACGAACGTCGCCGACCGCGCCCGTTTTGAGAAGTATCTGGAGAGTTTATCCAGCCATAGATTTTCGCAGATAAACGCGGATCAGATTTAATCATTCTGCTTGCTTCAAAAAGTCTTTGGTTCGATCGTCTTTCGGGGAGTTGAGGATTTCCTCTGTTGGTCCATACTCGACTGCGACTCCGTTTTCCAGGTAGAGAATATTGTCCGAGACTCCACTGAGGAATCCCATCGAGTGCGAGATGATAATCATCGTGTGACCGCGATCGACAAACGTGCGCAGCAGCGTGCGCAGGCTGTTCATGCGTCGCGGATCGAGGGCGCTGGTTGGTTCGTCGAGCAGGAGCAGCGCCGGGTGCATCGCGAGGGCACGAGCGATCGCGACGCGCTGCTGTTCACCGCCTGACAACGATCCCGGATACCTCCGCGCCGTCTGCCTCAACCCAACGGACTCGAGCAGCTCATAAGCCTCAGTCTCCGCCTTTTTCTTCGGCGTGTGAAGCACGTGCATCGGCGCTTCGATAATGTTGCCGACAACCGACAGGTGCGGGAACAAGTAGAAGTGCTGAAAAACGGTGCCGACTTTGAGTCGCAGATCTTTAATGCGACGCCGGTAGTCGGCCTGCGACAGTCCGGCTTCGAGACGAACGTTGTCGCACTCGATCGTGCCGCCGTTAATCGTTTCGAGTCCGTTGAGACAGCGCAGCAACGTTGACTTCCCGCTGCCTGAAGCGCCAATGACGCCGAGCACTGTTTGCGGCGGCACTTCGAAGCTGATCCCTTTCAGGATCTCGCTATCGCCGAAATGCTTGCGCAGGTCAGTGACTCGAATCATGCAGCCGCCTCCTCAATTTCCCGTTCCGTCGTCCGATCGCTCAAGCGTCTTTCGAGCATGCGCGCAAGGTGGGCCATCGGCAGACTCATCACCAGGTAAAACGCCGACACGGCGATACCGAGCAGCAGGAACTGTCCCGACGCGTTCGCGAGTTCGCGATAAGCAGTGGCGAGTTCCCAAACCGAGATTGCAAACGCGACTGACGTGTCTTTGAAAAGTGAGACGAAGTCGTTCGTCATCGGCGGCAAAGCGATGCGAAATGCCTGCGGCATGATAATGCGGCGGAAGGCGAGCAGCGGACTCATGCCGAGTGAGTACGCGGCTTCCCACTGACCGGTGGCAATCGCTTCGAGCGAAGCACGATACACCTGCGACTCGTACGCAGCGTAATTCAGTCCGAGGCCGACGAGCGCAGTCAGCCAGCCAGGCATGGCAATGCCGATCACCGGCAAGCCGAAGTAGAGAAACAGCAGTTGGACCAGCACCGGCGTCCCGCGAAAGAACTCCACGTAAACAGTGCAGAATGCTTGCACCCAGGCCGGACCTTTCCACTGACCGACAGCGAGTGGCAGTCCTAAAACGATCGCGATCACCATCGAGCCGAGCGCGATCAGAACTGTCACTGCGGCGGCGCGCGTCAAACGCCAGAGCGCTTCGCGCCAGTTAAAAGTCGACGTCGTGTTGGTGTATTCCTCGACTTTGGCTGGCTGTGTTCCGGTGCGAATTGGCGACTCAAACTCGACCTGCGCGTCGTTCCAAAGACCCCACTTCCTGAGAATCGTCTCGAGCGTGCCGTCCTTGATGATCTTGTCGATGGCGGCATCGACCTGGGCCTTCAACTCTTCGTCGCCTTTGCGCAGTCCGACGACGTATTGGCCGCGTGTGAACGGTGGTCCGGCAGGTCGCAGTTTCGGATTCGGGCGCGCGTAGAATGCCTCGGCGGGAACGTCCATCACGACTGCATCGATGCGCTTCAACTCGAGATCGCGATACGCGCCGACGGGATCGGCGTAACTGCGCATCGGAATTCCTTGCTGTTCCAACAGTCGCGAAGCAGCGGTGTTGGCAAGTGTTCCCACGACACGGTTCTTGCAATCGTCGATCGAGTTGATGCGATTGTCGTCGTGGCGGACTGTGAGTTGAAGCTGAAAGATGTAATAAGGCTTGCTGAAGAGAATCTGTTTCGCGCGATCGCCGGTCGGCTCGAGGCCGTTGACGATCACGTCGAACGAGTGACGCTGCAACGCGGAGACGAGTGTTTCCCAGTCACTCGGCACAAATTCCGGACGCCGGCCCATCGCCTGGGCCAACGCGTCGACCATCTCTTTCTCGTAGCCGATATAGCGATCGGGGTTCGCGGGATCAGTAAAAACGTATGGCGCGCCGCCGCTCGGATCTGCGCCCCATCGCAAAACCTCTTGCGCGCTCACGCCAGGAAGTAGCCACAAAAAGGCACAGAAGACACATAAAAATCTGGTTAATGTTTTTGCGCCTTTTGTGCTTTTTTGTGGCAACTGATTTTTTTGTGCTTTTTGGCGGGAGATTCTAACTGGTGATTCGCTTCAGATCCAATTCTTTTGAGACGGTGATGTCAGCCTTCAAAACAGTTTCCATCTGTTTCAGAGCGTGCTCGTTCTCTTCTTCGGTGTTTGATACGACACAATCAGACGGCACGAACACCTTGAAGTCGCGCATGTAAGCATCGTTTGCGGTGAAGAGTACGCAATTGTTTCCGGCGATGCCCGTGAAGATGAGATTCTTTGCGGCGAGGTGTGTGACCAACAGGTCGAGCGTCGTCGAATAGAAACCGGAGTGCTTTGGTTTGAGCACGAAGTAGTCATCATCGTCCGGCAGCAGCATCTCGACAAACGATTTTCCTTTTGCGTCGTCTTTCGTGCAGTGCGTGATGATCTTCTTGAAGTCTGACTGCCAACGACCGAAGTTGTCGTTCACGTAGATGCACGGAATTCCGGCGGCTTTAGCCCGCTTCTTCAGCGCGGCGATGTTTCTGCCCACTGGCATGGCAAGCTCAAGCAGTTGGTCGCCTTCGGGAAAGTCGAAGTCGTTGATGACGTCGATCAGAAGCAAAGCAGCGTTCGATTTGTCTGGCGCCGAGCCATGAAGATCGTGGCTCTCACGTGGCATTTGCAATCGACCTCCTAACAAAGTACAAATTAGCAAGAACTACGCACTTAGCACAAAACACCAAAACGAGGCCCCTGAACAATGTGTACAGATCGCAGAGACTTTCTACGTTTGTCCGCAGGTATCGCCGGCGCCACCTTGCTCGGCAGTTCGCTGGTCCACGCGCAACAAGGCTCGCAGCCTGAGCCCATTCGACGTCTGCGCCGCATGACTGACAACGTCGTGCCAATAACGACGCAGGAACGAAATGGCCGTATTGAGAAGGCGCAGAAACTCATGCGCGATCAGCGCATCGATGCGATCTACATCGAACCCGGCAGCAGCATGTTTTATTACACGGGCATGCGCTGGGGAACCAGCGAACGAATGTTCGCGATGGTCATTCCGGCGCGCGGCGAGATCGCGTGGGTGTGTCCGAAGTTCGAAGAGGAACGCGCCCGCGAGTTGATCAACACGGGCAAAGACATTCGCACGTGGGAAGAGGATGAAAGCCCTTACAAACGCGTCGCTGAGATACTGAAAGATCGCGGTGTGCGCACGGGCACTGTCGGCATTGAAGAGCGAGTGCGGTTCTTTCTTTACGATGGAATTCGACAGGCGGCGCCCGCGGTGAAGTTTGTGAGCGCGACTCCGATCACCGCGGGTGGTCGCATGTTCAAGTCGCCTGCCGAACTCGCGTTGATGCAGATCGCGAACGACATCACGATTGCTGCTTACAAAGCAACGCGCGACAGCATGACTGAAGGAATGACGCAGGGTGACTTCGCCGGTAATTGCGCGGCGGCGTTTCGGGCGCTCGGAACGTCAGGCGGAATCTTTGTCAGTTTCGGGAAGTACACGGCGTTTCCACACGGCAGCAGCACCCCGCAACGTTTGCAGGAAGGCGACGTGGTTTTGATGGATGGCGGTTGCAGCATCGAAGGTTACGAGTCAGATATCACGCGCACGTTTGTCTTTGGTAAGCCGACCGATCGACAACGAAACATCTGGGACCTCGAGAAGAAAGCGCAGGACGCCGCGTTTGCGGCGGCCAAGGTTGGTGCGCCGTGTGAAACGGTCGACGCGGCAGCGCGCAAAGTGATCACTGATGCGGGTTTTGGTCCTGACTACAAAGTGCCGGGTTTGCCGCACCGCACCGGGCACGGCATTGGTCTCGATGGGCATGAATGGACCAACTTCGTGCGTGGCAACAAGACGCCGATCCAGCCGGG
>DATDFT010000254.1:0-2994 GCA_036522475.1 Pyrinomonadaceae bacterium | reverse complement strand
GACGTGCGTCGCACGACCGCGTCGATCAGTTACAACCGCCCCTTCGCACGCGGCAACTGGGCCTCGAGCTTGATCTGGGGACGCAATCACGAAGGGCACGGTGGCGAAATTTTCAACCTGAACGGATATGTGGCAGAATCGACTCTGAAGTTTTTGGACCGGAACTATCTATACACTCGGCTCGAACTGGCAGACAAAAACCAGCTTCTGCGCGCGGCTGATCGTGCAACGCTCGGCATCACTGACGATCATCCGTCGTTTCGCATCGGTGCTTACACCGCCGGCGGCGCGCGTGACATCTGGAACACTGACAAGCTGTCGCTGGCGATTGGCAGTGACGTTACGTTTTATTCCAAGCCGTCGATTCTCGATCCGATTTATGGATCGCGTCCGGTTTCGTGGAAACTTTTCTTCCGGCTACGACCCGCGCCGATGAGCATGAGCGGGATGCACGGAACACATTAAGGTTTTCAGGAGTAAGTCTTTATGAAGAAGAACTGGTTATTAATCGGCGGTATCGTGTTGCTGATACTCGCGGCCGTCCTGATGGTTAGTTCAACGCAGAACAATCAACCGGACTCAACCGCATCTCACAACGCGACGAGTCAACCGTCGGCGCCCCACAACCATGCCGCGACGGAACCGGCTGCTGCCGCTCAACCTATTCCGGCGCACTTTGAAGTAGCGCCGAGCAGATCAGAACTCGGACCAACATTGGATCCTGAAAAATTTTTCGGCTTAGCCCGCGATGCGTATCGCGCGGCACGCGAGATACCGGTGACGCTCGCGCAGTTGCCCTGTTACTGCCACTGCGATAGAGAGTTTGGTCACAAGAGTCTCTATAGTTGTTTCCAGGACGATCACGCCGCGCACTGTGCGGTTTGCGTTAACGAAGCGTTGCTGGCGTTGAAACTGGAGAAGGAACAGAAAATGACGCCGGCGCAGATTCGCGAGACGATCGTGGCTCAGTATTCACATTAAGTTAGGGAGGATTTGTAATGACTAAGTACGCGTTTCTTTTAGTGTTCGCAATTATAGCCGTGCTGGCCTGCAATGGTGTCAGCGCAACCAATGGAATGCCGGAAGTGGGCACTGTGGCGCCGGGTTTCAATCTCACGACGAACGAAGGCAAGCAGGTGAGTCTCGGCGACTTCAAAGGCAAGTGGGTCGTGCTCTACTTCTATCCGAAAGATTTCACGAGCGGTTGCACGCTTGAAGCGCATAACTTTCAACGCGATCTCGCGAGGTATGAGGCGGCCAACGCCGTGATTCTTGGTGTCAGCGTTGACACGGCTGAGTCGCACAAAGACTTCTGTGCAAAGGAAGGTTTGAATTTCAAACTGCTGTCCGATAGCGACGCGAAGGTTTCCGATCAATACGGCTCGACGATGGAATACAACGGCGCGAAACTCTCCGCGCGCAATACGTTCATCATCGATCCGCACGGCAAGATCGCGAAGGTATTCGAGAAGGTGAAGCCTGCCGGGCACAGCGACGAAGTGCTGGCGGCTCTCGCGAGCTTGCAAAAGCAGTAAGAACGATTAGTAATAGGTCCTATAGGACAAATAGGACCTATTCTTTCTTCTTGATTGCAGTAACTCTCATCACACCCGCCGCGTCTTCAAGCGTGAAGTCGATTCGATCGTTCACAGCGATGCCGTTCAAGAGGTTCGCCTCCGTCACCGGAAATTCCATTTGCATCGCGGGCATCAGGCCCTCGATGTCTCCATGATCGATCTCGATTGCCGGCGCCTTCGGATTGATGCTCTTCACGACTCCGACACCGTGATATGAGTTCGTTTGCACGGCCGCGGCTGGTCCAGCCGGCGTTTTCGCACTTTTCCTTTCACCGCTTCCACATCCTGTCAATAACGTGACCGCCAAAAGAGCAACTTTAAACATTTATGAAGACTCTCTTTCGTGACAAGGGCGGCCACAGAGGGCCGCCCCTACAAAACAGCTCTGATGACCCACACACTTCGCTTCTGCTGTTGCGTCATGACGTAGGCGATGAACAATTTGTCATCCGCGTAGGCGGCCGCTGGTAATTCGGCATTCGATGCGATACTGAGCGCTGCGCCGGTGCCGCCGAGCTCGCGCGCTTTTACTTCGAATCGATCAGCTCCTTGCCAGACTGCGAGATTCGCGGCCAGCACCGGTGTGCCGCGCACCGTCTCCTCCGATAACAACTGCCGCGGTGAAAAACTGCGGCCCTTGTCATTCGATACCGCGAAGTACACTCCGGGCGCACTTCCTTCACCGGCTGCATACCATACCACTTTCAAGTTTCCTGAGGCGCGATCGATCGAAAGCGATGGACCAGACACCGGGCAGCCTTGAAGCACCCATCGATCGTCACTAACGATAACCGGTTGCGAGAACGTCGCTCCCCCGTCAGTTGAAGAAGCAACGGCGATGTGGCGAAAACTGCCCGGCAGCACCTGCCGCCAACCGGCGTACAACGTTCCATCCGCGGCGACTGCCAGTGACGTCTTGCAACACGGACACGCCTCAGTCGCGACTCTGCGATTGGCGGAGAAAGTCCGGCCACCGTCAGTCGAGTAACTCACGTAGACCTCGCGATTACTCTCCATGTGATGGCCTTCGCCCTTTGTCGACGGCATGGGCTGATGAACGTTACGTTCGTCGAGCCACGCTGCATAGATGCGTCCGTCCTTCGCGACCGCGAGCGAGTGCATGCCATGCGCGTTGGGTTCCTTGTCGTCGTTTACTTTCACCTCACTCGCAAAACTCTGCCCGCGATCGTTCGAGACTGACAGGTACACGTCAGTGCCGTGCTTGTCTTTTGCGTCGACGCGTGCGGTCCACAACACGTAAACCGCGCCATCCGCACTAACTGCCACGCTTGGTTGATCGCCGCGCCATGCAGTCGCGACACCTTGCTGGCGATTCACGCGGACCGCTGAGCCCTGTTGCGCGCCTTCACTGTTGATACGGGCAAGCATCACGTCAGCCGCTTTCGCATCGTGATTA
>DATDFT010000253.1:0-7634 GCA_036522475.1 Pyrinomonadaceae bacterium | reverse complement strand
CGCCTGATTGTCGATAACACTTTTGCGACGCCGTATCTTTGCCGGCCTTTAAATCTTGGCGCTGACCTCGTGGTCCATAGCGCGACGAAGTATCTGAGCGGCCATGCCGATGCAATGGGAGGCCTCGTTGTCTCGCGCGACGAGATGGATAGCAGTGCGCTGGTCAGCGTGATGAAGCTGGTCGGCGGCGTGCTCGGCGTTTGGGACGCTCACCAGATTCTGCGCGGGCTGAAGACACTCGCGCTCAGGATGGAACGGCAGTGTGAGAATGCGAGCACGCTGGCGAGTCATCTGTTAGAGAATCGAAACGTTAGTCGCGTGCATTATCCGGGACAGGGCGCGCTTGTTTCGATTGAGTTGCGTGATGATACGCAAGATGCGGCGTTTCGTTTTATGGACCGGTTGAAGTTGTGTGTGCGTTCGTCGAGTTTGGGTGATGTGTTTACGAGCGTGCTGCATCCGGCGACGGCGTCACACCGGGATTTCCTGCCGGCGCGGAGACGGGAGCTCGGGATTGTCGACGGCCTTGTGCGCATTTCGGTCGGCATCGAGAGCATCGACGACATCATCGCGGACGTTGAGCAGGCACTAGCATGATCACGATTGCTGACGAGCAGTTGAACGAGATTCGGGAACACGGCGTTCGCGATCATCCGTATGAGTGCTGCGGGTTGTTGCTCGGGCGTTTCGGGTCGGAAGGGAAAGTCGTCACAGAGACGTATCCGATTTCAAACGCGCGCGAGGAGAGTGCGAAGCGTAACCGGTTTTTGATCGAACCGGAAGAGTTGATGCGCGGTGAACGATACGCGCGTAGTCGAGATCTGGAAGTGGTCGGGTTTTATCATTCGCATCCGGATTGTCCAGCAGTGCCTTCGCAGTACGACCTGGAGCATGCGTGGCCGACTTATTCGTACATCATCGTTTCGACGACCGCGGACGAGGCGAAGGATCTTTTTTCGTGGGAACAGGAGCCGGATCGCTCCCGGTTCAATCGAGAGGAAATATTAGCCGCAGATGAACGCGGATTAACGCAAATCTGATTCTGATTCGCGTTAATCCGCGTTCATCTGCGGCTAGAAACCGAGGTTTTAATCATGCCAGTCACTATTTCAATACCGGCGCCGCTGAGACAGTTTGCCAGTGGACAGTCGCAGCTAACCGTTGAAGCGAAGACCGCGGGCGAGGCGCTCGATCAGCTCACTTCAACCCATTCGGCCTTGCGCCGCCATCTCTACAACGATCAGAACGTGTTACGCAACTTCGTCAACGTTTATCTCAACGACGAAGACATTCGTCACGCTTCCGGGCCCGACACGCCCGTGAAAGACGGCGATACGATCATGATCGTTCCGTCCATCGCGGGCGGCGCAGTGATCGAAACTGAGGTGGGCCAGACATTGCCGGAGCTCTCGAACGAAGAGATCCTGCGCTACAGCCGCCACCTGATCATGCCGGAAGTAGGCATGCAGGGTCAGCGAAAACTAAAAGCTGCGAGCGTGCTCATGATCGGCACCGGCGGACTCGGCGCGCCGCTGGGCATGTATCTCGCGGCAGCAGGCGTCGGTCGCATCGGCATCGTCGATTTCGATGTTGTCGAGGAATCAAACCTCCAGCGACAGATCATTCACGGCACCAAAGACCTCGGTCGGCGCAAGATTGAGTCGGCGCGCGATCGACTGCGCGACATCAACCCGCACATCGAGATCGAGACTCACGAAGCACGTCTCACGAGCGAGAACGCGCTGCGTCTCTTTCGAAACTACGACATCATTGTTGACGGCACCGACAACTTCCCCACGCGGTACCTCGTGAACGACGCGTGTGTGTTGACGGGCAAGCCAAACGTCTACGGCTCGATCTTCCGGTTCGAAGGTCAGGCGAGTGTCTTCTGGGCTGAGAAGGGCGCGTGCTATCGCTGTCTTTATCCCGAACCGCCGCCGCCGGGACTCGTGCCTTCGTGCGCTGAAGGTGGCGTGCTCGGCGTTCTGCCGGGAATCGTGGGTGCGATACAAGCCAACGAGACAATCAAGATCATTCTTGGTGCGACCGATCTGCTGATTAATCGTCTGTTACTGTTCGATGCGTGGACCATGAAGTTCCGTGAGTTCAAACTGCGCAAGGATCCGAAGTGCCCGGTGTGCGGTGAAAATGCGACCATCAAGGAGCTGATCGATTACGAAGAGTTCTGCGGCGTGGCTGCGCACCAGGCACCGCCACCCGACACGAAGCTCGAAGAGATCTCCGCGACTGAGCTCAACGCGAAGCGGCTGCGCGGCGATAAGATTCAAATCATCGACGTGCGGGAGCCGCACGAATTCGAGATCGCGCGCATTCCCGGAACGCGGTTGATTCCGTTGGGACATGTCGTGGGCCGCATGAATGAGATCGATCCGGAAGTGGAAACGATCGTTCATTGCAAAGGCGGCGTTCGCAGTGCAAAGGCGATCCAGGCTTTGAAGCGAGCAGGCTTTCAAGGACGTTTGATTAACTTAAAGGGTGGCATCACGGCCTGGTCAGAAGACGTCGACCCGCGCGTGGCGAAGTATTAGCCGCGGATCACGCGGATTTTTATCCGTGTTCCATTCACCACTCGCTAATGGCGGCTCACGTCGCCGTTTGTTCCCTTCGTACCAAAGTGGATCCTAATATCCTCTGCACCTCTAAACTGCACCTCGGGTTGGGTATTATGATTGACTGAAATGACCTCCGCGAAAAAGTGGGCTGCGATCGTTGCCGTGTGGGCGATGCTCGGCGTGATCTATGCTGGTCCGATCTATCTCGAGGTGCGCGCGGAGGGGATGAACCATGCGGCGTCACGCGTCTTCTCGTGGGGAATCCTGACGTGGCTTGCGTGGGCGCCGCTCACGCCCGCGATCGTCTGGCTCGCGCGCAGGTTCTCGCTTATCGATGAAACGTGGAAACGAAATCTCTTCGTCCACCTGCCGGCATTTTTCCTGATATCCGCGCTTCATAGCGCGGCGGCGACAGTATTCACTCTGAGCATTAAGCCATTCGACAACATGGGTTCGAGCCCGCTTGCCTTCTGGCCCCGATTCCTGGGCCGCATGAAAGGCTCATTCGGCTCGGACCTGCTGGTCTATGGCGCGGTTGTCGGAACGTGCTACGCGCTTGATTACTATCGAAAATATCGCGAACGTGAGGTCCTCGCCTCCCGACTCGAAACACAACTCGCGCAAGCACAGCTCGATTCACTGCGCATGCAGTTGCACCCACACTTCTTATTCAACACCCTGAACAGCATCGTGGGCCTGGTGCGCGATAACAGGAACAACACTGCGGTCAGCATGCTGGTCGGACTCAGCGATCTCCTGCGCCACACGCTCGAACATTCCTCACGCCACGAAGTTGAATTGAGAGAGGAACTCAACTTCATCAAGCTCTATTTGAAAATCCAGGAGATGAGATTTTCCGATCGGCTCGAGATCGAATTCGATATCGATCCGGCGACAACAAGAGCGCTCGTTCCCAACCTGATCCTTCAGCCGCTCACAGAAAACGCGTTGCGACACGGCATCGCACGCAGTGCTGACTCAGGCTTGGTCGGGATTAGTTCTGAACTGACCGATGGCCATCTGCGTTTGACTGTTTACGACAACGGCGCCGGTCTGCCGGACGACTGGCAGATGAAAGGCAGCACCGGCATCGGCCTCGCGAACACGGCAGCACGTCTGCAACAGCTCTACGATGACAATCACCAGTTTGACATTCGCAATCGGGACGCTGGCGGTGTTGAAGTCGTCATCCTGATGCCGATGAGGACAGCGTAAATGTCGACAAAAATCAAAACGCTGATTGTCGACGACGAGCCGCTGGCGCGGCGCAATCTTCGTCTGCTGCTGGCAAAGGATCCGCAGATTGAAATTCTTGACGAGTGTCGCAACGGGCGCGAAGCCGTCAAGGCCATCAACGCTCTCTCACCCGATCTGATCTTTCTCGACATCCAGATGCCGGAGATGGACGGCTTCGACGTGCTAGCGCAGGTCGGACCGGAACAGATCCAGGCGATCATCTTTGTTACCGCGTTCGATCAATATGCGTTGAAGGCTTTCGACGTTCATGCGCTCGACTACCTTTTGAAACCGTTCGATGACGAACGCTTTTCACACGCACTCGCCCGCGCCAAGACGCAGATCGAAGCGCGCGAGATCAATCGCTTGAGTAAGAGGTTGCTGGCTTTACTCGAAGAACGCGAGAGTGAACGAAAGGCTCCGGCCGAGCAGAGTGGTTATCTGACGAGAGTGATGATCAAAGCCGCGGGGCGCGTGGTGTTACTGAAGGTTGATGAGATCGACTTCATCGAAGCCGACGGCAACTATGCGAAGTTGCACGTCGGACGCAAAGCGCATTTGCTGCGCGAGAAGATGAACGATCTCGAAGGCAAGCTCGATCCGGAGAGATTTGTCCGCATTCATCGCTCGGTGATCGTGAATCTCGATCGCATCAAGGAGATGCATCCGCACTTTAACGGCGACTACATCGTCGTGCTCGAAGACGGACGCCAACTGCGACTCAGTCGCACGCGTCGCGAGCAGCTTGAGGCTCGATTAAACATGAGCCGCGGATAACACGGATAAAAGATCGGATTCTATCTGTGTTCATCCGTGTTCCGATATTTCTCTTTTTCTTTCTCACGTTGGAGATAAGGGATGCCTTTCTCCATCCATTCCGGAGCGGGAGCGCCTTTCAGGAAATGATCGAAGAACTCCTGTAAACGTCGCGTGTAGTCTTTCTGGTTGATGCGTTTGCGCAAGCCGTGCTTCTCGCCGTTGTAGCTGAACAGGTAAGCCTCTTTGCCGAGACGGCGTAGCGCGAGGAAGTATTCGATTCCCTGGTACCACGGCACCGCATCGTCTTCATCGTTGTGAATCATCAACAGCGGCGTCTCGACTCGATCGGCACGGAAGATTGGCGAGTTGTCGAGAAAGCGCAGCGGGTATTCCCACAAACTACCGCCGATACGCGACTGCGAGCGTTCGTATTGAAACTGCCGCGGCAGGCCTGTGCCCCAGCGAATGCCGCTGTACGCGCTCGTCATGTTCGCCACAACCGCGCCGGGCGCTGCTGCCTTGAAGCGATTGGTTTGCGTCACCATGTAAGCGATTTGATAACCGCCCCAACTGTGTCCCTGAATACCGATCGCATTCTCGTTAACGTAACCTTTATCGACCACCGCCTGCACGCCGGGTAACACGCACTTCAACGCGCTCTGCCCCGGGTAACCGATCGTGTAAACGATATCGGGCATGAAGATGAGATAGCCGTTGCTCACGTAGTACGTCGGATTGATCGAAGTGCCCGGCCCGGGGTTGCGGAACTGGTGCAAGCCCTGCGACAGGCGCTCGTAAATGTAGACGATCATCGGGTACTTCTTGCGTGGATCGAAGTTGTCGGGCTTGAGCAGTATTCCTTTCAGAGGCACGCCGTCGGCATTCTTGAAACTCACCAGCTCCGCAGTGCCCCAATTGAACGCTGCGCGTTGCGCGTCGCCGTTGCTGGCGCGTTTCATCTCACGGAAAGTGCTGTTTGTGGTCCAGATATCCGGAAACTGATCGAACCGCGACGCCGTCATGATCAAGACGTCCGCGTCCTTCGCTTTTGTTGGACTGCCAAAATCCTTCGCGGCCATCAACAACTTCTGCGGCGGCGCTTCGCTGTTGACTTTGTCGCGATAGAAACCGGAATCGTGCGTCTCCTCATTATCGGCGCTCAGCAGCATCGGCTTGTCAGGATCGATCGAACGCTCCTTTGGATCGAGACGAACGTAGCGGAGGGTTGTCTTTTCTTTCCGGCCGACGCCGTCAGTAAGGTTGCGCGCGCTGCTGCCGTCGGGCGCCACTTGCCATACGTCGTAACGGTCATAGATCAAAACGTTCGCGTCATTCTTGGTCCAACCGGCAATGCCGTAGGCGCCGGGCGTCGCAGGAAGATCGTTCTCTTCGTCGTAGAAATGCACTGCGATGTCTTTGGTCAGGTTCACTGTCGATCCGCTTGCGACTGAATACGAATACCAGTCTTTGCCGTCAAAATAGATGGCGTACTTCGCACCGGGCGAAAGCGAAACACTGCCACGTTGCTTAGTCAACATTGGCTTTCGCGAGCCGTCGGCGGTATTGACGAGATAGTAGTCAGCGAAGCCCGGATCGTAGTCACTCATCACCCGGTATTTGCGGTTGTCAGAACCGATCGCATAACTGCCGTCGTTCGACGGTGAGATCGTCTCCATCGAATCGTCAGCAAGCTGGACGAACTTCTTCGACTGCAAATCATAAACAGCGCGATACGATCGATTGCGATCCTGCTCCGCCCGCACTTTTTGAATCGGTTGCACGTAATCGTCTTTCCAGCTCCAGAGATCCACGAGCACCTTCTGGTCTGCCGGGATCTCTTCGTCCGGATTCTTCTCTGGTTCAGGCGGCGGCGCGGTGCCGAGGAAAAGATGACTGCCGTCGAGCGAGAAGCTCAGGTTTGCGCGCTCGCTGACGACAAACTCTTTGCGAAAGCCAGGTGAACTGACAGAGACGATCTCGCTCGCCTGCGGGTCCTTGAGGTTCCAGAAATAAACGCGAAACTTCGGCTGTTTCGCTTCTGCGTCTTCCTTGTCGCTGATGAATGCGAGCTCCGTGTTCTCTTCGTCCCAGGTGAGTTTTTGATACTTTCCTTTGCCGTTGAGTAAGACTGTAGGTTCGCCGTCACTGCCTGTGCTCACAGCGTAGACGCCGTTTGTCTCTTCCTTGTGCGAAGACGTCGTGAACACGAGCGTCTTGGCGTCTTTGCTGATCGTAAAGTCGAGCACGTCGCTAAACTTTCTCTCGTTGCCGGTTGCTGTGTTACGCAGCACGAGCTCGGTGCCGTACTCCTTTTTCTTCCCGGAACGGTCGGACGCCGCGCGCGTTGTCGCCGGCGTGGGGGTGGACTCTGCTGCCGGACTCGGCTGTGGATTTGGCTGGGGATTCGGTGAAGGTGAAGCGGCGGGTTTCTCTTCCTGCTTCGCGGCTTCCATCAAGTAGGCAAAAAACCCGCCTGCATCTTCCGGCACGCGAAACGTCTTCACTCGTTCGATGCGCGTGACCGTGCCGTTCGAAAGGTCCATTATGCTGAGACCATTCTTCGGCATGTCTTCCGGTTTTTTCTTCTCTTTCTTCGCCTTGTTAACCTCGGCCTTAGTGGGTTCGGTGGTGAAGACAACAAAGCGACTGTCGGCAGTGAAAACAGGTCGCACCAAACGCGCTTGCTCCGCCTGAAACTCCGCAAAGTTTGTGCCCGGATCGTCCGGCGGCGGCACGGGCGGTCGATACCCGCGCGGCGCGCGCCAATCGGCGCCGGTCGCGATGTTGCGCACGACGATCTCGCCGTCGCCGTCCTGCGGCATGTAGGCATAAGCCACGAATTTGCCGTCGCGCGAAACCTGCGAAGCCGTAATCGAACGCCACGAGTCGTAGTCCTGATGCGTGAGCGGACGTTTGGCGGGAGCCGTCTGTTGGGCAGACAGCATCGTCGCAAACAACGCCAGGGTGCAAAGCAGCGCAACGCTTCGCTTGAGTGGTCTCATGGGGCACCTCACTTGTAATGTCGAGAGTAAGAAAAACGCGGATGACACAGATTACATCAGATCC
>DATDFT010000252.1:0-12058 GCA_036522475.1 Pyrinomonadaceae bacterium | reverse complement strand
TTCGCCGCCGTTTGGGGATCGCCGATGCTGGTCGACGGCAAGATTTATCTCGGTGACGAAGATGGCGACGTCCTGATCATGCAGGAAGGCAAGACGAAGAAGATCATCGGCGAAATAAACATGGGCAGCTCGGTTTACTCGACCGCTATACCCGCGAACGGAGTGCTGTTCATCACCAATCGCAACCAACTTTTCGCGATCCAGGAAACGGCGGCAGGCAAACCGGCGACAGCTAAGAATTAACACATTTCTCTGCGGTTCTCTGTGTATCTCCGTCTCCTCTGCGTTACAGGTTATTTCAACGCAGAGGCCGCGGAGATACGCAGAGAGCCGCAGAACAGACTTTAAATGAAGAGTTTCGATTTTCAACCTCGTACTCGGATGATCTTCGGCGCCGGCGCCGTGGAACGTTTGGGAGAACTGGCCCGCGAGCTCAATTTCAAACGCACGCTGCTGGTCGCGGATCGTGGTCTGCTTGCGTCAGGACACGTGGACGAAGCTGTTGGTCCATTGCAGAAAGCCGGCGTCGAGGTGATTTGCTTTCACGACTTCGAAGTCAATCCCGACACGCGAATGATCGAACGAGGAACGGAGGTCGTTGCGCCTTTGGAGATCGATTCACTCATCGGTCTCGGCGGCGGCAGTTCGATGGACTGTGCCAAGGGAATCAATTTCCTGCTGACCAACGACGGCAGCATGTCCGATTATCGTGGCTACGGCAAAGCCACCAAACCGATGTTGCCGATGATTGCGATTCCGACCACCGCCGGAACAGGCAGTGAAGCGCAAAGCTACGCGCTCATCTCCGACGCAGAGACTCACGCCAAGATGGCCTGCGGCGATCCGAAAGCTGCTTTTCGCGTCGCATTATTGGATCCGGCTCTGACCGTGTCGCAGCCGCGAAGCATTACAGCGACTTCCGGTTACGACGCGATCGCTCACGCCGTTGAGACTTACGTCACACTCAAACGAAATCCGATCTCCGAGCTCTTCTCGCGCGAAGCGTGGCGATTGCTTGAACCGAATTATGAACGTGTGCTCAGTGAACCCGATAACCTATCTGCGCGAGGAGCGATGCAATTAGGCGCGTTCTGTGCGGGCGTGGCGATTGAGAATTCGATGCTGGGCGCCACGCATGCCTGCGCGAATCCCCTGACCGCCCGGTACGGAACCGCGCATGGCGCGGCGATCGCGATGTTACTGCCAACAGTAGTTCGCTGGAATGAAAAGACGGGGACCGACTATCGTCCGCTGCTCGACATGACGTCCGGAGAGAACCTGGCGCGCAGACTGGAAGAGCTTGCCGAAGCCGGCGGTCTGCGCACGAATCTGCGCAGTGCCGGAGTCAGCGAAACGGATTTGCCTGAGCTCGCGGCTGACGCAGCTCAACAATGGACTGGCACCTTCAATCCCCGACCGCTCGATCAGCAAGGAGCAATTGAGATTTACCAATGCGTTTATTGATGACTCTGCTACTGGTTGTTTGCCTTGGCGGCGTCGCGATGGCCCAGGACACGCCTGCCGACAACTGGGCTCAATTTCGCGGCAATCATGAGTTGACTGGAGTATCGCAGTCGAAAGTGCCTGATTCGCTGAAGCAATTGTGGACTTACGATGCGGGTGACTCGATCGAATCGTCGGCGGCAATTGTCGGCGGCACAGTGTTCGTCGGATCGCAAAAAGGCGAGCTTGTCGCGCTGAGTCTCGACAACGGATCGGTCTACTGGAAATTCACGACCGGATCGCCCATCGGTGAGTCATCGCCGGCTTACAGCGGCGGCGTGGTCTACATTGGTGATCTTGGCGGCTGGCTGAATGCACTCAACGCTTCAGACGGCAAAAAGCTCTGGGCATTTAAAACTAACGGCGAGATCAAATCGTCGCCGGTCGTCGTTGGCGATCGAGTGTTGATCGGATCGTATGACGAACAACTCTACTGTCTCTCGACGAAAGACGGGTCGCTGAAGTGGAGCTTCAAGACGAATGGACCAGTGCACTCAACGCCGAGCATTTCCGGAGGCATGGCTTTCATCGCCGGTTGCGATGAAGTCTTTCGCGCGATCCGAATCTCGGATGGCAAGGAGATGTTCAACGTCGCCTCCGGCTCTTACACTGGTGCTTCGCCGGCACTAAGAAACGGCTCCGCATTTTATGGAACGTTTGACAATGAAGTGTTGAGCGTGAACCTGGCGCAGAAGCAGATCGCCTGGCGGTACGAGCATCCCCAAAGGAAGTTTCCGTACTACTCGTCGGCGGCGGTCACGATGACGCAGGTTGTTGTAGGCGGGCGCGACAAGATGGTCCATGGTCTGACGATGGCCGGCAAAGCCGTGTGGACATTTGCGACGCGCGCGCGCGTGGAGTCGTCTCCGGCGATTGCTGACGGACGCGTTTTCGTTGGATCGAATGACGGAAGATTTTATGTGTTGAATTTGAGTACCGGCGCAAAGCTCTGGGAGTTTGACGCGGGCGCGCCGTTGTCAGCGTCTCCGGCGATTGCGAACGGCCGTATCGTGATCGGGTCTCAGGATGGAAAGCTCTTCTGCTTCGGCTAGAAATACTTCGCGAGCGTCGTGTTGTTGGGTTTCCTGGTCAGCAGCGACACGATGACCATCAGTAACGTCGATACGATCACCATCGGCACAACCGGCATAAAACCAAAAACTGCTGTTCCTCCCGGAGTTCGCGATAACACTTCAACACCGCCGGGCGCCCAAACAATCGTTGCTGGACCAGGCGCGGGCGCGGGCACTATCGCCTGAAGGATCGCCACCGCAACCACCGTCAACACGGTCCAAAGCGTGACCGCGAGCGCGCCCCATTTCGTGCTTCCCTTCCAGAACAACGCCGCCACCAGCAATGGCGACAGTGCCGCGTAGCCTGAAAACGCATATTGAATTGCCAGCTCGAAAATCGTTTCCGGCGCGCGCAATGCCACCGCGTAAGCAAAGATCGTGATGAGGACGATGAAGAGACGTCCGGTCTGAACCTGCACGCGCTCACCAAAACGAGCTTTGCCGCCGTAGAAGGCGAAGACGTCCTCCGTGAACATAGTCGAGAGAGCAAGAATCTGTGAGTCACTCGCCATCACTGCGGCCATGATGCCCGCACCCAGCAATCCTGCTAGCCAGAGCGGCGCGTAACGATGCAGGAGGAGCATGAGAACGTCATCGCCGGCTGATTGTTCGCGCAGCTCGTCGCGCTTTTCCGGCTCCATGTTCTTGCCTTGAGTCGCGAGCACGCGACGCGCTTCCTGCTTCGCGCGAATCTCGGGCATGTCTACTCGATTGGCCATCACGCCGAGAAACACACACGGCAGCCAGATCGCGAGAATGCACAGCGGATAGAAGATGACTGTCTTTTTGAACTGGCCCATCTTTCGCGCCGTGAGGCAGAAGATCAGGATATGCGGAAAAGCGATGGCTGAAAGCGGAATGAACGTGTAACTAAAATAGTAGTACGGCGAGATTCGTTCGCGCGTCAGCAGCGAAGCCATCGGCGACGCTTGTAAGGCGTGCGCCGCAGTGTTGAAGCCGCCCATGCCAACGCCGATCACCATGATTGCAATGATGCCGAAGCAGAGGAACAAAACGGTCTGGAATGTGTTGACCCAGGCCGTGCCACGCATGCCGCCGAAGAACACGTAACCCATCACGACGAGTGCTACGATGGCACCCCCGAACCAGTATGGAACGAGCCCGTTACTGATCGCGTAGAGCGTTGTGCCGCCGCCCATGATGCCAATAATGATGTAAGGCACCAGCAACGCTGCCTGAACCACGAAGATCGCTGTGCCGATGTGAGTGCATTCCCAGCGATCTCTGAACATTTGCACGGGCGTCATGAAACCGTGTTTCTTGCCGAGCGCCCAAACGCGGGTGCCGATCAGAAAAATTGTAAGCGGGATAACGAGTGCTGACGAAGAGGCCATCAAGCCGAACGTCACAATGCCGTTTGTAAACGCGTGACCGGACGAACCAAGAATTGCGAACGCGGTCATGTTCGTGCCGAAGAGTGAAAAGAGAAACACGAATGGACCAAGCGAACGGCTCGCGAGAAAGTAGTCTTCCGCCTCTTCTTTGCCGGAGGCACGACGGAAAGCAAAGATCCCGATGTAGAGAACGGCCGCGAGGTAAAGGAAGACGACGATTGCTGGAATCAAGCGCGCGGGTCCTCCCTGGTGTCTGCTTCTTCAACCTCTTGCTCAAGGTGAGCCGGCCAGGCGTAAGTCACCAGCAACCACATCAGCAGCGCGGCGGCCACGGAAAAGCAACCTTGATAGAAGAGTCCGATGGGGATGAAACCAAAAACCAGGTAGGAGCTACGCCAGAACCAGATGTCCTGATGAAGCACGTAGAGTACAACGACCGCAACAACGAGCAGGATGTTCTTCACGGAGGCGAGAAAGTATCAAGCGACTTCGGTGAGTGTCAAGGGCCACTAAGAAAAAGCTGGCCACAAAAAGGCACAGAAAGCACATAATGATTTAACAGAGAGTGAGTCGTCCTGATTTTTGGATCAGAATTTTATTTTGTGCTTGTGTGCCTTTTTGTGCCTAATTATGGCTCGTGGCTTTCGCGCGCAACGCTTTGACGTGATTCGAATCGATGTGATGACGTTTGATCATGCGGTCGAGAGTCTTGCGATCGACAGAGAGGAGGCGCGCCGCGGCTTGCTTGTTGCCGCCAGTATGTTCGAGTACGCGCGCGACGTAACGGCCTTCGATCTCGGACAGGGTGACCCAATCGTTATTTGCAGGACGCGGTTCGCGCAAAGGCGGTAATACTATCGACGCATGGTTCAAGTAACAGAAAAGATCGTAACTAAATTTTCCGGCTGCAACTTGCTCCTCCACATTGCGATGGCTTCCCGCGATTACGCGCACATCTACCTGCGACTCATTTGACGCAACGCTTTGTAGTAATCTCGCCTGAAATGAAGTTGTCGTCTCTGTGATCTCATCTAGAAAAATCGTGCCACCACCGGCGTGTTCCCACCGTCGTCCAAACAACTCCGCTTCGATCGTCTCCGCCGGCGTCGCGCCGCAGTCAATGGCCACGAAGGGTCCGTCATGCCGACTGCTGCGATGATGAATCATCGACGCAACGAGTTCCCTGGAGGCCCCGGACTCTCCAGTGATCAAAACAGGTAAATTCGTGTCGGCAATCCGGTCCACCTGTTTCATCACTTCGATGAATGTCAGGCTGACAAGCGACGTCATGCTTCCGTTGTTCATACGATCCTTTCGATACTACTCAGCGCAGATGCAGTAAGGGGACAGCGACCTCGCCCTGGCCGCCGTCCCCCTTTTCACGCGCGAGGATTTCACCCTGTTTACAACGCGCGCGTCTCGTCCAAAAAATTCACCGAAACAGTCATGCATGAGGGGAGGGCTTTCCCGAGCATTAACAGTACCAAGGCAGGGTCTGAGTCACCGCCAGTCACTACCTTCAGACCTGCCGAGGAGCCCTGGTACTATTTCACCTTGTCAAGACACCCCGGTGGAGTTCCATCAATTCTCCGCCAACCCTTGATTGCCGTGGAGGAATTCGGCAATGCTGCCCACCATTTCTTCCGTTGTAACGCTGATTCTTCTGGGGGTCAACGTACTCAAACGAACGTAGGCTAAGCGTTAACGACAATAGTGCGCAATGGGGAGATTCCTGACTCCTACTCAGCCAATTCCTGAGCACTTTTTGCATTTATTCAACTTCGATCAAACCGACGATAATCGCGTAGCGCACCAGGCCTGCAACATCGTGTATGCCGAGACGTTCCATCAACTGAGCGCGATGCGTTTCGACAGTCTTGACGCTAATCTCCAACACCTGCGCGATCTGTTTCGTGGTCCTGCCTTCAGCGATCAGGCGCAGCACTTCGCGTTGTCGTGGACTCAACGTCGCGAGGAGATCTCGCTTAGTTGCGCCTTTGCCGTATTCGAGCAGAGTCTTTCGCGAGGTTTCAGGTGAGATGTAAACTTCGCCGCGAATCACAGTTTGAATCGCCTGTTCGAGTTCGGTGCTGGCCGCGCTCTTCGGAAGGAAACCGGCGGCGCCTTCACGCAACGCGCGAATTGCATACTCACCCGCTTCATGGACCGTCAACACTATCACGCGAATTTCGGGAAACGTTCTCATGATGTGGTCCAACACCTCGAAACCACTACCGTCGGGCATGGTGATGTCGAGCAACATGAGGGTAGGTTTGAGTTCGCTAACAAGGTCCATGGCTTCGCTGCCCTTGCCGGCTTCGCCGACGACTACGACACCTTCGATTTTTTCTACGAGGGCTCGAATACCGGCGCGGACAAGTGCGTGGTCATCAGCGATCAACACGCGAATCGGTTTCATTGGATGGACGCCTCAGTCAGGCTAAGTGAGCTTGAGAATCGACAAAACAAACCGTTCCATCGATTGACGCATAATTGCAGGAACCTCCCGATCCAACAATCAGGAATAACCTGAGTCTAAAACTCTCACGATCTCACCAACACGAACCGCCGGCAATATCTGAAGCACTTTGGGCAACAATGTTCTCAAGTCGGAATACCGGTTTGATCTTGCCTTAAGTATAACGATTGCAATCGGGAGGTTAATCGGATTCTGTTGGAAGGGAATATTCTGGTCGACGGTAATCAGCACATCAAAGTCTCTACTTGCCTGCTGCAACAACGCTCCATTTTTTAGACCTTTCAAACCGACTTCTTCAACTGTCTGGACATCGTGTCCAGTCAAATCCAAGCTCAGTCGTTTGGGCGTACACTCATCAAGCAGCAGTTTCATATTCGGTGAGGAGCCGTTCACGCATCAACTCAAGCACTCCCAAGGCTTGTTCGCGCGTCACTGTTGGAAAATCTGCAAGGAACGTATGGAGACTGTCCCCTGCCTTGAGATAATCCAGAAGATGATTGACAGGGACACGCGTGCCGGTGAAGACGGGCGTTCCGCTCATCTTTTCAGGATCGACTTCAATGAAATCGTTAGCATTCATTTGTTGTCATTCTACTCCGTATTCGCGCAAACCGACACTCATTCATGAATCACTGGCAGCACGAACTGGCCGAGGTGTGGGCCGGAGTAGTTCTGTGCGATGCGTAGCGCGAGTTCTAAAGCAGGCCTGGTGGTCTCGGGAGTAATCACTGCATCGACGAAGCCACGCGCGGCGGCGTACTTCGCGTCGAGTTCCATGTCGTAAGTCTCACGCACCTTGTCCATCTCGGCTGTTAACTCGGCATCAGGCGACTCGCCATTCTTCTTCAACTTCTCGAGTTGGCTGCCGAACACAGCCTGCACGGCCGAGTCACCTTCCATGACTCCCATCCGCCCCGTGGGCCAACTGTAAATGAAGTCGGGATCAAATCCTTGTCCCGCCATCGCGTAGTATCCTGCGCCGGACGCATGATTGACGGTTAGCACGATCTTCGGAACGGTCGCGGTTGCCATCGCCTCGACGAACTGCGCTCCCGCGCGAATGATCCCTGAGTGCTCCGCGTCTGATCCAACCATGAACCCGGAAACATCCTGCACAAACAATAACGGCGTTTGATGGCGGCTGCAGGTCTCGATGAAGTAAGCGACCTTCTCTGCTGACTCCGTATAGATGATGCCGCCAAATCGCGGCGGCTTTCCGCCTGGCAAACGCACCATGCCGCGGTGATTCGCGATCACGCCGACTTGAATACCGCAGATGCGCGCGTGGCCCGTGATCATCTCTTTCGCGTAATCCGCTTGGAACTCGTCGAGATGACCTCGGTCGAGCAAACATTCCAGCAGTTTTTTCGCGTCGTAAGGCTGGCGATGATCTTCGGGAACGATATCGTAGAGATCTTCAGCGGGTCTCAGCGCATCGCTTGCTTGCTCATTCGAAACAACGACTGAAGGCTTCGGCAACTCCGAGACAAACTCTCTGATCTTTTCGATGCAACTCTGATCGTCAGCAACTCGATAATGGGCAACGCCGGATAATTCGTTGTGCGTGCGTGCGCCACCGAGAGTTTCGTTGTCGATCGTCTGTCCAGTCGCGCCTTTCACGAGGTTCGCGCCACCAAGACCCATGAACGACGTGCCTTCAACCATGATGATGATGTCCGACAGCGCCGGCAGATACGCGCCGCCTGCGATGCACGGTCCCATTACAGCCGAGATCTGCGGCACCTTCAGATAGCGGCGCATGATCGAGTTGTAATAGAAGATTCGCGAAGCACCGTACTGACCCGGAAAAACTCCGCCCTGATATGGAAGATTCACACCCGCAGAATCGACGAGATAAATGATCGGCACTCGCGAGCGCATCGCAATCTCCTGCGCGCGCAGGATCTTTTTGATCGTCTCAGGCCACCACGAACCGGCTTTGACCGTCGCGTCATTTGCAACGACAACAACTTCCCTGCCCTCGACCTTACCAACTACCGTGACAACGCCTGCGCCCGGAGCCCCACCACTGTATTGATCGTACGCAACGAGCAGTCCGATCTCCTGCACGTAAGCACCTTTGTCGAACAGCAGCTCAATGCGTTCTCGTGCGGTTAACTTTCCCTGCTGGTGCTGCCGGTCGATCTTGTCAGGACCACCTCCGAGACGAAGCTTGGCCTCAAGTCTGTGGAGTTGATCCGTGAGCTCGCGTAAGCGCGAGGGTTGTTTAGTGGCTGTACCCGTATCAGACTTTTTCATCAGCTTTCTAATCGACTTATCGTTGTTGCCAGATCGCACTCAGCAAAGTATTTGCATTCGTCGCCGCCGGGACGCCTTCAAGGATTGCCACTCGCGAACCACGCAGCTCGAGTTCGACTAAACCACTCGACGTTTGCCACTCGATCCGCTCGCCCGTGTTTTTTGCCTCCTTCGCGTCGGCGTATCTCTTTACCGTGCGTTTGGCATAAGCGTCAAAAAACTCTTTCGCGTCATTCGCCGTGTCCCACGAGGTCAACTGAGCAATGAAAACTTCACCCGGTTTCGACGTCTCGTACAGCGCAAAACGATCGCCGCCCCATCCCGCCGACGCTCGCTTAGACTCGATCGCGTCGTTCAAATACTGATCGAGCACAAGATAACATCCCCATTCGCCGTTCACATCGTAATCGATACGCTTCCACGATGGTCCAAGAATGGTTTTGAACTCGGGCAACGTAATCTTCTGCGGCGCCTCGTAAGCGAAGTACTTATCTGCGTGAAGGATCTGTTCGCTCGACTGCGGTAGCTTCGTAAACGCGCGCGACACCATCTCCCAACCACCGCGCTTGTAGAGTTGCGTGGCCCATGCAGACCCTTCTTCGTACGGAAAGAGCAACGACTCACGCAATGCTCGCGGGGCTTGTTTGAATTGCTCTGTGGCCAACTCCTGCGAACCAAGACTGCGAATAAAAGCAAGTGCAACGAGTGGATACTTGGCCATGTAAAGTGTCATCGCGAGCGTCGCATCGCCTTCGATAAGCGCGTGCGCCGCGAGTTCGGCATCGGAATCACCCTTGGGCCAATTCTCAAAACGCTTGAGGTTGAAGTGTTGGTCCTGAAGCGCGTGAGTGAGCTCGTGGGCCATCACTGGCTTTTGGCCTTCCAGTTCGATCCAGTCCGCCAGGTAAAACTGCTGTGCTTTCGGATCGTAGTAGCCGGCTACCTGCTCGGTTAACAACTTGACCAAAAACGGACGATACGCAAAATCCTGGGGCGCGAGTCCGAACGCCTTGAGCGTCATTTCCGCAGCGTGCATTTCCGCGGGCGTAGTCTCGTCGTCGAGATTTCGGATGATCATCCGCTCGATTTCAGCGCGCGACTGGGCTCCGCTTTTCACGGACTTCAGAATCGGGAGCTCGCGCAACTCGCTTGTTTCCTTCAGCACGGCCGCGGTAGTGGAAACGATGGCTGCGTTCTGGGCCGTACCCGCCGCGCCGGTTTGGGCATGGCCGAGCGGCAGGAAACTGCCGCTGCACAGGCATAGCAGGGTCAAAAGGGCCAGGCCGGCAGTAATTTTCTTTGACATAATTGGTCTTTCACTCTTATAGTCCGCTAAACGTTTACAGTTGAACCTGGATCGGGAAATCATTTCCTACTCTCGCTTATGAGTTCGGAAGGCTTTGCTCAGATGACAAGCCCTGCCCCTGACGATGTATTCGGCGTTTGGCACGAAACGTTGTTGCGCGTCCGCTATGCCGAAACGGACAAGATGGGCATCGTTTATTATGCCAACTATTTGGTCTGGTTCGAAATCGGCAGGACTGACTATTGTCGCGCGCGCGGTTTTTCTTACCGCGACATGGAACAGAGCGAGGACGCTTTTTTGGTCGTGGCGGAAGCTTATTGCCGCTACAAAGCCCCCGCGTATTATGACGACGAACTAATAGTTCGCACACACGTTACAGAATTACGTAAACGTTCGCTGCGTTTTGGCTACGAGATTGTGCGTGCTTCGAATGGACAAGTCGTGGCTGAGGGCGAAACGGGACATGTTGTTACTGATTCAAGCGGGCGCGTGCGGTCGTTTCCCGAAGGATACGCGCAACGACTACTCTCGCCGCCGGTAGTTAAATCTCACCCAGGCTCAGTGGTGCCCAGCGAAACCGCGCCTGAATAAAAATCCAATAAGTCGTACACGATCTGTTAGTTCTATTTAACCTGCCACAACTCATCGCTTCACGGTGTTACAGATCCAGAGCCCAGCTATTTCTTTGTAACTTTTTTCAAGCTCGGTCGTTTTAGTTTTAGACCCCGGTGACCGCCACCGGAATATTGAAAGCCTCGTCGCTACTTGCGATAGCAACGAGGCTCGGATGACAACACAAGTTCGATCGCCTTGCAGCGCTCAAAGTTGCATCATCGACGTCCCGCATCTTAGCGCACCTGGTGGACGAGCTTCAACCAAGGAGGGTCTACCATGCGTCGCTGTGCGCTCCTGTTCGCATTTGTTTCCCTCTGTCTCCCCATAACGGTTTTCTCCCAGGCACGAACCCCGGACGCTGCCATCAGCCATTTCAAGAACGCGAGCAAAAAGATCGACAACGGAGATCTCGATGGCGCGATCGAAGAGTACACAAGAGCCATCACGCTGAGCTCGCATCTCGAGGGATTCAATAGTTCAAAACGGCTGGGAAACTCATTCGATGATTATTCAGCCGAAGAAATCAAAGTCATCGATCCGTTTACCGCCAACGCTTACAACAATCGTTGTCTCGTTCGTTACAAGAAGTCCGACTTCCAGGGCGCTGTCGAAGATTGTAATGAGGCACTCCGCATCAGACCGGGTCTACCGAGCGCGTTTCTGAATCGAGCCGCAGCACTGCGAGGCATGGGACAGATCGAGGCCGCTCGAAAAGATCTGGATCGAGCAATCTCATTAAAAAAAGATTTCCCGCAAGCATACAGTAACCGCGGCAGCCTCCGGCTTGACAACGGTGACGTCAATGGCGCCCTGGAGGATCTGAATCGAGCCATTGAACTCACCGATCGCATTCCCGAGTCTTATTACCAACGCGGTTTCACCTACATCGCGTTGAAAAAGTACGAACAAGCCGTGGCTGATTTCGATCGTGCAATAAAGTTGGCGCCTGACATGGCATGGGCTTATGAAGGACGTGGTACCGCGTTTATGCAACTTGAAAAGATGGACAAGGCAATTGCGGATTTCACGCGCGCAATCGAACTCGACCCGCAGATTGTCTGGGCCTATTACAATCGTGGACTCGCCCGTGTGTATATCGGCAAGGAGAGCGATGCGGTAAACGATTTTAGCGAGTGCCTGAAGTTGCAACCGGATCTAAAAGCTGAACTCGATGCAAAGATCGAGTTAGCGAAACAGTTGCGAGAACACAAGAAACCGCTGCAGTAAAAGTTAGCCACAAAAAAGCACAAAAGGCTCAAAACAAATAAACCTTAATGGATAATTTCTTTTGTGCCTTTTGTGCTTTTTTGTGGCTACTGAGCGTGGCTGAGGTTTAGTCGTTCAATGTTGCGTGCGCGGCCGGTTGACTCATCGATATCGAGCACGGCCGCGCAGATTCTTACATCGCCGCTCGAATGGTCTGCGCGACGCGCGGTCACGGAAGTAAAGCGCGCGATCACGTCAGCCT
>DATDFT010000251.1:0-2709 GCA_036522475.1 Pyrinomonadaceae bacterium | reverse complement strand
GGACGATATCAACGTGCAGGGACCATTCTCGGCGGACACAGTTTTTCTACGAGCTTCACGTGGGGAGTTTGATGCCGTCGTTGCCTGTTATCACGATCAGGCGATGATTCCGGTAAAGTGTTTGTCGTTTGGCGAGGCCGTCAACGTCACCCTGGGTCTGCCGTTTATCAGGACCTCGGTTGACCACGGCACCGCGTTCGACATCGCCGGAAAGGGACTCGCGGAACATTCAAGCATGGTGGCCGCTATCAAACTGGCAGCAGAGCTATCCACACGGGCGGGCGAGAGTTGCCGCTCGGTGGAAGTCTAAAAGGAACAAAGCTCACATGGACAATAACCTTACTGAAAACCGGCGCATGCTCGTGGCCGATGACGATCCGGCCATCCTGCGCCTGATTGCTACGATTCTCGAGAAGGAAAACTTCACGGTCGTTACGGCGCGCGATGGGCGCGAGGCGTACAAGATCCTGCAGAGTGATCCTGACTTTACTGCTGCGATCCTCGACGTCGTGATGCCGCACATTTCCGGTCCGGAACTGGTCCGTTACATGAAATCGGAAGAACGTTTGAAGCGGATTCCGGTGATGATGATGACTGCGGAACAGGATCCAAAACTTTCTTCGGACAGCTTCTCGGCGGGCGCGATCGTGTTTCTGCCGAAGCCCTTCACGACTGCGCAACTACAAATCATGTTGCAGATGTTGGTTGGCAAAAAGACGACCGATTCTTAAATGAATTCACGAAGAGTATTCGTGCTTTTGGTGCTTCTCTGTGGCGTGTTCATTCAGGCGCGCGCCGATCTCAATCAAAAACAGGCACGTAAGGTGATCCAGACAATGGGTGGCTGGTCTCTGCCGAGTGATTCGGTTCGAATTCGATCCGTCTCAGAAAGTGGCGAGGGCGCCGAGGTCAGTGCTGAGATCGAAGCGGTGTTTCGTCTGCGACTGTTTGAAGGTCACTGGCAGTTGCGCGAGATTCGAACGGCGTCCGATCGCTGGGATCGGTTGGACGTGATTGCGAGTGCGGCCAAGGTTGACTTGCCTCCGGGAGATTGTGACTCGGCCGCGCAGCTTGCTACAAAACTCACGACTAAGCGCGCTCGCTGTCTGGTTGCAGCACTCTTCGGTGTCACGATGCCATCGGACGACGTGCGAATCAAAGAGGTCTCGCCGTTTGGTTTGTCGATCGGAAAGGAGTCCGCAGCGCTCGTCACGGCTTTGGTCAATGCTGATTTCCGCCTCGCGCGTGATGCAAGTGGGTGGCGTGTTATCGGATTCAAGACTGGCGCGCGCGACTGGGTAGACGTTTCAGGCCTGCCAGTCGCGATCGATCAAGTCAAACGCTCTGCCGCCAGCGACGATCTCTCAACCATCGCCAAAGCTCTCGGCGACTTTCGTCGCGAGCGCGGCCATTTCGTCGTGGCGGACAAAGAATCCGTCCTGATCGATCACCTCAGCCCGAAGTACCTGGCGCGCATCATCCGCGTCGACCCATGGCACCGTCCCTATCAATACGACGGCCAACAGGACCATTATTCTTTGCGCTCGCTCGGCCCGGACGGCAAACCCAACACGCCTGACGACGTCGTCGTTTCCAGCCCGTGAGTTAATCGTGCCCTGACTCCTCGCGCCAATTGAATCCGCGTAATCTGCGGCTTCACTTAATCCGCTTGCCGAGCATCACGCGTCCATTTTGATCGACTCGTATCCCCGTCACTTTCCCGTCCGCATCTTTCACAAACGTCAACTTCGCCACAAACGCGCGTGGAGAGAACACCGTCTCGGATTCGGGGAAGATTTCAAACTGACCTTGCCCCGTGGCTTGCGTCATGAACTTGTCTCCCTCACGGAAAACACGCAACACAAATCCTGGCCCGACTTCATACTCGCCGACGTACCTGTCGAATACCTTTGCATCGACTACCACCGGCGGCTGCTCGAGGCGCTTCAGCATTGCAGCGGCATTGGTGTTGTTCGGATTCAACTCCAGCGACTTCTTGTAGTTCTGTATTGCGAGGTCGCGCTGGTTAATGGTCATGTAAGCTTCGGCGAGACTGTCGTAGGCGTTGAAACCCTTCGGATATGCTTCGACGTTGAGTTTGAAGATCTCAATGGCCTCTTTTGGTTTGCCACTTCGCAGTAGCTGATAACCGAGTTGATTCAGCGCTTGCTCAGCGAAGTCGTATGTCGCCGCCTGCTTCGCTTTTAAGTCGCGATACTGTGCGATGCCGGCTTCGATCCCTTTTTCAGTGATCGTCTTATCCAGCATGGAGATGATTGACATCTTCGGCGACTCGTACGGTTGATTGTAGATGATCCTTGTGATCGTTTCGCCGAGACGATCGAGATACTCGGAGCCGGTGTTGTCCAGCATCACGATCAGGTTCTTTTCTTTCGGAAAGCGCACGATAGTGGTTGTGAAACCGTTGATGCCGCCGTCATGTGTGATAACTTGCACGTTCTTATCGAACGACGCATTGCGAACTTCCCAACCGTACGCGTAGTTGTTGAGAAACGGCGTGTACATCAACGCCTTCGATTGCGCGGACAGCAGCTTGTCCGTGTGGAGTGCCTGATCCCAAAGGTAGAGATCGTCGACAGTCGAGTAGAGCGAACCCGCCGCGTAGGGTATCGACATGTCGAGGTAAGGTGCGTTGGTGTAACCATCGGGAGTTTTGCTGTAGCCGGTAGCGCGTTTGGGAATGATCGT
>DATDFT010000250.1:0-4785 GCA_036522475.1 Pyrinomonadaceae bacterium | reverse complement strand
CAATGCCGCTAACAAGACTGCCGCTACCTGCGAGGGTGTAACTCAGATCGCTACAACGGTTTTCCCATTTGTTGTTTACAAACGCCATCCCTTCCTTCCCGTCGGTAAAGCAAAGGTTGCGGGACAGTGGGTCTATGGCGTACATGGTGAAAACTCCGCCACGTTTCCGCTGCTGGGTGGCCTGTTTGTCATCAGGCATCGCCGGCGTTTGTGCGCGCAGCAACTGTGGGGCGCCAATCCCAGCCAACAACAGAATGAAAGAAACAAGAAGCTTTTTCATGACCTGGGTTATTCACTCCTACCGGCTGGCCAGGTTGGCCATCGGCACGAGTTGCTGAAATTTGTTGTATTCGATGTGTCGCGCTTCATTCCGCCGTCTCAACTCCTTGAAGAAGAAAAACGGAATGAATTCCGTGCTGTATTGATCGGTGATCCAGTCGCCCGGGTAGCTGTAGTCGAGCCTGTATAGATCGAAATCGTTTTGGCAGAGATTCAGCGTTTCGGTGACAGCTTTCACCAGCAGAATGTTATTCAGAGTAACGGGGCTATCGATATATGGGAGCGCACGTTCGCGCGCGCGCCGCTGCCACTCCTGCACGACTTTTAACGCCCTGCCATACTGCCTGGAGTTGATTTCAAGCCGCAGAATCACTTCCGAGTCGCCGCGAGCTTCACGCAGATAGTCTTTGTAAATCTCGGGTGGAACCGGGCCAAAAGCCAGTTTCCCATGATCGGAATAAGTGCCTGCCGCCTCGATTGTCGAAACGCCTCCAGCCAATTTAACCACCAGCGGAAACGCTGATCCGCTGTGGTCGTAAAACTCATCCTGACGTGCGACAAGAATGATGAAATACCGGTCGGGATCGACTCTGGTCCACCTGACGGTTCCGGCGACGCCGGGTATCTCGCAGGTGAGGGATGAGTCGTCGTAACCAACCACTTTCATGGTCGCTTTGGTCCGGCCGAAAATCCGGTTCTTGCCGGTGGTAGTGAATGAAATCTGCTGGGCAGCAGGTTTCTGATCAGGAGCAGCGTCCATGACCATTGGCAGCGGTTCCTCGACGATCTCGTAGTTTGCAGTCGCGATCTCACGAGGTTTCGCTTCGCCGGAAACAGTCAGCACCTTGACGATGCCTTCTCCGTCGAATTCGTAAAGACGCGCTTCACTCTTCGAAATCTGCATCTTCCACGTGCCGAGAATATCGCAGGGGCACTTCTTCTTCTCCTGGCCGAACTCGGGTGGGCCAGCGGGAGTCGGTCGTGGCGCCGGGCGTTGGGCCGGTTTTGGTTCCTGGGCTGGAGCTGGTTTTTCTTGTTGGGCTAGTGCCGTTCCAGTTAAGCCCAGAAGAGTAAAAGCCAGTAGCGAGATTATGGCAGTTAGTTTCATAGTGACGTCCTTACCATGATTGATTTTGGTGGGACCGGAAGTAGAAGCTGCGCAGAGCAACTTCTACTCCCGATCCCTGATGCGACCGGCTGGCTAACTTTGCGGGCCGTCGAACTGGATAAAGCTAGTTCATACCGCCCGAGCGATAGCCGTGCTTCTTGATCTCATCCATGATCTGAGCCTGCCGCTTCCGTACTTCGATGACGTTTTCTGGGTATGACTTCGGCGGATCTTGCCAGGATATCCTTTTCAGGATATTCGCATTCGTGGCGAACGCCTGGGCCATGCCCCAGGAGTTCTTGGCGTCGTTGATAATCCGCAGATAGCTGCTGTGCAGAGTTAAATCAACGTCGAATCCTGGATGGTCCATGCCAAACAGCCGAAAACGTATAGTCTCGATATCGTAGGGCTCTCCAGTCAGGAAATACCAACCCGGCAGATCGGCGTTCCGCGTTTCTGCATAGTGCTTCAATGCGGCTGGCGTATCGTCCTCGGGTTTAGTGGTGATTGAGTAAAAGAAGAGGTCCTTGCCCATACGATCTTTCAGCTCGCGGTAGATAGTCTTCAGAGTTTGAGTCACTACTGGACAAGAGCCGTGACATTCAGCGTACATGAAATTGATCACGCACTGCTTTCCTCTGATCAGATCGTTGTAGAACTTTACCTCTTCGTTGTTGTGCGTTCGGAGTACGGCGTTTGTATACCGCGCGGGGCCGGGTGATGCCGGGTGCGGTTCAAATACCCTGGTAACTAGCTCTCTTCTATCCATTACGCCACCTCCTCATTGTGATGAATGAGCCGTTCTTTGGCTTTCATCTCTAATTCACACACTTGCTGGTTGGCCAGGCAATCATCAAGAGCCGCCTGGTCGTCACAAATATCCCAGCGCACCATCATGAAGTTATCCTCGTGGGCCATGTTGTGGCAGTGAATCAGATACCTGCCGTGGTAATCACGGAACTGCATCTTGATCAATGCGCCTTGTCCAGGCTCCATTCGGCTTACGTCTTTTCTACCTGACAGCAGTGGCGGTACAGGAACCTCGACTCCGTTCACGAAGCGCTTCAAAGTACGGAACTCTTCGAAGTGAATGTGTACCGGGTGAGTCCAGCCTGAGGCTATGTTGTTATTGATGAGCCACTCCTCGGTGGTGCCCCTGAGAATACAGTGTGCCGAGTGGTCCGGATCGAATACGCAACCAGTTGTATCGAATGGTCGCTTGACCCTGAACCGACCTCCGACCAGGACGAACTGCCACTCCCAGGTGTTGTCGGTCGCCGGCAACGTCGGATATGTGCAGAGCGTCGCTGGAATGGGCGGTGTATCTTGCGGAAACCATGATTCCGTGTTCACGACCCTGAACTGCATCAGAACGTTGCCGATGTTCAGTCCTGGCGGCAACGGATCTGGCGACGGGTTCCCCACAAACATCGTTCTGTTCTCTTTGAGGTAGACTTTGTCGCCTGCTTTGAATTGCGAGAAGTCAATAATGACATCCCAGCGTTCGGCCACGCTCACTCGGATCGCGCCCGGAACGATTGGGGCCGTCGTGCTGTTGCTATTGCCCGCATTGGCTCCCGCGTCCACTGGAATCGGATGCTCGAGGAAGTTGGCGTCAGTAGCGATCACGACGATCGTTCCTACTGAACCATCGGGTTTGATGAGGGTGATGTCGTAAGTTTGTGTCGGTCCGGTGTTGAGGATACGGAACCGGTACTTTCGCCGTCTGACGGTCATATACGGCTGAATCTTTCCGTTGACGATGAACTTGTCGCCGCCGGCAGCATTGACCAGTTCAGTGCGTCCGTTTGCGGTGGCACAGAACTTATGGTCGACAAGTTCCAAAGGAAAGTCGGTGACACCGTAATATCCCGGCAACTGGAGCGAGCCCTGACTGGGATGCTCATGGCCCGGGTCCGTAGAGTCATACACGATGTACATGCCGTTCATGCCCAGCACGTTGTTGGGCAGCGTGAACTCTGCGCGGTGATCGTGATACCAGAAGGAGCCCATCTTCTCCTTTGGGTCGCCGACCCCGTCTCCACCCGGGTTCCCCCCATAAGCGTCGATACCGGCGTAGACATTCGGATAAAGATTGTCCTTCCAGAATCCTGTCGGAAACCAGTCGCCCGCGAAACCGTCGCTCTCTGAACCATGGTGTCCGTTGTGCAGGTGGATCGTCATCTCATTCCGGCCAAACGTCGTGGTGGTCGTCGGTAGGTTATTTCTGAAGCGGACCATGCTGGATTTGCCGTACCTATTCAACATAGTTGGGCCAGGAAACTTGCCATTGAAGCCCCAAATGTAGGTCGGCGAGAAATCCGAATGGAAAGTGTGCAGACCGGGTTGCGCTGATATGTCGTACGTACGATGGACCGGAGTGAACTGCGCCCAGCGCTGATGGGGCGCTCGGTCAGCTTCACCCGCTGCTATGTTAGGAAACTCAGTTGGCTGCGGACTTAGAGGATGATCAATCTCAGGAAACGGAGCCAGGAATTCATCCACGAAGGGATGATGGGGTGGACTTTGAGCCGGGGCGGGTGGATCGCAACGTACGGGCTCGGCAATCGTCTGAAAGCCGAGGACCTCGTTAGAAGTCAACATCGAGGGCGCCAAAACACCGGCAGCCCCCGCTGCTGCTCCTATCTTGAGGACAGTTCTTCTACTGACCGTGCCTTCTGTTTTCTTTTCGATTTCCGGCCGGTTTTTTGCCTTCTTCTTAGGCATAGAATCTCCTTTCAGCCGTTGGGTTGGCCTCAATCTAAATCCCTTGCTGGTGGTTTTGACCCTACTCGAAGAGTATTGCTATATGGCTCCCGAATCCTGATCTAACTTCCCGACAAAGGCGATCAGTTTGAAAGGCGAGGGCTGTTGCTGAAACTGTTGAGTAACTTCGTTTGACTTACACGAAAACTATCGATGGTGAAATCTTCACTTGTGCGTTGATTCGTGGGAAAGATTACGATCTGAAATTTTTACTTACAAGACTTCTTGCTTGGCGTATTTTGTTGTTCGTTAGCGGATTTTGCTTCGAGCTGAATTTGAGCTTTTGCAAACATGGACCACGTCTTTTAATTCAAGTATGAAAACACGCAGACCATAATCTGTAAGGATGGCAGCACAGATTGTTTGGCGATGCCGATGAGTTGTTTTCGGAGTTTACTCGGTTCGCCTTCGCCGTTTCCGTTTCCGTTCCCGTTTGCGTTGTGCTGCTCCTCCGCGCCGTTGCTTCTGAAACGCGATCGATACAAAGCCGGTGAGTAACCGTACGTCGATTTGAAGTCACGCACGAAATGACTCTCGTCATTCAAACCAACTTGGAACGCGATCTCTTTGACGCTGAGAAAACTCGACTCGAGTAAGGTCTTCGCGCGCTCCATTCGCAACAATCTCAAATA
>DATDFT010000249.1:0-4277 GCA_036522475.1 Pyrinomonadaceae bacterium | reverse complement strand
ACTACTCCCGACGCCGTCGTGGAAGCTCGTGTTTGAAGTTAACGATCCGGAGCATCTGCAACAGACGCTCGAGCACGTGGTGAGTGAAGTGAACAAAGAGGCGGCCAAGTTTAATAAAGGCAGTCTCGTCTGGGAAAAGACGGATGTCGGTGGCCGCACTTACTACACGCTGCGCTCGAGCGACTACGGTTTCCTGGAAGTGAACTACACTTATGTTAACGGTTACCTGATCGTTTGTCCGAGCCGCGCACTCGTAGAGAAATCTCTGACAGCACGTGACAATGGTTTGTCGTTGTTGCGTTCACCGCAGTTCACGGCAGGCCTGCCCGCTGACGGTAACGCGAACTTCTCGGCAGTTTTCTATCACAACATCGCGGGCCTCGTGCCGGCGGGACTTGCGAAGACTGCGGCGAATCTTCCGGGTGGACCGCAAGAGGCGATGAAAGCAATCGCGTCACAGATGCAGCCGACACTTGCATATGCTTACGCGCAAGGCGACAGCATCACGTTTGCGGCGAACACTGAAGGTGGACCATTCGGGTTAGGACCGGCAACCTTGCTGGGAATGCCCAACGCGCTCGAGATGCAGAGCATCATCCATCGCGGTATGGAAACGAAGAAGTAGGTTCTCCTCTGCGGTTCTCTGCGTACCTCTGCGGTCTCTGCGTGTAAACGTACTTTTTAAACGCAGAGGGCGCAGAGAAACGGAGAGGGCCGCAGAGAAATACATTCAAATGAAGCTCGTATCAATTTCTCTCGTCTCGTGGATGACCGGCCTGGTGCTCATCCTCTCGAGGTTTTTTGTCGTCGGTGGCGAGGCACTCAGCGCCACTGTCATCTCAATGATCATGGCAGCGCTTTTATTCTCGTTGGCGTATGCGCCATCTCTCTCGTGGCTGCGCCAGCGCATGGGTGGCTGCCGTCCGGCGTTGCTCTTTCCACTCGCCTCCGCTGTCGTACTCAATGCACCTGTATTCCTGATCGAAATTCTCGCAATCGGCAGAACTTTATCGCCTTACGATGCGTTAGCATGCATCATGGCTTTTCTGTTGATGGGCACAGTCTTCGGACTTGGATTCGTTTGGAATTATCAGGACGCAGCGCTATAAGAAAGAGTATGGCACTCCCCGCTTCGGTTCCGCAGCAACCGATCAACGCTCAAGCGGCTCTCACCGAGCCACCGGTAATCGACCTCCACGGCCTTAGCGTCTCTTTTGGTCGCCGGCAAATACTGAAGAACCTGCGCGGCGATCTTCGCGGCAGAGCAATCGGTCTGCTCGGCCCGAACGGCGCGGGCAAGACCACGCTGATTCACACGTTGCTCGGCTTTCATCCACCGAGTGCCGGCACGGCGCAGATCTTCGGGCTCGACATTTCCGATGAGGCGAAACAGATACGCGCGTTGATTGGCTACATGCCTGAGCGCGATTCATTCATCGCGAAGATGAGTGCGGTGCACTTCGTTCGTTTGATGGGTGAACTGTCGGGCCTGCCGTCCGAAGCCGCTCTCGAACGCGCACACGAAGCACTCTTCTACGTCGGACTCGGTGAAGCGCGCTATCGCCGTCTCGAAACTTATTCACTCGGCATGAAGCAACTCGCCAAGCTCGCTCAGGCGATCGTGCATGGTCCAAAACTGATCTTTCTGGACGAACCAACTAACGGTCTCGATCCGCCGGCGCGTCTGCGCATGATCAAACTGATCCGCGAGATTCGCGACAGTGGCAAAGCGCAGATCGTACTTTCATCGCATCTGTTGTTGGACGTGGAAGAATGCTGTGACGAGATCCTGATTCTTCGCGACGGGCAGATCGTCGTCTACTGCAATCTCGAAGAGGAACGTAAATCGAATCGCAAGTTTCTCATGCTCGAGACACGCGGCGACCAGCAGCAGTTTGTTCAGGCGCTCGGGAAGCTGGGTTGCGAGTATGCGTTAACGGGCGATCACCGGCTGAAGATAGTTTTGCAGGAAGGCGTGGACGTGCGCGACTTGTACCGGCTCGCCGACGAGTCGCAGGTGCAACTCAGGCGTTTGAGTTACAAACGCGACTCTTTGGAAGACATCTTCCTGAAGGCAATGGAGAACGGCTATGGCGGTTTATGAACAGACTTATAAGCCTTACACCGGCAAGCTGACTCCCGAATGGAGCCGCTTTCTGATCATTCCGCGGCACGCGTTTCGAGGTGTCTTCAAGTCAAAACTGTTTACCGCGTTTTATGTGATCTGCTTCCTTCCGTTGCTCGTTGAAGCAGTGCTGATCTACCTGCATCACAACGTCACTGCGCTGGCGATCATGAAAATCAACCCGCAGCAGTTGTTCGTGATCGACGGTTCGTTCTTCCAGACTTTCGTTTACATTCAGGGAGGATTTGCCTTCTTTGTAGCGCTTCTGGTTGGACCACCACTCGTGTCGCGCGACCTGCGCAACAACGCTCTGCCGCTTTATCTCTGCCGTCCGTTTTCACGCACTGAATACGTGATGGGGAAAATGTCCGTGTCGTTGATCCTGTTGTCCTGGATAACCTGGATACCGCAACTGCTGATGTTTCTCTTTCAATCGTACCTCGAAGGCTTCACGTGGTTCAGGACGAACTTGTGGCTGGCAAGCTCGATTGTGATTGCGGGTGTCGTTTGGGTGCTTCTGCTCGCGTTGTTGTCGCAGACTGTCTCCGCGTTACTGAAGTGGCGCATCGTCGCGAGCGCCGCGATGCTCGGCATAGTTTTTATTCCCTCGGTATTCGGATCTGTTTTTATCAACATTCTTTTCCAGACGAGGTTGGGAGATCTCATCAGCCTGTTTGCCTTGATGGGCCACGTGACCTCCGGTCTGTTCGGCACATACGATCCGGTTGCAGCCAGAATCTCGATAATAGACGTTAACGATAATTTCCTTAGAGACATCGTGATCATGCAGCCGCCGTTGTGGGCGTGCTGGACGGCGCTGTTTCTTTTTTCCGCCGTCTGTTTGGCGTTGCTGTCCTGGAAAGTCAAAGCTTACGAGGTCGTGAAATAAAAGCGCATGTCTACCCCGGATCAACTCATCATTTTCGATAACGTCTCGAAGTTCTACGGCGAGATACTCGGAGTGAATCGAGTGAACCTCCAGATCGCTCCCGGTATCACGAGCCTCGTCGGACCGAACGGCTCAGGGAAGTCGACGTTGATGAACTTGATGACGGGGCTGTTACGCCCGACGCGCGGCTCGATCAAAGTCCTGGGTATTCCGACTGACCAACCCGAGCAACTGTTTCGGAAAGTCGGCTACTGCACGCAGTTCGATTCTTTCCCGAGAGGCGTGACGGGACGCGAGTTTATCAACTCTTTTCTGCTGGTCCATGGTTTCGATCGACAGCGTGCGAACAAGTTGAGCCAGGTCGCGCTCGAACACGTAAATCTCGTTGAGGCCGCCGATCGAAAAGTTGCGGGTTACAGCAAGGGAATGCGGCAACGCATACGGCTCGCCCAGTCGATCGCGCACGAACCCGCAGTTTTGATTCTCGACGAACCGCTGAACGGACTCGATCCGATGGTGCGAGCGGAAACGATCGCGCTGTTTCGCAAGCTCGCCTCCGAAGGACTTCATCTGATCATCTCATCGCACATCCTGCACGAGGTCGACATGATGTCGGACCGCGTTGTGCTCTTGAACAACGGTTACATCGTCGCCGAGGGCAACATTCACGGCGTGCGCGACGAGATGGAAGAGCATCCGATGCAGATCCTGATTCGTTGCGATGAGCCCGCGAAACTCGCCGCGTATGTTTTCGCAAACGATCACGTGGTGGAAGCGCGACTGCACGAAGACCGTCGCGGATTGTTTGTAAAGACTCGCGATGCCGATCGTTTCTATTTGATGTTGAATCACGCCGTTGCCGAAGGTGAAGTGGATATTGAATCCATCGCGCCGGTTGATGACGATCTGAGCGCCGTTTACCAGTATCTGATCGGCACGACAGGCGGCAGCGCTTAGGAGGCACGTTCGTATGAGTTCCGCGATAGACGTGGTTCAGACTAAATCAGGGAAGGCGCCCGCAAACTGGTCCCTCTGGCTCAGGCAGATTGGCGCGATCTTTCGAATGGAGATTGAGAAGAACTTCTTCAGTCGCCGCTCTCTGCTGATTTACCTGATCGCGTTTCTGCCGTTATTCCCGTTAACCGTGCTGGCGTTCTTCACGCCTCCCGGGCGGGAGTGGCAAGACTTCAATCAGTACAGCCTCGTGTACTCGTTCATCTACAACGCGTTCATCATGCGCACGCTCGTGTTCTTTGGCTCGGC
>DATDFT010000248.1:0-32255 GCA_036522475.1 Pyrinomonadaceae bacterium | reverse complement strand
GGTTCAACAATTTTCATCATTGACAAGCAATGTTTAGCCTGCCTATTATGCCTCAGCGGCCGCTGATGTAGGGTAAGTGGGCGCGTGAAGCTGCTTGGATTCCCAAACGAGCTATCCCTAAAAACCTCTTTCCTCAGTCTCCTTACAAAGCGACCTGAGCCTACTATCCCAAACCCCTTAGAGGAGTAACGATATGTCTAAAATGAGGAAGGGCTTCCTGACTGCCCTCGCTATAACGACCCTGCTGATGATGAGCGCAGCGGCTACTTTCGCTCAGACCACCGGCAGCGTCACCATGAACGCTACCGTCTCGAACTTTGTCGAGTTGACTTCGGGCGGTGCGGTTACGCTTACAGGCAATTCCGGCGGCAGCATTATCACGGACGGTACCGCAAACTCGCCCCTGGCAGTGGTTGTAAATCTGGGCGAATTGGGACCGAGCAATACTAACAGCTTCGTGGAGTTGAGCGTGCCGTTGAGACTGCGCAGCAACGTCGCTTACCAACTGAACATGGTTAGCAGCGTTGCCGGCGCCGGTGCGACAAGCTTTAGTCTTAAAGATACTGACGTTGGTTTTGGTTTGACTCCGGCCGCGCGACCGGCAAATCTCGCCGCGGGCGTTGACACCAACGCCACACCGGGTGATCCGACCGTCGGTGGCAGCACGGATGTGAACGGACGCTGGGTGTTTGCCGGTGCAAACTCCACTCTCGGCGCCTATGCAGTATCGGGTGCGGTTTTGAGCGGACCACGCATCAACAAGACGGTTGCCGGCAACAGTGCTACCAACCTGACTGTCCCCGCGATCTTCGCGATCAAACCGCAGTTCTTCGATCCGGCCCCAGCAATCACGATCACGGCGCAGTTCACCGTTGTCGCTCTGTAATCTTTAACCGTTAGTCCCCCCCCAAAGTGGCGCCGGTCGTCAGTCTAATTGCTGGCGGCCGGATTACCACATCTCCCCTTCTTCTCTCAAAGGAATTTCTATGCCCCGTCCACTCAAACTATTACTGCTCTCCATCTTGTTCGTGTTCACCGGTGTCAACTGCCCCGCGCAGTCCACAACCGGCACTGTGAGCATGAGCGCAACAGTTTCTAAATTCGTCGAGATCAATTCCGGCGGCTCCGTCACTCTCACCGGCAATTCGGGTGGAGGCGTGACCACTGACGGCGTAGTCAACAGTCCACTCGCCGTTTCAATAAATCTCGGTGAGCTTGGTCCATCCAACACCAACAGCTTCGTATCGGCATCAGTGCCACTCAAACTGCGAAGCAACGCAGCGTACGTCTTATCGATGACTGCAACTGTTACGAGCTCCGGCACAACGGCGAGCAAAATCGGAGCTGCCGATGTGGGCTTCGGTCTGGGAACAGTTTCACGAACAGGTGTAGGCGTCAACGCAGGCTCAGACACAAACGCTACGTCTGGCGATCCGACTCTGCCGGCCAACGGATCCGTCAACGCCGGAACGGGACGGTATGAGTTCACCGCAGTGCGATCGAATCTGAGCGCCTTCTCTTCCGCAACCACTGCACTCAGTGGACCAATCATCATGAACGCGGTGCCGCGCAGCAATGCGAACGGCCTGACCGTGCCTGCGCTGTTTGCAGTGAAGCCTCAGTTTTTCGAGAACGGCACCACCACCATCTCCGTCACTTTCACCGTGACCGCACCGTAGATGCGCTTACGTTTCTTCACATACGCCCTTCTCTCTGCCCTGATCCTCCTCGCTGCCTCTCAGAAAATTTCTGCACAGGCATTGGACATCAGCAGCGGCGGCCTACCGACCATTACCGGCGCGGTCGGAGGCTCTGTCACTGGAAATGGGAGTGTGACAAATGATCTAGTGGTAACTATCAATTTCGGTGAGGTCTCGCCGCTCAATACGAATTCGATCGTGAAGGTGGTTGTTCCGATCGCGCTTCGTAGCAATCAGCCTTATCAAGTGGCAGTTTCAATGTCAGGGCTGAACAACGCAAACGCACAGGCGGTGCAAGCGTCGGACGTGGGTTTCGGTCTTCAGAATATTCGAGTACTGGGCGGCGCCGGCAAGATCTGCACACAAAGCACGCACACTATTCAATCTCCCTTCAATAATGATCCGGCGACTTCCGCAACAATCGGAGCCAGTGGCCGCGTGTCTTATACGTCGTCGCTCGGCAATTTATCCGGTTCGACCGTCATTCTAAGTGGTCCACAACTGTCGAAGAACAACAGTTCCATTCGCCAACAAAGCGATGGCTATGTTTTTGACGCCATCTTCACACTGACGCCGCAGTTTTTCGCTTCCGGAATCTCCTCCGCAACTCTCATCTTCACTATCTCGGCCGGTCCAAACGTTCCCTGCTGAAAGGTTTCCAGATCGATGAACAGATTCATATTCGCCCTAAGTTTGCTCGTCGTTGCGGTGATTGGTGTGAGGGCACAAAGCCCGAAGAATGATGCTACGCCGGAAAAAAGCGGCAACGGGATCTCGTTAGCGCCGGCGCGGCTCGAGCTCGAGATGCAGCCGGGCCAGGAAACAACCGTGGTCGTGAATCTCGACTATCACACCACCTCGGAAAACTCGCAGCCCGTGCGCATCGTTGCCAGCTTGAACGATTGGACCATCGATCGCGATGGACAAGTACAGTTTGAGAGAGCAAACACGTTGCCCAACTCGGCGAGCTCGTGGCTGATCTACAGCCCCGCGGAAACAACTGTCATACCCGGAAATCTGCACGCGATCAGAGTCACGGTTTCGGTACCGAAAGACGCCACTCCCGGAGATCATCTGACCGCGCTGATCATCGAGCAACGTCCCGACAACCTCAAGCTGCTTACCGATAATCGCCGCCAGATGGTGATTCGATATCGAATGGGAGCGGTGTTTTATATCAAGGTGCCGCAACTTCGCCGCCAGGGCTCTTTGGAGAGTCTTCGCGCGGAGGCTACTGAAGAAAAGGTTGTGGTGACTCCACTGCTCAAGAATGCAGGCAACAGCGTGATTCGTCCGCTTACTTCGTTGAAGGTGACGGACAGCGCCGGTGTTTCAGTCGCAGAGTTGCCGCAAAAGGAATCGTTACCGGTGCTCGGTGGAGCTGAGCTGCTTCAGCCGCTCGTGGTCGAGACGCATCTCGCGCCCGGCACGTACACAGTGAAGTATCGAGTGGATTTTCAGGACGGCAGCAGACCGACTGAAGGCGTCACCGAAGTGGTGATCCCACGAACGTCAAGTACGCGAGCGAACCGGGGGGTGTCTGCGGGCTCAAACGAATGAGCACCGTTATTTGCAAGGCGTTGTTTGGAGATTCGAGCGTTCCGCCGAGTGAAACGCGTGGTCCACTCACTACGAGCGAGGGTCGAGAAACGTTACCGTCCGACCTCACCTCGATCGAGTTAACAACCTGCGGTGAAACTAAAGCTCCGGTAGCCTGCACTTCACTCACCGATAGCTGACTCAATTCGATCGTGGATGATTCGAACGCAGCCGAGATTTTGAAACTGCTATTTGAACGCACCAGCAAAGGCACGCGAATAACTGCATCGTCGCTCGATAAAGTTACTCGCACGGTATTACCGCCGCCGCTCACGAACCCATGTTGAAAATTAGGAGCGACCGAAAGAGTGACGGTCTCACTAACAGTGCCTCGCATCGTCACCGGGCTTTGAGCCTCGATACTCGCAGGCAAAATAAGCAACACCGCAACAAGCGTGAAGATGTCACGAATCATGTGAGAACTCCTGAATTAGTTTCGCGAGTTTATAACACACTCACTGCCCGCTTAAAAGCATGAAAGCCACGAAGAAACACAAATTGCCTGGTTTAAGTTTTTTGTGTTTTGTGTGCCTTTTTGTGGCCCAGACAGCATTCGGGTATGCGAACGATGCGGCGAAACCCGCGCCTCCGAAACCTGCGACGTCACAGGACACCTCGGTAATCATCGTTAACGAGCGCACACTTGTTGGTCCAAACAGCGCCGCGCAGCTACGTGGTGGACGGCTGTTTCTTCCCGTCGCGACCATCGCTCAGGCACTCGGCGACACGTTCAGTTCCGATTCGACGTTGCGCATCGTGACGATTCGCCGCCAAAACGGAACGACCGCAATCTTCAACGCCGCGTTGAATGAAGTGCGCGAGAACGGCGCCCTTGTCCTCACGGTTTCGGGCACCTCTGACTTAGTCTTCCCTCCCACATCGAATGAGCTGATGCTCCCTGCCGAGATCGTTTCTGCACTATTCGACGTCATCATTCGTCGCGATGAAAACCACGCCATCGTTATCAATCGCAAAGGCGTGCAAGCCGATACGATTCGCAGCGGAGCCAAACACGCGCCGTGGCAACTCTTTCAGCTCGAGTACGATTACAACTTCAGTCGCTACACCGGCTGGTCCGATCATAATCTGGTGCTGCGTGGCACCGGGCGCGTTGGTGATGCAAGGTTGAGTTTTATAACCAACTCATCTGTCGGCATGACGCACAATTCGTCGCGCCTGTTGGGTGGAACTGTCAGGCTCGATCGACCGAACGGTCAGAGCTTCGTTGGCGGCGAGTTTGGCACAGGAACAGACGTTGAATTTCTCGGCGCAGCCGTACGCGGCGGGTTGGTCCAACTACCCGTGCATGGTGTTCGACTTGATTTTTTTGGCGGGCAAACTACTTCCGGCATCGCTCAGACACCCGCGCCTGCACTCCTTTCTGATCCTGACAAACTAAAGCCTTACTCATTCCAATACGACACCCGCGTTTTCGGGGCTCTAGTGACAACTGCTACGGAAGCTCGACGCCAACAAGACTTCACGTTCTCTGCCGGCGCGATGAACTTCGACGGCTCGAGTCGCAAAGGCAACATGGTTGCCGGAGGTCTCAAGTACATCTCGGGTCTGAATCGTTTTCAGGCCGACTTCGCCACGGGCCAATTCTCGGGAGTCGATCGCAGTGGAACGAGGACAAGTGGAACGGACTTCGCGGTCAATCTCACCGGCTCTTATCAACTGACTGAGCAACTGCTCGTGCAAGGCCGATATACTTACGTGGGCCAAAAGTTCTTGAGTCCGCAGAGTGGGCTTTTCGAACCTAACAACACGGTCGCAGCCGGGCTGAGCTGGCAACCGAGACGATGGTTTACGGCAGCACTGAGTGGCAGCACTGCGACGATGCCGGGAAGATTGAATCAATTCAATCGCTACGTTACTGCGAGTGTCAGCATCGCGCCGAATAACGATTGGCCGTCGCTCTTTATCTCGCACACCGAGAGCGGCACGACGCAACTTCGCAACTCTGCGTTTACGCTCGTTACTGCGACGAAAAAGTTCCATCGCTGGAACATGTTCTTCAACGGCTCGCGCATCAAGACGTTCGGCAACCAGGCCCTCAACGCGCAGTTTGGCGGGAATGTCCGCGTCAACGAATGGAATACTCTCGAGGTCAGTCAGTCATTTGGCAGTCGCGGACTTCTCAGCGGCATGGCGACGTGGCAGATGTCGAACCTGTTCCACAATCGTCTCGGCTTCACCGGCGGACTCGGTTACACCAGAAATACCAACGGGCAGTTCTACACTTCGGAGCATCTATCAACTTCGCTCAAGTTGCCGCGCAGCACGACGGTGCAATTCAGCTACTTGCGGACGCAAAGCGGGATGACCGCGTTGGTGAGTTTGCATGGCTTGTTTTTAAACTCCAAACGCGCGGAGCGTGCGATCAATGGTCCGCTCTCTGAGTTGAATTCGTATGCGGCGGTGTATGGAAAAGTCTACCAGGACGTGAATCTCAACGGACGGTTCGATCCAGGTATCGATAAACCTCAGGCGAATGCGAGAGTGCGCGTCGATGGAAATCGTTACGTCAACTCAGATGTTGACGGCAATTACCGCGTTGACAGCGTGACGCAGGGTGAGCATGCGGTCTATCTCGACCTGTTGTCGGTGCGTGCTGACCTGACGTTGCTGGACAACACTCAGCAACAGGTCACGATCGTTTCGACTCGTGATGCGATCGTCGATTTCCGTGTCGTGCGCACCGGCCGCATCACTGGTGTGGTGTGGCTGGATAGGAATGGGAATGGACAGTTCGATGAATCGGAACGACCGCTTGCTGACGTGCGTGTGGTAACGGGAAGTGGTCGTGACACCCTCACGGATGACAAAGGCTACTTCATCATCGGCGACCTGCCTCCCGGCGAGCACATCCTCTTGTTGGACGAAAAAACCATCCCCGACCAAACCCGCTCCGCCACCGGCTCTCAAACCATCGTCATCTCCGCCGGCGCCGAAACCCCAACGCTCTTCCCCGTCACCCCCCTGCCGGATCAGATCAAAAAATTCCCGAAAGAATAAGTTAGCCGCAGATTTACGCGGATTACGCCAAAGCCTTTTACGTGGGTCGGACTCACGAGAAAAGTCAGAGAGGACTTGAATCACAACCCTGATTTTGAAGCTTTGAACAAATTCGGAACTGAGCGCCAAAGAACAAAGTCGGAACGGAGCGCCAAAGGCGCGAAATATGATAGCCAGGGGCAAGCGTGAAGCGAAGCTGAACGCGTCGCCCCTGGTCACAAATAATAATTTTGAACAGAGCACTGAAAGTGCGAAATATCAACGTCAATTATTTCGCTCTTTCAGAGCTTCACGGCCATTGTGCGTTCTTAACCAGGGGCGACGCGCCTCACGTTGTTCGGCGCTTGCCCCTGGCTTTCATATTCCGCGCCTTCGGCGCTTGACCCTGGCCTTCATATTCCGCGCCTTCGGCGCTTGCCCCTGGCCTTCATATTCCGCGCCTTTGGCGCTTGCCCCCTGGTTTTCATATTCCGCGCCTTCGGCGCTTGCCCTTGGCTTTCATATTCCGCGCCTTCGGCGCTTGCCCTTGGCCTTCATATTCCGCGCCTTCGGCGCTGGCGAAAGCCACCTTTAGCCTTAGCCCGCCACTTTGACAAAGAACGGATCGATCGAGACTTTCACGGGCGATGTGTTGTTGACGTTGAGCAGCGTCTCTGTGGTCCAGTTTGCATTGCGCTGGTAGACCACACCGCAAGGAAAGTTCTTCTTACGCGGTGTATTGCTGGCGGAAAAGATTCCGTAGAAGTCTTTCCCGACAGCCATCAGGTGAGCGTAGTCACCCAGGTAAGGATCGAATTTGAACTCGGGTATTTCGGCCGGTGTGGTGGCTAACGTCAATGTCGCCCACGAACTCCCATTCCTGGTTAATTCCAGTTTGGTAATCCAGCGTTGCGCGGCTGCAGGACCTCTAAGCGCCTGGTAGAGAAATCCCAGCTTGCCGGCGTTGTTAATCGCTAAGCCGGGATTCAACGCGTTTCGAATCTTACGGAGATCTTGCGACCACGTCTCTCCGCGATCCTTCGAACGCAACAAGTGCAACACGTAATCGTCGCCGTGATCGTCGTTGTAGGCGATATACACCACATCGCTGTTGGTTGGATCGACAACCAGCGCCACGTCGCCGCCGGTGCGTTGCAGTCCCAGACTTCCATGGAAATTGAACTTCGTGCTCTGAGCGACACGCACGCCTTTTTTACCGTCCAGCGGATCGATAAGATCTGAAAACGGCTTTGACCCACTACCCCAGTTGTCATCGCGCAACACGACGATGTCTGCTGTCCCTTCGCCCGAGTCGTCGTCGTATGTTCGCCATGACTGATAGATCGCGTAGGCAGTGCCGTCCGGATGAATCGAGGGGCGCACGGGTGGACCATCCTGGCCGGGCGTATCCCTTGACTCGACACGAATCTTCTTGAACCTCGGATTCGAAACCGCGGCATTCAACGACCGATCGATAGTGGCTGTTGCGCCGCTCTTGACGTGAAGATCGTTATTGCCGACATACAACCGATCCTTGCCCTTGTGTGGTCCACGGGAGACTGTGGCGACCTGAACATAAGGCTGGTCAACCCCCTTGCGATCGACGAGGATTTCCATCGGCGTGGAACTCATGAAGTTTTTGGTGCGAAGAATGTTCAACCGGAAGCCTCTAGAATCGCCACGCAGGATACCCGCGTAAAGAACATTCGAAGTCTTGCTGAACTTGACAGTGATGTCGCCAGTGCCGGTGCGACGATTATTGCCGGGCACGATCGAGTTTAAGGTCCATGTGTTTCCGCCATCCTGAGACATGTAAATCGGCGCGTACTCGCCGTGTTGCGGATCGGGAGTAAATGCCGTTGCAACTATCTGCTGAAGGTTGGCGGGATTAACAGCGATCGTCGGCTCACTGTCCTGATGAGTTTCGCCGCTGAGCGATTTCGGAATGATGTTAACGAGCAGAACTTTCGGCGTCGCAGCTTTCTTCGAGGTCTTCTTCTTCGACGCCTTTGAGGCTTTTTTACTTCGCTTTTTTGCAGGCATGTTCCCTCGGCCTCCGCTATGACGGCTAACTATTTTCAGATTCGATGATGTTCTTTATGCCACCCGGCTCACTGTCAGGTTGAAAGTCGAGCGGATCGAGGGCCACGTATGTGTCCGTGGTTTCGGCGGGTGCGACCGCCGCCGCAGCGGTAATCTTCTTCGTTGCCTTGCCGCCTTTTGCCGGTTCCTCGGGTTTACTTTTTTGAAGCAGGAAATGACCACTCTGGCCCGGCTGAAACTTCGGCGCGTTGTACCACATCACATCGGTGCTGGCAGGAAAGCGCACGATGATCTGTTTCTTCATGTGTTTGCCCTTGTGTACCTCATCGACTTCGACAACTGCGTTGCGCCATTTTGGATCGTGTTCGCTAACTGGCTTGCGGCGCGTCGTGGTCGCAGCAGCGAGCGCGGTCTTCGAGGCGCTCTTTGCCTGTTCGTCCGGCGGCAACGTCACCGCGAGAACCTTTCCGGAAACTACAAGATCCGCTTTGTCGAAATGACGGCGACGTTCACGATCGCGGTGACGCTCAATCGGATCGACTGCGGCGCTGAGCATTGCGGAGTGGGTGGCCTGGACCGGTTCTTCACTTAACGAACGCACCTCGATGCTTTCGCCGTACTGCCCGCTGACAGTATGGAAAATCAGTTGTTGGCCCACCTTCGGCTTGATCGCGCCACTCAACTGCACCGTGATCTCCTGTCCAACGTAAGCGGCGAGATCCGGTGGCGCTTCGATAAGCTGATCGACACTGACGACCACCGTCTTGCTGTCCACTGCCACAGTCTTCATCGTCGCGCTCTTGAGTTTCTTAACCGTTCCTTTGAAAACGAACGTAGGTTTTCCAGTTTGCGCTTTTTTTCGTGCCGCCATCGTTGCCTCCTTCACTAGCACGGTTAGCGTAGCGGCCCAAATGATTTTAGGGAAGAGAGTAAACGCCAGGCTGGAGAGTATTCTCTTTCCCTCATTTGAACTATCTAGGACACGGAGTTGGCGTCGGTGTCGGCGCTTCGTTCGCCTTCGCAGACATGTGGACAATCAACTTTACCGTGTTATCTGGTAGTTTCCGGAAGCCAAAGACTTTATCCACCGTAGTTCGTTGGTTATTTAAGTCCGTCAGGGTTACGGTTCCCATCGCCACGGCAGTGTTTCCATAGATCTGAATACCGGTGACACCTCCGGGCAGGTCATTGCTGTAAGTGCATGCTCTCCAGGGACCGCGTGCGAAACCCTCGCCATCATTCGGAAAGTTAGGATTGCCGCCGATGAAATAAGAGAGCGTGCCCGCCCTGTCGGTTCTAAAGGCGTGCGGTGCATATGCCAGCGTTGGGCGGAACAATAGTTTGTAAGGTCCATTGAAATCGTACATTTTGTCGACGAATCTGTTGGCCTCTCCCTGCCAATCACCAACAGGTGGTCGGCTCAACTCGGAAATTCTGATCAGCCCTGCACACCACGCCGCCTGGGTACTATCTATGTCGCTTGGTGTGATCAGTGGTGGAGTTGGAGTTGGAGTGGCTTGGCCGGCGATCGGCGACGATTTGGTTGAGCAACTGACGGCAAACAGCGCCAGGATCACCAGCAAACCGAAGTCGCGCAAAAAGTGAGTAAGCGCTCGCATATTTTATCCTCCAGAGTTGTACGGGAAGTTCTTTGGTCACGGGATTATGCCGTTACCGCTTCAGACCTGCTTGAATACCGAGTGAAAGGAAAATTGTTGGAACCTGAGGTATTTCGAAGCAGAGGATACTGCGGCCCGGGCGGATTGACAATGGCGATTGCTTGATCGCTAATTACCATGTCACGCCGTAACCCATTCGAAAGGAAAACCAATGTCTATCAAGTACATCTTAAGTACTGTAATTATCGCCATGTTCTTTCAAGCGGGAACCGGATACAAAGTCGAAACTCGTTACCCCGTTCCCGGAAATGGTGGGTTTGATTACGTAACGATCGATAGCGCGGCTCGACGTCTCTACCTGTCGCACGGCACGCAGGTGGACGTGATCGATCCTGACAACGGCAAGTTGATCGGTACTATCGCGGACACGCCCGGAGTTCACGGCGTTGCACTTGCACCCGAGTTCAAGCATGGGTTCACCAGCAACGGTCGTGAGAACAAAGTCTCGATGTTCGACCCGACGACGTTGCAACTCATCAACAAGATCGACGTCGGTAAAGGACCGGACGGCATCTACTATGATCCCGGCACCAAGCGCGTCTTCACCAACAATCATGGTTCGCACGACATCACGGCAATCGATGCAAAGACCGGCGAAATCGCAGGCACGGTAAAGGTCGAAGGCGACGGCGAATCGGCGGTCGTTGCCGATGGTGTCGTGTACCTGAACCTTGAAGACACAAACGAGGTCGTCGTCTTCGATCCGAAATCACTGGAGGTGAAGAAGCGTTTTCCGATCGGCGTTGCGAAGACACCGACTGGTTTGGCTTACGACGCGAAGACGAAGCGATTGTTCGTCGGTTGCCGCAACGACCCGAAGATGGTTGTGATGGATGCGGTATCCGGAAAAGTGATCACCAGCTTTGCGATCGGGCGGGGTGTTGATTACGCGGCTTTCGATCCGCACGCGAAACTGGTTTTCTTTTCGTGCGGCGAAGGCGTGCTGAGCATCTTTCGTGAAAAATCTGCCGACGACTACGAAGACGCTGGGCCAGTCAAGACGCAAGCCGGCGCACGGACCATGGCTTTCGATCCAAAGACGGACAAAATCTTTCTGAGCACGGCCGAATACACCGAGACTCCACCGGCCACTCCGGGTGGAAGACCGCAACGCAGCATCAAGCCCGGCTCGTTCGTGGTGCTGGTGGTGAGTAAGTAGATATGAACGTAGCTCCAGTTAAACCGCCCATCTCGATCGATCTGCTGGAGAAAGTCGATATTCGGGTCGGCACGATCAGGCTGGTCGAAGACGTCAAAGGTTCAAACAAGCTCGTTAAGTTGACGGTTGATTTTGGCGATCACACGCGAACGATCCTGGTTGGGATGAAGCAGGAACGAGAGGACCCGAAGCAAATTGAAGGCAGGCAAACTCTGTTCGTGATAAACCTCGAGCCGAAGAAGATCATGGGCGAGGTTTCACAAGGGATGCTGCTCGATATCGGATACGCAGATGGAATCAAACCGGTCCTCGCCCAGCCTGAAGCGGCAGTGCCGAACGGCGCGAGAGCCGGTTAAAAACGTTGCGGAGCGCCGCTCACGACGCGCACAGTGTCGCGCGCGATCAGCAATTCTTCGTTTGTTGGAATGACGAAGACTGCGACGCGCGAACTGTCCGAACTGATCTGGCCATTTTTGCCGGCGCCGTGGTTTGCATTCATTTCCGCATCAAGCTCAACACCCAACCAACTCAGCTCGTCGCAGATTTTGGCCCGTATCTCGGAGGCGTTTTCGCCGATTCCGCCAGTGAAAATAATCGCTTCCGCGCCGTTCATCGCCGCAAGATAACTGCCGATGTACTTGCGCGCGCGATAGCAGAAAATCTCAATCGCCAAACGCGCGCGACGGTCGTCGTGCTCGTGTGCTTCCGCCATCAGCTCGCGCATGTCGTCCGTCAAACCCGAAATGCCGAGCAGTCCTGACTGCTTGTTGAGCATCGTTTCGACTTCGCCTGACGATAGCCCTTCTTTCGTCCCGATCAGATCGACGATCGACGCGTCTATGTCTCCTGAGCGCGTGCCCATCACGAGACCTTCGAGTGGCGTGAATCCCATCGAGGTATCGATGCTGTTGCCGCCTTTCATCGCGGCAATCGAGCAACCGTTACCGAGATGAAGTGTGATGATGTTCGTTGCATCGCGCGCGATGCCTTTTAGTTTGCGATAGCGGTAAGCAACGTAGCGATGCGAAGTGCCATGGAATCCGTAACGACGAATGCGATGACGTCGATACAGTTGATACGGCAACGCGTAGAGGAACGCGTGTTCCGGCAGTGTCTGATGAAACGCGGTATCGAAAACGGCGACTTGCGGCAGCGCAGCGCCTAAGGCCGTGCGCGCTGCGATGATGCCCTGGATGTTTGCCGGATTGTGCAGCGGCGCAAGTTCGATGCAGTCTTCAATACTGCGCAACACCTCGTCGGTTATCAGCACTGAGTTGGTGAAGCGTTCGCCGCCATGGACCACGCGATGACCAACGGCGTGAATGTCGGCGATACTAGAAACCTCGCTCACTCCCGATTCCTCGCCGATGGCCCAACGAAGAATCATCTCAACGGCCGCACGCGTATCCCTGACTGGTTCCGCGAATCGCTTCGGAGGTTTGTCTTCGGACGTGAAGGTTACGATGCCGGCGCCACCGACGCGTTCAATGAGTCCATGGGCCAGACGCTTGTCAGCGTCCTGCTCGATTCGGTCGAGATCGGTCGCGATCAGCTGAAACTTGACCGACGAGCTGCCGCAGTTGAGAACCAGTACGTTCATCAGAAGCGTTGAATTATTGTTCGTAATCGGACAGTAGTCCAGCGGGGTGGCCCTGACCCTGCGGACGCGCGAGCAATTTGGTAGACTCAAATTTGCGACTTCATTCTTCTAACATTCATTTCAATTTCCCGGAGGGACTATGACCGAGACCGCGGAACGTGTCGAAGATCGGCTTGCCGACTTCACCCGCGACAAGAGGATTCTGCTCTTATCTTTAATGGCGACTGTAATTGGCGCGCTGAGCGCGTTTGTAGCGAAGGCGCTCGTTTGGCTGATTGCCGTCATCACCAATCTTACCTTTTATCAACGCTTCTCTTCCGATTTCGTTTCGCCGGCAAATCACCACCTCGGAGTATTCGTGATTCTTGCGCCAATCGTTGGCGGCTTGATCATCGGACTCATGGCGCGCTACGGCACGGAGAGGATTCGCGGTCATGGCATTCCGGAGGCGCTCGAAGCAATTCTTTTCGGCCGCAGCCGCATGGACGTGAAAGTGGCTGTGTTGAAACCACTCTCGTCCGCGATCTCGATCGGCTCAGGTGGACCATTTGGCGCCGAAGGTCCAATCATCATGACTGGCGGCGCGATCGGATCACTCTTCGCCCAAATGTTTCATCTTTCGGCCGCTGAGCGAAAGACGTTGCTCGTCGCGGGAGCCGCGGGTGGCATGTCGGCGATCTTCAACTCTCCGGTTGCCGCGGTGTTGCTCGCAGTTGAGTTGCTTCTGTTCGAATGGCGACCGCGTTCATTCATTCCGGTGGCGATTGCATCGGCAGTCGCGGCGGTCGTCCGTGTGCCGCTGCTCGGCTCAGGAGCGATTTTTGCGGTGACGCCGCATCCGCCACTCGGCGCCGAAGGATTGCTGATCGCATTTTTAGCCGGCATCGTTGCCGGACTCGCCTCAGGCGCGCTGACAGCCCTCGTCTATCTTTGTGAAGATCTCTTCGGCAAACTCCCGATTCACTGGATGTGGTGGCCTGCGATCGGCGGGTTATTCGTCGGCGTGGGTGGTTGGCTTGATCCGCGCGTGCTCGGTGTCGGCTACGACACGATTCACGCTTTGTTAAAAGGCGAGTTGCTGGGCGCGCTAGTAATTGGATTGTTGATTGGTAAGGCGGTGGTCTGGTCCATCGCGTTGGGTTCGGGAACGTCAGGTGGTGTGCTCGCCCCGCTACTGATTATTGGCGGCGCGCTGGGCGCGATTGAAGGAAGATTTATACCGCTTGGCGATCCGGGTATGTGGGCCATGATCAGCATGGCTGCGTTGATGGGCGGAACGATGCGTTCGCCGTTAACTGCGATGATCTTCACACTCGAACTTACGCACGATCTCAATCTTCTGCCCGCGCTGCTCGTTTCATGTATCGCTGCACACGCGCTGACTGTGTTGTTGCTACGTCGATCAATCTTGACGGAGAAAGTGGCCCGGCGAGGTTTTCATGTGAGCCGCGAGTACAGTGTCGATCCACTGGCGGTGTTGCGAGTGGGCGAGGTTATGGATCGCAATCCGCCCACCGTGCCCGCGCAGATGAAGGTGAGTCAACTTTCAGATCTGATTGCGAATGGCAATCCGGAGTTGTCACATCGGCAGGGAACGCTCATCGTCGATGAAGATGGTCAGATCGCAGGCATCATCACTCGTGGCGATCTCGTTCGGGCGCTCGAGAAATCGCCGGAAGGCAGTACGGTGGTGGAAGCGGGAACACGGGATTTGTACGTCGCGTTTCCGGATGAAATTCTGTACGAAGCCGTTACGAGGATGGTACGTCACGATATCGGCCGTTTGCCGGTCGTGCGTCGCGACAATCCGCGCAAAATCGTTGGGTATTTAGGTAGGGCCAGTATTATGACTGCGCGATTGCGTCGCCACGAAGAAGAACACCACCGCGAAGCAGGTTGGCTCCAGGCGTTGACGCAGTAGGATTATTTTCTGCGGTCTCTGCGGCCCTCTGCGGCCTCTGCGGCCCTCTGCGGTTTATGGCGATCTTCAACGCAGAGATCGCGGAGGGCCGCAGAGACCGCAGAGAAAGTCACTTCCGTTTTGTTGTGCGTTCGCGCGTCGCGCGGCTTGAGCGAGAGTAGGGGACGTTCTGCGATGGATCGACTCTTAACTCACACGTGACACTCGCCATAGCCGAATACTTCTCCAGCAACAACGCGGTTATTCGCTTGTTCACGATCTCCCAGTAATCTGTTTTGTTCGGATAATTGCTTAGTAGACTCTCCACATCTTTAGCCAGCCGGCGGAAGTCGGGATAATCGGAATTCTTGATATCGACCACGTATCGATACGAAATCGCGATGTTCAAGGTGTTTGTTTCACCCTGGTGGTCGATCTTGAAATCTTTGATGAGGAATGAAAACTCTTCGCTGAGCCTTTGCTGCGCAGCCTGACTCACCCTCGCAGGAGCTAACGACTGCGAATGGACCACCGTAAAGCTCGCAGTCAACAACACGACGATTGCAACGACGTTGCACGCCAGTTTATTCATGATGAATTTTTATCCTTTCACGCAGCGAATCTGGACGCGAGCCGGAGACGCTCGGCGATTGCGGGCTTTGGTTGGACACCGACGAGACGTTCGATGAGCTTGCCGTCTTTGAAGATGAGCATGGTGGGTATGCTCGCGATTTGAAAACGCGATGCTACTTGCGGATTGTCATCGACGTTCAGTTTTGTGATTCGATATTGCCCCTGCGACTCGGCAGCAAGCTGGTCCATAACTGGACCAATGATCCGGCACGGTCCACACCACGGGGCCCAGCAATCAACCAGCACCGGCTTCCCTTGCGCCGCCAGAACCTCGCGCTCAAACGTCTGATCTGTAATCACCAAAGGCTTAGCATCGTGGGAGACTTCCAACTTTTCTCCGCACCGGCCGCACTTCGCCTCACCATTCGCCAGTCGAGTTTCGTCCACACGATTCTTCGCTTTACAGTTAGTGCAAACAACAACGATCTGCATAGTCGCCTCTTTCATCCTGTTTTCCGCAATTCTCACTCGCCTTCAAGTGCAAATCAACCGGGCAAAATTCATTCCTTTGAGTACGCGACCGGACACAACTACCCCGCATGTGACTAAAACGCGACGACATGTTGACCGTTTCGTCACGCGGATTCGATACAAGCAGTCCACTCGACTCTCTCCTACCCGACAAACTAACGAACCCAGGAGGTTTTTACTCATGCGTTTTGAAAAAATCGCCGTCCCATGTCTAACTCTTGTTGCCATCGTTGCCGTTTCAATTACGACCGCTAAAGCAGATTCCGTAACGTTTACAATCGGAAACAATCCGCAGCAGAATGAAGAAAATATTCTTCTGAACAGCGGGGCAACGGGCGTTACCGTCTTTGGCTTAACCAATCAAACTCAGCTTCAGGTGTCTTTCAGTTCAACGACGGACACGCTGGTCGAACCATCGAGCGGGCAGGCGCGCGTCGAGGCTCTTGATGGACTCGTGAACAACATCACGATCTCGATTCCTAACGGGACCTTTAATGACGTCATTCTCAACCCGTTCTTTGGCAGCGGTACGGCAGATGTCACGGTTGTGACAGCAAACAATCAAACTTTCACTTTCTCGTACTCACTCAGTAACGGAGAGAATTTCTTAACGATTGTGGCGGAGCCGGGGACCAGCATTTTTTCGGTAACGATTAATGCGCCCGGTGGGTTTGCGGATCTTCGTCAACCACGCATCTCAGGTGCGGCAGGAAACGTGCCGGAACCAGCGACGATGCTCTTGTTTGGCTCCGGCTTACTGAGCCTGGGCGCCGCATTCCGCAAGTTCCGTCGCAGTTAGTATTTAACCCGCAGCGTCATAAATTGTAGGGGCGGCTCTCCCTGGCCGCCCCTACAGGACCACCGCTTACTTCTTTTCTGACTTGCCAAACAACCCCTCGAAGAAGCGCGCGATGATGGCCCAGATTGCGCGGAACGCGAGTGGCGCAGCCGCAACAGCTTTCGTTTCTGTGTGAGCCTCAACCGGACCGTTCGCTACCGGCGCCGGATCGTCTGCTACTTCCAACTGCTGCTTCACGCACGTCGAGAACTGGCGAAACATTTGTCGCGAAACTTCCTCGATCATCCCTCGCCCAAACTGCACGATCTTGCCGGCGAGCTCAACATCCGCGTTAACTGAAACTTCCGAACCACCGCTCGCGAGCGGCACCACCGTACTCAGCATCGACACCTTCGTCGAGCCGGAGCCCGTTACTTCGCGCGCATCTCCTACCATGCGCACCTGATGCGTCTGTTCGTTTATCTCGGTGAACTTCGCCTGGCCTTTATAAGACATCGATAGCGGCCCAACCTTGACTTTGATCGCGCCGAGGAAAGTTTGATCGTCCTTCTGCTCGAGTAATTGAGCACCCGGCAGACATTCGACCACACGCTTCGGATCGATCATATACTTCCAGACGCGCTCCACTGGAGCCTGCACCTCGAATCGTTCTTCGATTTTAAAGGCCATAAGTTACCTCTAAACGGTGTTAAGTGCTTCGACTTCCACTTGGACCATGTTGACGTTCACGCAACCGCCGACCCTATGATACCAAGGACAGTCTAAAAAACTGTCACACTTAATCCTTCCAAAGCCCACCTCAAGCTGTTAAGGTAAGCTGCGTCGGTGATTTCTTGTATCGCCGGCAAAATATGCTAGTTGCCCCGCCTGACGATTCCCGAACATGCCCCCAGTAGAAAGAGCACTGCTCATCATCAACCGCACGGCCGGAACCGGTCAGGGCGAAGCAAGCGTCGCGCAACTTACGTCGCTATTCAAACAACTCTTGGCTGAGCTGCCGGAGGTGCGCGTTGAGTTGGTGAGCGGTCACGCGCCCGCTCGCGACTGTGCCGCGCGGTTTATCTCGTCGTCCGAAGCAGAGACATTGATCGTTGCGGGAGGTGGTGGTGGCACTCTCCGCGCCGTGATCGAAGGAGTCTGCGATTCGCGCAGCTCAGCAGTGCGCGTCGGTGCGTTGCGCATGGGTTCGGGAAATGTACTCGCGCGGCAGTTTGGCGTTCCGCGCGATCCGATTTCCGGGCTTCACGGTTTGATCGAAAATCTGAAAGCCGGGCGTACGGCGCCGTGTTGTGTGATGCGCTGTGAGACCTGGACCAACTCGGGCGCTTCGGAAATTCATCACGCCGTGACGCTCGGAGGGCTCGGCCAGTTCGGGCGCATCCCTTCAGATCTCGCGCGCTGGCACACACGTTTTCCTTTCTTTCAAAAACTCGCCGCGCGATCGTTTGGAGTCGAAAGACTCACGAACATCGAATACGTGATTACTTTTCTTCTTCGTTCATTCACACACCGCGCAGAGATAGTTGACGTTCACTTTCAGAACGAGCAGAAACGATTGCGAATGCGCTCGGGCGTGGTGATGAATTTCCCGATTGCGGCGCTTCCGTTCAAGCCAGGCGTGACTGTTGAAGAGGAGGCGCTCGCAGTTTACCTACTCTCACTTCGAGGAACGTCCTACTTCCGAATCGAAAACGGCCGGCATCTCGAGATTCGATTCGCCGATCGAGAGTGTGTTCAATTCTTCCTCGACGAGGATCCGGTGACGACTTACGGGCGTCTCAGTCTCGCAGTCGCCGGGTCCATCGATTTCGTGCCTGGTCCGAATTACCGGCGGAATGGAGACTCTCAATGAGTCTGCATGTTTGTATTTTAGGAATCGACGGCAGCGGCAAGAGTTCGGTAGTTGCGGCTTTGCCCGGCATACTCGCGGCGGAAACCGGGTGCGTCGTTGGTTCTGCCGGCGATACGTTTCGCATCGTCGCGCCTGACGAGGATCATTTAGCGTCACGCTTTTATCCGGACGGACTTCCAGTCCGCGCGCGTCTCGCCCTCAGACTCAAGCGCACCGCCAAGGCACTCGTTGACCATCCGAAACTTTACGCTGTGTTCAAGCTCGCCCAGATGCTTTCACAAGACGGCGCTGCTAAGGCCTTGGCCCGCAAATATCGCACAAGCCTGTTCGTGAGTGACGGCAATGCGTTCTTATCCACGACCGGACGCGCAAGTAATTACTTGCGCGCGGCAAGCTCCGGCAATCAAGCAAATGCTCCCGAAGCGAAAGATCTGGAGGCAGTTTTCTCGTACATTCTCGATAACAAACCAGTGTCCGCGGAGAATAGCCGGCGATTGCCGTCACTGCGAAAAGGCAAGTTCATCTACAAGCTGAATCGGCTGCTTCGATTGAATGCCGTTTGGCTTCCGGACGTGGTGATCTTTCTCGACCTCTCGCCTGAGCTCGCGCTGCGTCGAATCAAAGAACGCGGGAAGAAGATCGACCGGCATGAGAACCTCGCGGATCTGACTCAAGCGCGCGAGATGTATCTCAAGACTGTGGAGGCGTTTCAGGCGTATCGCGCGAGCGAGTCGGCACGTGTTATTCGCGTCGATGAGCTGTCACTCGGAGAGACGCTGCGAGCTGTCAGCGAAGTGCTTAGACCACACCTGATCTCCGCGCACATTGCCACGCGAGAATCAGACTCACCGCTCGGCACGACGGATCTCGCGGACGAAACGATTCGCCGGAAAACTCTGAACCCTCGTTATTTCTCCCGGTACCTGGTCGCAAAATGGTTCAGCGGCGCATGGCGTGAGCCGACGTTCTTCTTTTCGAAGCTGGGCCGCTTGTTCCTGAAAGAGGGTTACTCCGCCGGCGTAATGCGTGTGATCTACGATCGCGATGAAAAAGATTATGGGCCACTCGATCGCGTCTTTCTCGAATACTCACTTCATCGAGCGGTTTACGATCGCCTTCAGATTCTCGTGAAGAAGATCGAACCGGAGGTCGAAGCGCGTCTTGCGGCCGGTGAAGAGATTCGTATCTTCACTGCGCCGAGCGGATTCGCGTACGATCTCTTTCGACCGTTGGAAGCAATCGGCCGGCGAGACCCTGAATCGATGAAACGCGTTCACATCACGGCGGCTGATCTCGATCCGCACGGTGTCTTGTGTGAAGAGTTGAGTGCTCGCGCGAAACGCCTCGGGATTCATTTCACATTTTATCGCGGCGACATCACAGACCCGGTGCTACTCAAAAAGCTTGAACAAACTGGCCCGTTTGATATGGCTCTCTTCGTCGGGCTCTCGAGTTGGTTGCCGAAGCCGCAGACGCTGAGTCATCTCGCGTGGTTGAGTGAGAATCTGAAAGACAGCGGCGTGCTGATCACTGACTGCTTCACACCTGAAGCGTACGCACTTTCCGGCCGTTACATCGGCTACAAAGCAAACTACTACACACCCGACGTTTACAAAGCGATGCTCAACTACTGCGGCTTAGATACGTTCGACATCGAGTCTGGTCGCGATCAGATTAACCACGTACTGAGAAGCCGCTTATTATGGCGCTCGATACATTCAACAAACGTTCGCGCCCGTCGATCTTCCGCAAACTGACGGAAGAGAAATTTGACCTGCTCGTTATTGGCGGTGGCATCACGGGCGCGTCAGTGTTTCGCGACGCCGCGCTGCGCGGGATGAAAGTCGCACTCGTCGAAGCGAAAGACTTCGCTTCCGCCACGAGCGGACGCAGTTCAAAACTGATTCATGGCGGATTGCGTTACATCAAGAATCTCGGACTCCGTCTCGCCTGGGAATCGTGTCACGAACGCAACCTGCACATTCGTCTCAACAAACGACTCGTTCGCCCCCTTCCCTTCCTCGTCCCGCTTTACCGAAATCAAGGGGAGTCACGCCTGCTGATGCGTCTCGGCATGCTTGCCTACGAAGCGCTCTCCGGATTCAACAATCACAGGTTCCACAGTTTTCTCAGCCGCGAAGAGACGCTGTCGCTGGCTCCTGCACTGCCCGCGAAAGGACTGACGGGCGGATGCTTGTATTACGACGCTGTTATCAACGACAGTCGTTGGACCATGGAAGTGTTGAAGGATGGCGTCGCAAACGGCGGTGTCGCTGTCAACTATTCGCCAGTCACTCAACTGCTCAGTGAAAACGGCCGGGTCAGCGGCGCGCGAGTTTACGATGAGCTGAGCGGGGATCAATACGAGATACGCGCGCGCGCCGTAGTTAACGCCACCGGCATCTTCGCGGATCAGGTTCGCCGGCTCGATGGAGATCGCAGTGCAAAGCCTAAGCGATTCTCAAAAGGCACGCATCTCGTTTTTGCTGAAGAAGACGTACCGCTGTCGACGACGATCGTATTCTCATCGCCGCTCGACGGTCGTTCGCTCTTTTTAGCGAAGCACGAAGAGTGCTTCCTTTTTGGAACGTCGGACCACTGGGAAGAGGCGAGTCCGGATCTGCCGATACCCGGGGCGACGGACGTCGATTACCTGCTCTCATCGCTCAATCGCTTCATGCCCGAAGCACAACTCGACCGCAGCAAAGTGCAGTTTGTTTACAGTGGATTTCGTCCACTCTTCACAAATGGCGATCAGACGGATTCAGCCTCAGTGACGCGCGCAGATCATATTGAAGTATCTGCATCGGGGCTCGTCAACGTGGTGGGCGGCAAACTCACGACCGCGCGGATCACTGCCGAACGCGTGCTCGAACGCGTCATCAAGCTGATCGGTCGCGATCGAGCGTGGTCCAACTGCAAGACTCACAAGGTTTCGATCGGCGGCACGAACGAAGCTGTGGCAGAGAGCTTGGCGTACTGGGTAAGGCGTTCCCCACGACTGACTTCGTATTTCCGCGTTCTGTATCAACGTTATGGTCTCGACGCGAATGATATCTGTGCAGCGATAACGCAGGAGACCGATCCTACGGCTGAGCCGATTCGCGCGGAGGTGCAGTACGTGTGTCGTCACGAGATGGTCTGCACGCTCGAAGATCTCATCGATCGCCGGGCAGGCTTTCTCTACTGGAACGCCGACAAGCGGCTCGAACGTCTCGGTCACGGCGCTCAAGTCATTCGCGCGGAACTGGATTTAAGCAAGGCCGAATTCGAATCCCAACTACTCGCCTACCGCGAACACCTCAAACGCTTCCACTCCCTTCCGGAAAACTGAGTTTGGCCACAAAAAGGCACAAAGACACAAAATGAAAGACCTGTTAAGACTTTTTTGTGCCCTATTCACGCGGTCGTTCGGCCTGCGGAGTGAATTCGCCGAGTGTCGCGCGGACCTGGCGCTCGCTGCCGTCGCGTTTCATTGTCAAGGTTACCTCCGTGCCCGGAGCGTTGCCGGCAATCATGTTGCGAAATGTATTCGGATCGGTGATCGTCGTCCCGTTGAGCGCGGTGATGACGTCGCCCTGTTTCAGTCCGGCGCGATCCGCGGCACTCCCCGGTTGCACCTGGTAAACAACGACGCCCGGTCCCTGCGTCACACCCAGCTTCGACGCTTCTTCCGACGGGATCTTCAACACGATGATCCCAAGCTGACCGCGACGCACCTTGCCGTTGTTGATGAGTTGTTCCATCACGGTGCGCGCCATGTTCGAGGGAATCGCAAATCCGAGCCCGATACTTCCACCTGACGGCGAAAGGATCTGCGAGTTGATCCCGATCAACTCGCTGTTCGTGCTTACTAACGCGCCACCTGAGTTGCCTTGATTGATCGGCGCGTCCGTTTGCAGAAAGTCTTCAAAGCTGCCGTTACTCAGACCAGTCTGCCGTCCTTTGGCACTGATGATTCCCATCGTCACAGTTTGGCCCACACCGAGTGGATTGCCGATCGCGAGTACGACGTCACCAATGCGAGCACGATCCGAATCGCCCAAGGTTAGCGTCGGCAGGTTATTAGCATTCACCTTGAGCACGGCGAGATCGCTCGGCGGATCGGAACCGATGACCTTTGCTTCCATCGAGCGACCGTCATTCAGGTCCACACTGATCTGTTCAGCTCCATCAATTACGTGATGATTCGTCACGATATAACCATCCTTACTGACGATGACGCCCGAGCCCAACGCTTGCCTGGTCTGTTCGACGGGCGGCGCTTGTTGCGTGCGCTCGCCGAAAAATCGTCGAAAGAACGGATCATCCATAAACGGAAACTGCTGCGGTTGCCGCACGCGCATCGATGAATGAATCGTCACCACCGCCGGCGCTACCTTCGTAACTACGTCTGCATATGAAACTCCCGGCGCACTAGCCGGCGCGGGCGCGGTCGACGAATTATTCGTAGGCGCATCTGACGACGTTGCCAGGCGAAAGTTCTGCTGCCTTTGTCTATTGCAACCCACCAGCAACATTGCCATCAACGCGACGCTTCCGATCAACTGCTTCGATTTCATCACTCCTCCTCTTATTTCCATCTACTTCGACTGTGCTTCCGCCAACTCGCGATTAAGTTGTTCGATTCGTCCGACGAGGTCGAGAATGACTGCCGCGCCAGCGAAGTTGACTCCGAGATCGCGCCGCAATCTCTGCATGCGACGAATGCGGACCACCACGCGTCGTGGCAAGCGTGGCTCATCCGTTCCGGTGTCGACAGTCTCAATTAGTCCGTGTTGGACCAACTGGACAACGAGCGAACGCTTTGCACCGACGATTCCGGCGACCACGTCGAAGGTTAACGGTTCATCAAGCTCAAAATCGGCTGTCCACATTTTACTAACTCCGCGGGTTGAATCGTGACACGCCCTTCAACTCTTCATACAAGCGGCGTTCTTCAGCACTCACCTCTTTCGGCACCACGACCTTCAATCGCACGAATTCATCGCCTCGTCCACCCTTGCGTTTGTTCAAGCCCTGACCGCGCAGACGTAAACGCTGTCCGGCCTTCGCGCCCGCAGGAACTTTCAATTCAACCTTGCCGTCGATGGTCGGCACTTCGACGCTGCCGCCAAGAACTGCTTCCCACGGCGCGATCGAGAGTTCCAGTTCCAGATCGTCACCCTTCAATGTAAACACTGGATGCGGCAGTAGTCGAATGTGTAGATAGAGATCGCCGGGTTCGCTGCCAACTGCACCACTACCGCCCTGCCCAGCGAGGCGAATTATCGAGCCGTCACGCATACCGGCAGGGATGTTTACTTCGATCGGCTCCGCTCCCTGCATCTGTAAGGTGCGGCGACCGCCATGATGCGCTTCCTCAAGCGACAACTCGAGTTCAGCTTCAATGTCGTGCCCGCGACCACGACGTGGACCACGATCGCGCGCGCCTCCAAACATCTCTTCGAAGATGTCGAAGCCTCCTGCGCCGCCAGTGCTGAAGCGTCCGAAATCAAAGTCGTTGAAATCAAATCCACCCGCGCGTCCGCGCGGCGCTCCTTCAGCACGTTCCCATCCCGGAGGCGGCGGCGCTCCGGCTCCGGCTTTAACCGCACGCCAGTTCTCGCCGTACTCATCGTAGAGTTTTCGATCCTCCGGATTTGAGAGTACGTCGTATGCCGCCTGCAATTGCTTGAACTGGTCTTCGGCAGCTTTGTCACCCGGGTTGAGATCGGGGTGAAACTTACGCGCCAGCTTACGATAAGCCTTCTTGATCTCATCGTCGGATGCACCGCGCTGCACGCCTAGCACCGCGTAGTAATCTTTGGTATTTACCGCCATTGATCTACAGCCGCACAGAAAATTAGCATCCAGCATGCCAGCAGATCTGTCCGAAATTTGTCATTAAGTTTGTGGTCGTCGTTCGGAAACAATGCGGATAACGGCTTGAACCGTTCGGGGCGAAGCTTCACAATGAGCGCCGAATGCGAATTTTGCTGGTTGAAGATGAGCCGCGCATGGCGAATGTCATCGCCAAGGGTTTGCGCGAGCAGAGCTACGCCGTCGACATCGCGCAGGACGGCGCGGCGGGCCTGTACCAGGCGTCCATCAATGATTATGACCTGATCATTCTCGACGTCCTGTTGCCGCAACGCGACGGCTATGAGGTTTGTCGCGAACTGCGCACGCGCGGAGATTCGATCCCCGTTTTGATGTTGACCGCGCGAGCCGCAGTTGACGATCGACTCGCCGGATTTGACGCCGGAGCTGACGATTACCTGACCAAGCCTTTTTCTTTTCGCGAACTGCTCGCGCGCATCCGCGCGTTGCTGCGTCGTGATTCACAACTCCGTCCTGACATTTTAGAGATTGAAGACCTCGTTGTTGACGCAGCAAGTCATCGCGTTTCGCGCGCCGATGATGAAGTGCAACTGACCGCAAAAGAATATGCGTTACTCGAATACCTCGCTCGGCGTGCGGGCCAACTCGTTTCGCGCGCGGAGATCGCGGCCCATGTTTGGGATGACACGTTCGATCCTTTCTCGAACGTTATCGAAGTCTACATAAACCGCCTGCGGAAAAAGATCGACGGAAAACATTTGCACAAATTGCTGCACACTCGTCGCGGTGAAGGATACATTCTTGAATCCCGACATTAATTTGCGATGGTCTATTAATCTTCTATTAATACTTTCCTGAGTATACTCAGCCCATCGCGGACTGAGTATGCTGAAACTCTCGAGGCCCAGGGCAATCCCCCTTGCGGTACTGATAGCGCTCGTCTGCGCAGTTGCAACACGCGCGCAAGTTCCTTCACCTTCACCTTCGCTGGCGCCACTTTCACTCGAGGAAGCATTGCGGCTCGCAAACACGCAAGCATCAACTTTTCAAACAGCGATTCTGAATGAACGCATTGCCGCTGAAGACGTGCGACAAGCTCAGGCAGCATTTCTGCCGAAAGTCAGCACGCCGCTGAGTTACATCTACACGTCGCCGGCGATCGGATTGCCGCCCGGTGAACCACGTGGTCCGAGTTTCGTCTCCGCGGACGGCATTGGCGTTTATGACGCCTTCGTCAACGTCTCGGGTGATTTCGACATCGCGGGACGGCTGCGTGCCACGCTCGCAAAGAATCGAGCGCTACTCGCGGCTGCTCACGCGGGCGCGGAAGTCGCGCGGCGCGAGTTGGCCCAGGCAGTAGTCGAAGCGTATTACGGACTCGCGCTCGCGAACGTACAGGTTCGCGCTGCGGAAACAAATCTTGCGGCCGCGGAAGAGTTTGAACACATCACTTCGCTGTTGCTGAGCGGCGGTGAAGTTGCTTCAGTCGATCTGACGCGCGCGCAGTTGCAAACAATCGCGCGCCGCGACGAACTGGACAAAGCACGAGCGAGCGAGGCGGTAGCGGCCGGATCGCTGCGCGTATTCGTCGGTTACGATTTCACTCGTCCCATCAGCACCACAGACCTCGCGATCGCGTTGCCGATCCCCTCCGAGTACCAGCAGTTCAGAGCTGAAGACATTTCGCGACGGCCGGAGTTCACGCAGTTGGAACAGCAACTGCGCGCCGCCCGCGAGGAGATAAGGATCGCACGCGCCGATCGCCTGCCGTCGCTGTCTTATTCCGTGAACGGCGGCTTTGACACCGATTCGATGAAGGCTCCGCGCTTGAAGGAACACACGGGCGTCGGGGCATCAATCAGTTTCTCGATTCCGATCTTCGATTGGGGTGCGAGTCGCAGTCGCGAACGGCAGGCACGTTTGCGTGTCGAGGTGGCTGAGAACGAACGAACAATCGCGCTCCGTGGCTTCACGCAACAGTTCTACGCGGCACAAGCTCAAGTCACGAATGCCGCAGCGCGCATCAACCTCGCGCGCGACGGCGTGACGAAAGCACAGGACAACCTTTCCGCGTCGATCGCACGTTATCGCGCGGGCGAAGCGCAAATCGTTGAAGTCACCGATGCGCAGACGACGCTGGTCGAGCAGCGCAACGCTTTGTACCAGGCGATCTTCGATTACCAGACGGCGCTGGCGCGTTTGCGCCTGGCGACCGGCCAGTGAGAACACATGAGCGACGACCCGAACAGAATCCCGGATGAAGAAGTCGATCGTCTCCTGAGCGAGCAGAGACGAGCGCGCATCGTCCGTCAGCGCAACATCGTCCTGATTGCCGGCAGCGCGGTGGTGGTCCTGCTGCTGATTGCGCTGGTCATCTGGCGGCTGAAGAGATCTGCGACTGAAGGCGAGACCGAAGTGACACCGACGGTCAGCGTCAAAGTCGTCAAGGCTGAAAAAGGAAACATCTCGGAACCGATTTCGGCCGTAGGCACGATCTGGCCGCGTGAGAAAGCCGACGTCGCCGCGAAGGTCAGCGCGCAGATTAAGAAGATGGCGCTGTTGAAGAACAAGGTGGTCCATGCCGGCGAAGTGATTGCAGTGTTGGAGTCGCGCGATCTCCAGGCGCAGCGCGCGGAGGCGGTCGCCGCACTCAACGAAGCTCGCGCAAACGAACGCAGTCTCATTACCGGCACAATCCCCAAGACAAACGCGGAAGATCAGAAAGCATTGCTCGACGCGCGAGCGAAAGTTAACAACGCACGCGCCACTTACGAACGGCGTCGCGTTTTGTTTGAGAAAGGCGGCATCTCAAAGAAAGATCTCGAATCCTCACAACTCGATCTGACGACCGCTGAAGACGAGTTGCGTCTACAGGAACAGACCGTCGCCTTGCGAACGCGCTCGCTAAATCCGAACGATCGCGCGCTCGCGGCTGCGCGAACTGCACAGGCACAACAGCGCGTCGCCACGCTCGATGCGCAGTTGAGCTACGCCACGATCCGCGCGCCCATCACCGGCATGGTCACCGATCAGTATCAGTATGAAGGCGAATTTGCTTCGTCGGGCGGCAAGCTGGTGACGATCGCCGACACCAGCACAGTGATCGTCAAGGCTCCGTTTGCAGACACTGCGGTGGCCGACCTGAAAACCGGCGACACCGTCACTGTTGTTCCAACTGACGCATCCGCCGAAGAGATGCACGGGCAAGTCACATTGCTCGGCAGATCGAGCGATCCAACGAACCGCACCGTTGAAGTCTGGGTGACTCTCGCGAATGACGAGGGAAAGTTGCGTGCGAACGGCGCCGCGCAGGTGACTGTCTTTACGAACTCCAAGAACGACGCGATTGTGGTTCCCACATCCGCTGTGACGCTCGAAACGAGCGATGCGAAAGAAGGAACGGTGATGGTTGTCGATGCCGATAACGTGGCCCACGAAACGAAGGTCACCACCGGCATTCGCACCGCGGACAAGATCGAGATAGTTGAGGGATTGAAGGGTGGGGAGACGGTCGTCGTCGAGGGTAACTACGCTCTACCGGATAAAACAAAAGTGGAGCCACAGACAAACGAGGAAGGCAAAAAAGACGCGGATAAAGACGAATGAACCTCGCGAGTATCGTTGCATACCAGTCGCGCGCGATCGTGGTGATCGTAGTGCTGCTGTGTGCGGCAGGCTTGTACGCGACGTGGCAATTGCCGGTGGCGATTTTTCCGGAGACTGACTTTCCGCGGATCGTGGTCATCGTCGACAACGGCGAAGCACCGGCGTCGCAGACGCTCGTCTCAGTCACACGCCCGATCGAGGAGGCGATGAACGGCATCCCGGGCATCACGCGAATCAGATCGAAGACGGCCCGCGGCTCTGCTGAGATTAGTCTCTTCTTCGACTGGGGAGGCGATATTCGGCAGGAGTTGAACCTGGTCCAGGCGCGCATGTCGCAACTGTTGACCACGCTTCCACCCACCGCGGAGATTCGCAATATCGATCGACTCACGTTTGCCGTCTTCCCCGTCATCGGATACAGCCTGACATCAGACAAGCGCGACCAGGCTACGCTTACCGATCTCGCGACTTACATAGTGCGGCCACAGCTCGCACGCTTGCCGGGTGTCGCGATTGTCGGTGTCGCAGGTGGCAAGACGCGCGAGTTTCACGTCACGATCGATCCCGAAAAATTGACGGCCCACAACGTCTCCGCGCAACAAGTTGTCGAAGCGATCAAAAACTCAAACATCATAGTTTCTCCAGGTCTAATCGAAGAAAATCATCAACTCGAGCTCGCGTTGATCAGTGGTCAGGCAAAAAGACCCGACGAGCTCAACGACATCGTCGTCGCGACTGTCAACAACGCACCGGTGCACGTCGAGGATGTTGCGACTGTCGCTCCCGGAGTTGAACCGCAGTACACGATCGTCACTGCCGATGGGCATCCGGCCGCGCTTGTGAACATCAATCGCCAGCCGGATGCAAATACAGTCGCTGTTGTCGATGCGGTGAAAGGTGCGTTGACCGCGATGCGCGGGCAGATCCCGAAAGACGTTCGCGTCGCAGCTTATTACGATCAATCGCTACTCGTGCGCGATTCAATCAGCTCCGTGCGCGACTCGATCCTGGTCGGGCTTTTGCTCTCGGTCGTGATTCTTTACGTGTTTCTGCGAAACTGGGGCACTACGTTCGTTGCGATTCTCGTCATTCCCGTCACGGTGCTCGTCACTTTTCTCGCGATGTGGCTGACCGGGCTCAGTTTCGATCTGATGACACTCGGCGGCGTAGCTGCTGCGATTGGTCTTGTGATCGACGATGCGATCGTTGTAGTCGAAAACATCTACACTCACATGTCGCGCGGGCAATCGCGTCGCGAAGCGGTTCAGACCGCTGTTTCTGAAATCACTGTTCCGATCATCGGTTCGACGATTACGCCCGTCGTCGTCTTTCTTCCGTTGACGTTGTTGACCGGAGTCACTGGTGTTTTCTTTCGTTCACTCGCGCTCACGATGTCGGTGGCGCTGCTGACTTCGCTCGTGCTTGCACTCGCATTCACGCCGGTGCTCGCGCAACGATTCGTCAGGGCTAAAGCGACGGAAAGCGTTGACGATGAGGAGAGTCGCGGCAGAATTCTGGGAGCGATCATCCGGCGTTACGAATCCGTTTTGGGCCTTGCACTCGATCAGCGCTGGATCATTGGCATCGTAATCGTTCTCGTGCTTGCGGGTTCCTACGCGCTGTATCACGTCCTCGGCTCCGAGTTCCTGCCGGAGTTCGACGAGAGCGCTTTTGTGCTCGACTACCTCGCGCCGGCAGGTTCTTCACTCGAAGAAACTAATCGTATGCTGGGTCACGTCGAAGAGATGTTGATGAAGACACCCGAAGTCGAAAGTTACTCGCGACGCACGGGGCTCGAAATGGGCCTTTTCGTAACTGAACCGAATCGAGGTGATTTTGCGGTCAAGCTGAAATCCGATCACAAACGCAGCACTGAGGATGTGATTGCAGAACTGCGCGGTAAGATCGCCGAGTCCGAGCCGGCTTTGGACATTGAATTTGTCGGCATCGTGCCTGACGTGATCGGAGATCTCGAAGGAAATCCCGAACCAATCGAAGTGAAACTCTTCAGCGAAGACGCCGCGGCCCTGCAAACAAAGGCAGATGAAGTTGAGACCGCGATTAAGAAAGTTTCCGGTGTCGTCGATACTAAGAACGGAGTCGTTATCAGTGGACCAGCGGTGACATTCAACATCGATCCCGCGCGTGCTTCTCAATTTGGAGTGACGGCGAACGACGTCGCGACCACGATCACCACCGCGATGTCGGGCGATTCTGCCTCTTCGATTTTGCAGCAGGACCGTTTGATCAAAGTGAGAGTGATCTTTCCGGCCGACGTTCGCACCTCACTGGACAAGGTGAAGGCGTTGCAGGTGCGTTCTTCATCAGGGCAACTGTTCCGTCTCGATCAGGTTGCTGACGTCGAGATTGACAAAGGCCAGGCGGAGATCGAGCGCGAGAACCTGAGGCAGATGGTGGCGGTCACCGGTCGTCTGGAAGGAAACGATCTCGGCACGGCGATTCGCCAGATTCAACAGCAGATGGTGAAGGACGTGAAGCTGCCGCCGGGAATGACAGTCGAATACGGCGGACTTTACCAGGAGCAGCAATCCAGCTTTCGCGAGTTGGCGCTTGCTTTGATCCTCGCTGTGCTGCTCGTCTTCATCACACTGCTCATCGAATTTCGTTCTTATGCGCATCCGATCGCAATCGTGACCGGCGCAGTGCTCGCACTGAGCGGCGTGTTGCTGGCGTTGTTCATCACCGGTTCGACGTTGAATGTTGTGTCGTTGATGGGCATGATCATGATCGTCGGCATCGTCGCGAAGAACGGAATCCTGATGCTCGATGCAGTCGAAGAGCATCTCGCTGCCGGAGACACGCTCCGGCTCGCACTCTTGCGATCCGGCCGGCGACGATTCAGACCAGTGCTGATGACTTCGCTCGCGGCAATGCTCGGCATGCTGCCTCTGGCGCTCGCGATTGGAGCGGGTTCAGAACTCTTGCAGCCTCTGGCGATCGCCGTGATCGGCGGCTTGTCAATGGCGCTGGCGTTATCGCTGATCGTCACGCCGACCGTTTACGCAATGTTACGACGAGAACATTCATCAATCGAGGAAAATTAAAACATGCGGAGAAACAGTGGATCGCGTTGCCTCTTCGGCATGATCATTCTTGCAGTGACGGCTGCGCTTACTGCCGTTGCGCAAACTCCTGCACCAACCCCATTACCTGAAAAAGACTTCTTCAAGCATATTCTCGAGGACCAGAAGACGATCTGGACCGCGCCGTTTCATATTCGACGCGGTGATACGAAGTGGGTCCTCCCCGGCAGTGTCGGCCTGATGGCGCTGTTCACAACTGATCGCATCACTGGTGACGAGATCGCTGAATTCCAGGACCAGGTCGGCACGAGTCGAGCCGTCAGTTATGCCGGATCAGTTTACGGCGTTGGTGCTGCGGCCGGAGCCTTTTACCTGATTGGTCGTAAGAAAGACGATGCGCGAGCCAGAGAAACCGGTGTGTTAATAGCGGAAGCGACCATTGATAGCATTATCGTCTTCGAGACGCTGAAGGGTGTTACTCAACGCGCACGACCGATGACAGGCAGCGAACGTAGCGAATTCTTCGAGGGTGGAAACTCTTTTCCTTCTGGTCACGCCACCCAGGCGTGGACGGCTGCGACTATCATTGCCAGCGAATACCACAACCGCAGGAGCGTCCAGATAGCTGCGTTTGCGACGGCCACTGCCGTCAGCCTTGCTCGACTCGGGCAACACAAACACTATCTTTCAGACGTTGTTGTTGGCAGCGCGCTGGGGTACGCAATCGGCAAGTATGTCTACCACAAACGTCATGACAAGCTGATCGATTCTTCAGACGATGATGGACCAGTCACCAAGCTCTGGCACCCTGCTATCACGCCTGAAATAGATCGACGCACGCGCCAATACGGCATCGGGCTGACGTGGAGCTTCTAAGCTCGCGGCAGTATGATGTCGTGTCTGTATGTTTGATTCGGTTCGAACAAGGCTAACACTCTGGTACGCCGGTGTACTCGGCCTCTCGCTAATCGCTTTCGCACTCCTCATTTACTACGCGGCCGCGGCTATCTTCCATCAACGGCAGGATGAGTCGTTGCACTCGACTGCGCAGACCGTAGCGAGCGCGTACGTTGAAGAGCTCGAGGAGCAACACTCGCTCGCAAAGGCAGGCGAAGTTGTTCTGGCGGAATTGACCTTCCCGAATCACTACGTGGAAGTAATCGACAACACGGGCCGGCCCATCGCGTGGTCCAAGAACCTTTCCGGGAAGAGTTTCGCGATTCCTCTGCTCACTGTCGAACAGGCGCGGGCGCGAAGCTCCGGCGTGGTGACGGTCGATGGTCTAAGGGCTGCGGTCGTTCCTCTATCGGCAGATCAAAATCTCGGATTCGCCGTGGTTGCGGAGCCTTT